>JBDLVK010000110.1:0-88366 GCA_039804825.1 Bacteroidota bacterium
TAATTATGAATACACGCGTTGAACAAGCATTGAATGATCAAATCGAAAAAGAAGCATCTTCTTCTCAATTTTATTTAGCAATGGCCTCTTGGGCTGAAAACAATGGAATGAATGGAACAGCGAAGTTCATGTACCAGCATTCAGATGAGGAGCGTTTTCACATGTTGAAATTGGTGAAATTCGTGAATGAGCGTGGAGGTAAAGCTGTTATTCCTGCAATTGCTATTCCACCAAAAGAATTCAACGATTTGACAAATGTGTTTGAATTGTTATTGAATCATGAAATTATGGTTACTGAAAGCATCAACAATTTGGTGGATATTTGTTTACAGGAAAAAGATTATACAACACATAATTTTATTCAATGGTACGTTTCTGAGCAATTGGAAGAAGAAGCATTAGCACGCACAGTGTTGGATAAACTGAAATTAATTGGTGGCGATAAAGGTGGAATGTACATGTTCGACCGCGACCTTGAAAATTCAGCTATTGCGGCAGCTCCAGCGAATGGAGGTACAGCAGCAATGTAAACATCTCAATCATCTAAAATACTACGATCATGAAACTAGTTTTAAGTGGTTTGCTGTCACTTTGTGTGTTGACTATTTTTAGTCAAACAGCTTACCGCTTTCAAAACTATTCAATTAATGATGGACTTTCCCAAAGTTCTGTTACAAGCATTATTCAGGACAACAATCACGCATTGTGGATTGGTACCCAAGACGGACTGAATCGTTTTGATGGCCGAACATTTGAAATTTTTACATCCGACGACACTAAAGGCCTGGAAAGTGAATACATCAAATGTTCAGTAAAAACCAAAGACGGAAAACTGTGGTTTGGTACAACAAATGGTTTAACCCTTTTTAATCCGAGTACCGAAACATTTAAAACGTATTCGCAAGATCAAAAGACAGCCTTACAAATAGAGAGTATCACTTTGGATCAATCCGAAACTTTGTGGATAGGAACAAGTGCTAAAGGCTTGATTAGTTTTAATCGCACAACAGAAAAATTTAAAGATAATTCGGCTTTAATTCCATCGAAGAAAATTCAATCCGTTTTTTGCACAAATGAAGGAAGGATATTTGTAAATACGGAAGATCAAGGTTTGTTTTTGGTGAATGAGTCGCGCACATCGGCGTCAAAAATTGAAATTAAAAGTAAAAACGAAAACCCGGTTATTATTCAACGAATCGTTCAAATGTCGCATTACAGTGTGCTTTTTGGAACAAATCAAGGTGTTTTTGAATATGATTTAAACCTAAATAAAACACAACCGAAATTTCCGAATTTGGATAAGGAATTTGGCTACATGGGAATTTCTGATATTTATTTATCTGATAATAACACCTGGTTTTTGGGTTCCACCAACAAAGGCTTGTTCACGATTACGAACAGCGGAACAATCTTTAACAGCACGCAAGATATCTTTCAGAAAAATGCCCTTTTGTTTAATGACATCAATTCCTTGTTTGTCGATGAATCAGGAACTTTTTGGGTGGGAACAGATCGTGGTTTAGCAAGTTTCAACCCGCACAATCAAGGGTTTTTAGGCGTTGGACCGAGTGGAAATCTTGAAAAAGGTATTCCTTCCTCGAATGTGTGGTCATTTGCCGAGGATCAAAAGGCAAATTATGTCTTTGTTGGAACAGATCTTGGTATTTCACGGTTCAATAGAAAAACTGGAAAATTCGAACAGTTTTACCGTGATAATTCTCAATCAATAACAGGAGAAAGTGCTGAAACGGCAGTATTATCAATGATTGTTATTTCTGAGAATCATGTTTTAGTTGGTTGCGTCGACGGCTTGTTTGATTTAATAATCACAGGAAAAAATCAATATAAATTTAAACGCATTAATTTTCTGAGTGAAGAAGATGCAATCAAACATGTGCGTATCTATTCAATGGTGCATTGGAAGGATGAAAAATACTTCTTGGGAACGAAGGCTGGGGCAGTTTTAGTTGATTTAAAAGCCAAAAAAGCACAAGCCTTTGAACACAGTTTTAAACTACCCGCAACAACAATAACGGCAGGAATTTGCCGAAATGTGTACAAGGACAAATACGATCGAATTTGGTTCGCGACGAGCACAGGTGAAATTAATCAGCTTGTCGATAAAAATGGTGCCTTGAGTATCATTCCTTATAAATACAATTCAATTTTATTAAAAAATTCGAAAGATTATATCACCTCAATTTTACAAACCAGCAAACACGAATTTTGGTTTGGAACTTTAGGTTCAGGATTGATGTATTGGAATGAAGCAACGAAAAAAGTTAAAGTTTACACCAAAAAAGATGGACTTCCTAACAACGTTGTTTATTGTGTAATTCAAGATCAGAACAAAAACTTATGGATGAGTACCAACAAAGGAATTTGTTGTTTTAATCCAACAACGAAGTTAGTGACCAATTACACCGAAACAGATGGATTAATGAGTAACGAGTTTAATCTTGGAGCTTACATGTTTTCACATACGGGTGAATTGTTCTTTGGAGGAATATATGGTTACAACTTCTTTAATCCACGTAAAATGGGATTAAATAAAACGGATGTAAGTGTTAAAATCACAAAGTTTAAGTTTGATAAAGGTTGGCTACATCCGAATGAATCTGGTTCTCCGTTTGTTCGACCAATTTCTGAAACAGACAATATCACTTTAAGTTATCGCCAGCGAAGTTTTACCGTAAGGTTTCAGCCTTCCGATTTGAGCAACCCTGAATTATTGAATTATAAATATATATTAGAAGGATCAGATGAAGGTGAAATTTTAATCGGAAACAGCAATGAAATACATTTTAATGCATTGTCACCAGGTCATTATACCTTAAAAATCTATGCGAGAATTGGCGATGGACCTTGGGGAAAAACACCTGCTGTATTAGATATTCATATCAAATCTCCTTTCTGGGGAACTTGGTGGTTCTGGTTGATTGTTGCAGTTGTTTTGGCAATTGCAGTTCGCATTTTTATCCGTTCAAAAATTGAATCAGGCCGCAGAGAACAAGTACGCCTAGAGATGAAGATCACAGAACGAACACGTGAAATTCGTGCACAAAATGTGAAGATTGAAAATCAACGAAAATTATTAGAAGAAGAAAAAAACAAGGTTGTTGAACAACAACGTTTATTGCAAATTGAAAAAGATAAAACGGAGAAATTACTGCGAAATGTAATGCCTGAATCTACCGCGGAAGAATTGAAAAAAACGGGAACGGCTAGTGCACGTGCTTACAAAACTGTTTCGGTTCTTTTTACCGACTTTGTTGGTTTTACAAAAATCGCTGAACACATGAGTCCAACTGAATTGGTTAGCAAACTCGATGTGTATTTTAGAAAATTTGACGAGATAATTGTAAACAACAACCTCGAAAAAATTAAAACGATTGGTGATGCTTACATGTGTGCTGGAGGTGTGCCTGTCCGCAATAATACCAATCCAATTGATACATGTATTGCTGCTTTGCAGATTCAAGATTACATGCGTAAACACAAAAATGAGGCAATCATTAACCATACTGATTATTGGGAATTACGTTTAGGTATCAATACTGGTGAAGTTACAGCAGGTGTAATTGGAAGCGAACGATTAGCGTTTGATGTTTGGGGCGCAACGGTCAATCATGCACAGCGCATGGAAATGTTGGGCGAACCTGGTAAAGTTACAATCACTGGAAGTACGTTTAAACACATTGAACCTTATTTTGAATGTGTGTTTAGAGGAAAAGCCCAAACGAAAAGTCGTGGCTTGTTAGACATGTATACCGTTGAGCGTATTAAACCTGAATTATCTGTTGATGGAGAAGGTGTTTATCCAAATGATCGTTTCCACCAAATTGTCAACTTACACCATTACAGTTCCATCAATTATTACAAGGCAGAACGCCACATCATAAAAGTACTGGAAAAAGGATTATCTGATAAATTACATTATCACAGTATCGAGCATACAAAAGACGTTGTAAAAGCTGTTGAGCGTTTAGCATTAATGGAAGGTGTAACGGATGAAGGATTGTTTTTGTTGAAATCCGCAGCGACATATCATGATGCGGGATTTGTTGAACAATATGAAAAAAATGAACCAATCGGTGCGCGTTTAGCAGAGGAGATTTTGCCAAAATATGGTTACACAGAGCAGCACATCGAAAAAATTAAAGAATTGATTTATGTCACGCAAATACCACATCAACCAAAAAACAACTTGGAAGAAATTATTTGTGATGCTGATTTAGATTACTTAGGTCGAGATGATTTTCATGAAATAGCAGACCGTCTAAGAAGAGAATTGCGTGAACATGGAAAGATTGATTCAGATCGCAAATGGGATGAGTTACAAGTCAGCTTTTTAACCGCACATAGATACTTTACAGAAACTGCTATTCGTACGCGTAAAGAGAAGAAGTTAAAGAACCTTGAAGAGATTAAATTGCGTTTAGAGAAAGACGATTACAAAGATTAAAATTCTGAAATACAATCCATAAAAAAACCCAGCATCTCTGAAGAGCTGGGTTTTCTTTTGTTTATTTTTTATTAACTAAATAAAATACTTTGTCCGTATGGATTTAAGTCAACAGGATTAACAACCAATGCAGGAATTTTCGCATCATTAGTGATGATATATTGCTCGTAATTCGCAGTAATTGTTCCTAAGAAGTTACTTCTGTTCAAATTCATGATTGCAATTAAATCCGCATCGATGTTCACAGCATGTTTCACAACTTCTTTGTCAAATCCACTTGATGGAGCTAATGTTGCAGTAACTTCAATTCCACGATCAGAGAAGAATTTTTTCGCAAATTGAATATTCGCTTGAACTTGGTGACGCAAAAACTCATCTGTTTCATCTGGAGTAATTACATGCACACGTGATTTAAAGTAGGTAGCTAAATTTGCAACAATCGCCAATTTTTGCTTTGTCTCTTTATGTAAATCCATTGGCACAACGATATCGTCGTATCCAGTTTCTTTAATTCCTTTTTCTTGAACGATAATGAATGGAACACTTGAACTTGTAATTACTTTTAAAGCATGACTACCTGTAATGTGCTGCCATCCGTGTGCGCCGTGCGTTCCCATGAAAATTAACTCGGCATGATGTTCAGCAGCAAATTCACCAATATCTTCGAAAATGCTTCCCATTCTTACAGAAGGTACTAATTCTACTCCTGAATTACTGTAATTAGCAAGAATAGTCGTTAATTTTTCTTCCGCTTCTTTGATGCTTTTTTCTTTTGAAACTACGTGTAAAACAAACACTTGAGCATTCAATGGTTTTGCAGTAGCAATAGCGTGTTCCAACGCGATATCCGCAACTGGCGTGAAATCGTGGGGTACAATAAAGTTTTTTCTGTTCATAGAGAGGATGTTTCTGGTATTTAAGTTCCTTTTGCAAATGTAATAATAAAGATTTTTTTTGAATTCATTTCGTAATTTCTTTTTTAAGGGAATTTTTATTTGATAATGAAGCGGTTAGTTTTTTTAATGAATCCAAGGATTGATAAAAATTATGTCCCTCCATGTTTTTGAAGGGTGTTATTGTACTAATGAAAAACGTAACTTTGTAGCAAAGTCTTGACAATGCCTATAATTGGAAAATTATTAAAAAAAACCACTGAAATCTCGTACAAACGCAATTTCAACAAGGGAAAAGAATACGCAAATCAATTAAAAACACTGGAGAAAATAGTTGATAAAGCGAAATCAACTGCTTTCGGACAGCGCTATAATTTTCCTGAGATAATCAATCAAGACGATGTCGCAGAGGCTTACCAAAAAGTTGTTCCAATTACAGATTACGAGGAGTTTTATCAAATTTGGTTAAAAGAATCTATTGCTGGTGTAAAGGACCATACATGGCCTGGTCGAATAAAACATTATGCACTTTCTTCGGGCACCACGGGATCACCAAGTAAGCGGATTCCTGTAACAGATGAAATGATTCGTTCATTCCAAAAAACGTCCATGCGTCAGATTTCAACCTTGCATGAATTGGATTTGCCTGACACCTTTTTTTCAGCAAGTATTTTAGCTGTTGGAGGTAGTGCGAAATTGACGAAAAAAGAAACGCATATAGAAGGTGATTTAAGTGGAATTCTTAAGAAATACACATCTTTTGTTGTGAATCCATTTACCAAACCAGGTAATAAAATTGCCAAAATAAAAGATTGGAATAAGAAAATGGAACAAATGGTTGAAAAAGCACCAGATTGGAACATTGGCATTGTAGCTGGCGTGCCGAGTTGGTGTTTAATGCTAATGGAACGCATCATTGAACGATATAAGTTAAATTCAATTCATGACATTTGGCCAAACTTTCAGGTGTATGTGCACGGTGGTGTTTTCATGCAACCCTACATTCCACGCTTGGAGAAGGTAATTGGAAAAAAGGTACATCTTTTAGATACTTATTTGGCAAGTGAAGGTTATTTTGCATACCAAACATCTCCCGAAAGAGAAGGAATGCAATTGTTGTTAAACAGTGGCATTTTTTACGAATTTGTTCCTTTTAATTCTGATTTCTTCGATGAAAAGGGAACGGTAAAAGATAAATTCGAAGCCTTTACGCTTAGCCAAGTTACAGAAGGTGTCGATTATGCCATGGTGATATCAACCAATGCGGGTCTTTGGCGTTATATGATTGGAGATTTGGTGCGTTTTGTCAATGTGGAAGAACGCGAGGTGAAAATTGTGGGACGCATCAAACAATTCATGAGTTTGGTAGGAGAACATCTTTCTTTAGACAACTTAAATTGCGCAGTTCAGCATGCAAGCGAAACAGAGCATATTCCAATTCCTGAATTTTGTTTATATGCCGACACTGACAACCAGCGACATATGTGGTTTATCGGAACAAATGAATCAATTACGGATGAGCGCATAAAAACAGTAATTGATGATGAATTAAAACGCATCAATGATGATTATGCCGGGGTGCGCAAATACAGTTTGAATGATCCTGTTTTTAAAGTGGTTCCTGTAAATACATTTTATGAATTTCTTGCGTCAATCGGAAAAGCGGGATCACAAAACAAAATGCCACGCGTGATGAATCAGCAACAAACGAAACAGTGGAATTTATTTCTTAAGAAGAAAGGTCTGTAAGCATTTTGGATTTTGACTTGAGATAATATTTAATTACTGCATTCGCGATCACAACAATAACAATTACCGAAGAACCAATGTAAAAGTGATGACTAAGCATTTTGTCCTCATGCAAAATAGCAATGGCTAACAATATGGTATAAACGGGTTCCAAATTAATGCTTAATGAAACAGTAAATGCACCAAGGCGTTTCACAACTTCAATTGTAGCCAGAAAAGCAAAGGAAGTACACATGATTCCAAGGAATAATAACCACGCAAAATCGCTGAGCGTCATGCGAAACAATTCTTGTGTAAATGTTCCCTGAAAAATCAAAACGATACTTAAAAATCCAAGAGCTGAAATCATTTCGTAAAAGGTGATTTGATAGGATGGTGTATCTTGTGCTAGTTTCGCATTGAACACTGAAAAAAGTGCGGCAAAGAGTGCAGAAAAAAGTCCGTAAATGAGCGCTTCTTTGTCATTTGCATCAAAATCACTTGATACAAAGTAGATTCCGTAAATAACCAAGGTTCCCAATAAAAACTCAATCCACGAAAATTTGCGTTTCATGATAATTGGTTCTAGCCAAGTAACGTGCAAAGTAGCGGTTGATAAACACAAAATTCCCAAAGAAGCCGTTGAAAGTTGAATGGATTTGTAAAATGTCATCCAATGCAACACAACGAAAAGCCCAACACCGGCAATTTTTAAAAATGAGGTGAAATTTGGAAGTTTTACAGATTTACGCATGAACGCAAGCGCAATACCAAGCGCAACTAGGGCAATTAAAACGCGATGCCAAACGAGGTAATACGCATCCAAATGAATGAGTTTTCCGAGAATTCCCGTAAAACCCCACATGAATATGATGACATGCAATAAAATATGATACTTATATTTGGATAGCATTGGGGCGAATTTAAAAAAAGCGATTGATACACTCAACCGCTTTTTCAATTAATCCTATTATTTTTTTCCGCTTATGCGTTTTAATCGATACGGATCTTTCAACGGAATATCACTTTTAAAGTAAGCATCCAGTTTTTTGTTATCAATTGTAACTGAATAGCTAATATCTCCAGGTTCTTCACCCTCAACAACTTCAGGAAGAACTTCTTCTACGTTTGAAAAATACGGTTCTAATTGTTCTTTGGTTGTTCCTTGATTGGCATACATTGGATACAAAAGAATGTCTTTTCCACTGTAAGCAATTTTAAAAACCGTGAAATAGGCTGTTCACCCATTGATATATAAGTTGTTTTACCGATCGTTGAAACGTACAATGAATCACCAATAGCTGTGTTTGTTTCTCCCTCAACATTTTTGAACGACATCTCGTTTTTGGTGAATGTTACATACGTTTTAGCGTCATCTCCACCCAATAGTGCTGCAAAATCTTCAGGATAGACAACTTCAAATTCACCAATCATCTTTTTAGGAAAACTTGAAACCTTGGTCCCTGGTAAATTTTTGGACGAAACACCTGTGCAAGAGCTATTTAAAAGTAATAACCCCGCAAATAATAAAAAATAATATTTCATATTAGTGTAAAATAAAAGCGGTCATTTAAACCGCTTTTGTAAATATTAATTGGCTTTTTTCAACGCCTTTTTGCGTTTATCATCCAACTTCTCTTGTTTTTCGTCAAGCTTTTTGTTTTTCTCATCCAGCTTTTCTTGTGCTTCTTTTAATTTATCGAGCTTCTTGCCTTTTTTGATTTTATCATCCAATTTTTTTTGCTCTTTTTTCAGTTCGCTGCGTTCTTCATCCAAAGATTTTTGTTCCTCATCAAACTTGGCCATTTTTTCTTTTAATGCCTCAGCAGCAGCTTTTTGTTCAGCCGCTTCTTTTGCTTCTTTCTCAGCTTCTTTCGCTTCTTTCTCCGCTTCCTTCTCTTTCTTTTCGGCTTCTTTTGCTTCTTTCTCAGCCTCTTTTTTAGCTTCTTCCTCTTTTTCCGCTTTCTTTTCTTCTTCTTTTAAAGCCTCTTTTTCTTTCTCAGCTTTTTCTTTTGCCGCTTTTTCTTTATCCTCGGCAGATTCTTTTGCTTCTTTTGCTTTTTGTTCAGCCTCTTTCGCTTTCTTTTCTGCTTCTGATGCTTGTTTTTGCTGTTCTTTTTGTTTTTCAGCCGATTCAGCTTTCGCTTTTTCTTCGGCAGCTTTTGCGTCTACCAATGTTCCACTTTGTAGTGCTTTTTCACGCTCAGCAGCTTCTGCCGCTCGTTGTTTAGCCTCTTCTTCACGACGCTTGGTGTCTTCAGCAAGCTTATTAGCGTTGGCATCTTTTATTTTTTGAGCTTCTTCTAATTCTTTTTGGTTGGTTGTTTTTTGCTTATCAACCTCTGCTTGTTTCAATTCAGCTGCTTTACGTTTTTCTTCAGCAATGCGTTGAGCTTCTTCTTTCTCTTTACGCATTTGTTCTGCAGATTTTACAGCTTCCTCTTTTTCAGCAACATGTTGCTCAGCTTCTTTTTCATAAGAAGTTGCTTTCTCTTCTGATTTAACTGTTTTCTCTTCAATTTTTGTCACCTTTTCTTGCGACTCAGAAGTGATTTCTTCCGCTGATTCAGCTTTGCTTTTTAAGATAAACGTGTAAGCTTTACCATTTTCCAAGACGACTTCAGGAAATTTTTGCGTTTTATACAGTGAATGACTTACTTCAATTTGAGCCAATTGTTTTGCGTATGAAGGTATTGCAATTGTAGCAACTCCTAATTCATTGGTCGATCCAGCACCAATTGATAATGTTCCTGATGTAATGCGAACCAAGGCTCCTTTTACAGGTTTACCAGCGCTCGATACATTTATTGTGATCGTTATTGCTTCTTTTTCACTTTTTTCGATTACGACTGTGGTTTCAGTATAAGATGCGAAAACTGTTGATGAGCACAAAAGCAAGCTTGCGAATATAAAACTCTTCTTCATGTTTAATTTATTTGAATATAAATATACGATTATTGTTTTTTGAGCAGCAGTTTTACAAAAACAATTCCAAAAAAAACCGTTAATTTTAGGGCATGCAATTCAAACAGGTAATTGGTCAGCACGAACTGAAGAAACAGTTAATTGAAGAGGTGAAACACGAGAAAGTGAGTCACGCTCAATTGTTTCTTGGTAATGCCGGTTATGGTGGTTTGCCTTTGGCTTTATCTTTTGTTCAGTACTTATTTTGTGAGCAAAAAGGTGAGACAGATTCGTGTGGAACATGTCCTTCGTGTCACAAAGTCCAGGAGCTGCAGCATCCCGATTTGCATTTTTCTTTTCCGGTTGTTTTGGCAATCAACAAAAAATCAGATGCGTTTATAAAAGATTGGCGTGAACAGATCAAAGAACAACCTTATTTCAGCGGGAATGATTGGTTGAGAAGAATTGATGTCAAAGAACGCAAACCGGTAATTGGAACAGAAGAAAGTCAAGAAATCATTAAAAAGTTGAGCCTTAAATCGTATGAGGGTGGATTTAAAGTGATGATTATTTGGATGGCAGAAGAAATGAATGCCACGTGTGCGAATAAATTGTTGAAGATTCTTGAAGAACCACCAAAAAACACCTTGTTTATTTTGTTGTGTGAATCGCAAGATAAATTGCTTCAGACGATTATTTCTCGTACACAAATTCTAAAAATTCCGCGCATTTCTTCGGATGATTTAACGAGTTATTTGAAGCAAACGGCGAATGTTTCAGCATCTGCAATAGAAAGTGTTGTTGGTCGAGTAGAAGGCGATCTTATTGCTGCGAATGAATTGTTAGGCTCGTCTTCTGAACAAGATGAAAATCGTGAATTATTCATTCAGTTGATGCGCGTTTGTTACAAAAAAGACGTGATTCCAATGTTGGATTGGGCGGAAGAAATAGCTACTACAAGTAAAGAGCGACAAAAAATCTTTGTGAATTATGCCTTACACATGTTCAGACAAAGCATGTTGCGTAATTATACAGAGCACCAACTCACAAAAGTTTCAACGGAAGAAGATCAATTTTTGAAAAACTTTGCACGTTTCATTACGGGTAAAAATGTCTTTGATTTCATGGAAACATTTAACGATGCCCACTATCATATTGAACGAAATGCTAACACAAAAATCCTCTTTACAAATTTGTGTTTTAAGGTGATGCGTTATATTCACTTTGCGTAGTTGGTAATTCTATTTTCATTCACGCAAAACTTTCTGTGATTTATTTCCTATTTTTACACAACTAATAAAAAGAATTATGGGCTGTTCAAATTGCAGTAGTGGAGGAGGAACTCCACGTGGTTGTAAGAATAATGGCACTTGTAGTTCTGGCGGTTGTAATAAACTTGAGGTGTATGATTGGTTAGCAAATATTGCGTTGCCAACTGGTCAAACAGCCTACGATATAGTAGAAATTCGATTTAAAAATAGTCGAAAAAGTTTCTTTAGAAACTCTAAAAGTTTAAGTCTTCAAGTCGGCGACGTTGTCGTTGTTGAAGCGAGTCCAGGTTACGATGTTGGTGTTGTATCTGTGACGGGAGAACTAGCCAGAATACAAGTGAAAAAGAAAGCTGCCGGTTTTAAACCGATGGAAGCGAAGAAAATCATGCGTATTGCTAACCAAGAAGACATTGACAAGTGGATTCAAGCGCGTTCTTTGGAAAAAGAAGTGATGTACAAATCACGTACACTAGCGGTGAATCTTGCCTTGGAAATGAAGATTTCAGATGTTGAATACCAAGGAGATTTAACAAAAGCAACGTTTTATTACACAGCAGAAGGACGTGTTGATTTTCGTCAGTTGATCAAAGACATGGCCGATCAATTCAAAATCCGAATTGAAATGCGCCAAATTGGTTCACGCCAAGAAGCGTCTCGTTTGGGGGGAATTGGTTCATGTGGTCGCGAATTGTGTTGTTCAACATGGCTAACAGATTTTCGTTCCGTTTCTACCTCAGCGGCTCGTTACCAACAATTGTCATTGAATCCGCAAAAATTAGCTGGACAATGCGGTAAATTGAAATGTTGTTTGAATTACGAGTTGGACATGTACTTGGATGCGATAAAATCGTTTCCAAAGGCTGACACAAAATTGCAGACGGAAAATGGAAATGCCTATCACGTAAAAACAGATGTTTTCAAACGTCAAATGTGGTATGCTTACGAAGGAAATTCTGTAGCAGGATTAATTGCTTTGGCACCAGAACGTGTGCGCGAAATTGCAAAAATGAATGCGGATGGTAAAAAACCAAAGGAATTGAACGAATATGTTCATGAAATTGAAGTGAAAGAGCCGGATTATTCAAACGTGGTTGGTCAGGATAGCTTGAATCGTTTTGAACACGCTTTCAAAGCGAAAAAGAAAAAGAAAAAACCAGGAAATCGTCCAGCAGATAAAGGTCAATCGAAAGATGTTCAAGCGAATCAAAATCAGAATCGTGAAAAACAAGCACCGAAACCTCAAGGTACTCAAACAGCACCTAGAGCTGAAGGTGAGTCTGCGAAGCCAAATCCAAACAAGCGACGAAAAAATCGTCCAAAGAAAAAACCGAATTCTAATCCAAACGCAGGTGATGGTAACAAAGAATAAACTACTGGGTTTTATTTTCGCACTCGGAATATTGACCGGGTGCGAAAAAGCCCCAACCTATGAGAAATCATATGTTTTCGATAAGAGCGAATGGGCACAAAACGTGAAACCAAGCTTTACAGTCGACATTCAAGACATTTCTAAGGAGTATAATTTTATTCTTACCATTCGTACAACCACAGAATACAAGTTCAGTAATTTGTGGATGTACATGAGCACAACGACGCCTAAAGGTGACAAAGCACGTGAACCGTTTGAGTTGATTATTGCCAATCAAGACGGTTCTTGGGCAGGCACAAAAACAGGAACAGTTGTTGAAACGAGTTTGCAATTTAAACGCAGAAAAATGCCTGAAAAAGGTAAATATACCTTCGTTTTAGAACAAGGGATTACAGAATCTAAAATAGATGAAATTCTAGATGTTACTTTGTTGGTAGAAGAAGCGGGAACTGAGGAAAAGTAGTTTATTATTCTTTACCTTTTTCTCCCTCCAATTTATAAGCAAACGAAACTGATAAAATATGGCGATTGCTTGGCTTAGGTAGATTGATTTTTCCATCAAACATATAGCCCACAGCAATATCAAACGGTTTTTTCCAATCCAATTTCACACCCACAAACGTTCTAATTTTAGTGAACTGTCTTCCATATTGTCCATATGAAGGATCATAGAAGAATTCTGCACTTGCCGTCGGAGAAAACATGCTCTTTTTTATGTTATATGTTACAGAAGGCTTGATACGAATTGCTTGATCAAATTCTGGATCATAAGAACCACTTGCAAACAAGGTTCCGAATGAATATTGATAACGAAGACGAAGCCCAAAGTCAAAGTCAGAAACACCTTGCTTGAATTCACCATTGATATTCAAACGGTTAGAGAAATTGTAATTACCGTTTGGTAAATGGTTAAAAATTGCACGATATTCTAAACTTGGGCGAAACCATTTGGTCAATTTGTATTTTACAGAAACCTGCGGAAAAAATGTATTGACTCCTAGGTTTCCAAAACGTGTTGTAAGGTCGCCTGCCCAATCAATCTTTTTCGTAATCGACCCTTTCACTCCAAGCTCGGTCCAAACCATACCTGAATTTAGTTGACTGTGACCAACTAAAGGAAGAAAAAGCGCTATGATTAAATATTTAACCATTGTTATTTAATCAAGGTAATTGTTCCTAAATCAACATCTTCTTTCTTTTTCACTTCGAAGGTTTGCGAAACAGGCTCTAATGTATAATAATCATCGTCGTTGTTGGTTGCATTTGCTCCTGTGTGAAAAATTTCATTGTACGCAAAAATTGTGTACGTTCCAGGTTGTAAATACTTGAAGGTAAATGTACCGTCGTAGTTGGCTTCAATCTTATCATCATAGATTAAATCGTCGTCACCATACACAAGATAAACATCTTCTTTTGCCCCATCAAAACTTACTGTTTGAGATAATACTCCATTAATGTATAAGTTTTGATCAATCATGATTTTACCAGTTATTGAACTTTTTCCACCTTCACCTTCGTATTTTTTACACGAATTTAACGAGAAAGCTACAGAACCAATTAGAACAAGGGAGTATAAAAATTTCATAGTCTATTAATATTTTGAGAGTTGCAATTCAACCTTTCGGTTATTTTTAACGTCTCGAATATACAAATACATTTAATAATTTAGTAATATTGTTTGTATTTCGTCTAAATAAGCTAAAACGGATTACTTAAAAAACACATTATATGAAAGTAAAACTACTTTTAACTTTTCTACTTTTTTCTTCCTTTGCATCCTTTTCGCAAATTGTAATTAACGAATATTCGTGTTCCAATGTGAATGGAATTACCGATGCTTATGGTCAACGTGAAGATTGGATTGAATTATACAATACTACTGGAGCAGCAATTGATTTAACAGGTTTTTATTTGTCAAATAAAGCGACGAATTTGATGAAATGGCAAATTCCTAGTGGTTCAATTCCGGCGAATGGATTCAAAATGGTTTTTTGTTCACAGAGAAATACGGTGAATGGAACTCAATTGCATCCCAACTTTGGTTTAAAACAAACCAAGGGTGATTGGATAATTTTGGCGAATACAGCCGGTGTTGTTGTGGATTCAATTAAAATTGTTCACATGACCAAAGCTGATCACTCGGTAGGTCGTTCAACAAATGGTGCAACTGATTGGAAATTGTTTACAACACCAACACCGAACGCAAACAATACTGGGGCACAAAATTTTTATGAACCAACTCCTGTAATGAGTTTGGCACCGGGCTTTTATCCGGGTACACAAACCGTAACCATTACGTGTTCTGACCCAGCTGCGTCGATTCGTTACACAACCAATGGAAACAACCCAACAACAACTTCAACGTTGTATAGTGGACCAATAACGATAAGTGCAACAACTGTTTTGAGGGCGGCAGCATTTGGAACGAATCAGTCATCTTTTATCGAAACGAATACCTATTTTATTAATGTAACGCACACCATGCCTGTAGTTTCAATCTGTAGCCAAGGTGTTTTTAATTTAATTGCTAATGGAAATCAAACCCCAACAATCGGAGCGTTTGAGCTATTTGAAGAAAATGGAACTTTTATTGATGAAGGTCAAGGTGATTACAATAAACATGGTAATGATTCTTGGGCTTACAATCAACGTGGGGTAGATTATGTAACACGCGACGAATTTGGTTATGCAGCGGATGTTGAGCATCAAATATTTCCAGAATCTACACGTGACAAATTTCAACGATTAATTTTAAAACCTGCTGCAAACGACAATTATCCTGCAGAAAACGGTGCACACATTCGCGATGCTTTCGCACATACCTTGTCAATTCGTGCTGGTTTGAAACTAGACGAACGCACTTGGAGACCTTGTATTTTGTATGTAAATGGAGCCTATTGGGGTGTATATGAAATACGTGAGAAATGCGATGATCACGATTACACAAAGTACTATTATGACCAAGACAAATTCCATTTGGAATACCTGAAAACTTGGGGTGCAACATGGCAAGAATATGGTTCACCAAATGCCCTTCCAAACTGGAATGCACTTAAAAATTACATTGCAACAAACAACATGGCTGTGCCAGCGAATTTTAATTATGTTGATAGTTTGTTGAATTGGGAATCGTTGTGTGATTATTTTGTGTACAATTCATACATCGTTACTCAAGACTGGTTAAATTGGAATACAGCGTGGTGGCATGGAACAGATCCACTTGGCGATAAGAAAAAATGGCGTTATACGCTTTGGGATATGGATGCAACCTTCGGACATTATATTAATTACACCGGTATTCCAGATCCTACAGCAAATGCTGACCCTTGTAATGTTGAGAATCTTCCAAACCCTGGAGGACAAGGACATACAGAAATTTTAGAAAAATTAATCAATGAAAATCCGGTTGTTGAACAATATTACATTACGCGCTACATTGATTTAGTCAATACCTATTTCTCATGTAATTACATGAATCAGCTGCTCGATAGTATGATTTTGGAAATTCAACCGGAAATGCAAGGTCAAGTAAACAAATGGGGAGGTACGTATTCAGGTTGGCAATCACGCGTTCAACAATTGCATGATTTTATCAATTTACGATGTACGGCACTTGAGCAAGGTTTGATAGATTGTTACAATTTAACCGGACCTTTCAATGTAACGTTTGATGTTTCTCCTCCACTGTCTGGTGAAATTAAAGTAAACTCAGTTTGGGCTCCAACTTATCCTTGGGCAACGTCTTACTACGGAGGAATTGCTACAAATTTAGTGGCTCAACCGCTACCAGGTTATGTTTTCGACCATTGGGAATTCACGACTGGTCCGTTGGCATTACCAATTACATCTGATACCAATAGCTTAAACATCAATGGTGTTGAGAATATTGTGGCTGTTTTCGTTTTAGACAATCCAGATTTAGATGGTGACGGCTGTTTGAACACAGATGAGGTAATAGCTGGAACAAACCCAAGTGTTGCTGATACAGATGGTGACGGTGAAAATGACTGCATTGAAATTGGTGCTGACCCAACGAATCCAACGGATACAGATGGTGACGGTATCATCGATGCGC
The DNA here is from genome assembly GCA_039804825.1 of Bacteroidota bacterium. GTDB lineage: Bacteria > Bacteroidota > Bacteroidia > Flavobacteriales_D > Crocinitomicaceae > M0103. The sequence continues at coordinate 16,706 of JBDLVK010000110.1, forward strand.
TTGAGTCGTCAATTGTAGATACAGATGGCGATGGTGTATTTGATGAAGCAGATCCGGCAAATACAGATCCATGTATTCCAAATGTAAATGCTGGTCCTTGTGATCAAGATGGTGACGGATTAACAAATGCTGAAGAAGCAACTCAAGGAACGGATCCAACAAATCCAGATACGGATGCAGATGGTATCAATGATGGAACAGAAGTAACGAATGGTTCTGACCCAATGAATCCTTGTGATCCAGATGATACACTTCCAGGCTGTCAAGTAGATACAGATGGTGATGGTTTAATGGATGCTGAAGAGGCAACATTAGGTACAGATCCTAATAATCCAGATACTGATGGTGATGGATTTACTGATGGAGTTGAAGTTGGAAACGGAACAAATCCGTTGGATGAATGTGATCCGAACAGCACTGGTTTCAATTGTGTGAATGGAATCTATTTACCAACTGGTTTCTCTCCAAATGGTTCAGGAAATGATTTAAATGAAAGCTTAATCATTATTGTTGGTAAAGATGTAAAATCATTTACGCTTTCAATCTACGATCGTTGGGGGAACTTGATGGTAAACACTTCTGATAAAAATTACAAATGGGATGGAACGTATAAAGGTCAACCATGTAATACAGGTGTTTACGCTTATATTTTAGATGTTCAGTTTATTGATGGTAAGTCAGAAACGCGTTCAGGTAATATTACATTAATTCGTTAAGCATGAAAAAATTACTTCTTTCAGTTGTCTTGTTTAGCGGAACATATTTGAATGCGCAAGATTTACACTTTTCACAAACGGCTCAAACGCCTTTGTTAATTAATCCGGCTGCTGCAGGTGTTTACGATGGATGGGAAAGAGTGATTATTAATCACCGCAATCAATGGCTTGGAGCAGGCACCCAATTCATGACCACCTCCATTGCAGCAGATGCAAATTTTGGTAAAACAAGGATGAATGATAAAGCGCACGTTGGTTTAGGGGTAATGTTTTATAATGATATCGGTGGAGATTCCCGCTTCGGTAGTCAAACAGGTTCATTAACACTTAGTGGAATTTTGCCTATGGGCGGTTCAGGTCACACACTCTCAGCTGGTATACAAGGAGGTTTCGGGAGTCGTAAAGCTGATTTTTCAAATTTGACCTTTACCTCTCAATGGAATGGTACTCAATACGACCAAACAATAGCAACCGGAGAGGCAAACTCAGCAAATTCATTTAGATATGCAGATGCTTCTGCAGGTTTATATTACGTGTACGATGGCGGTCAATCGACATTTAGCAGAAACAACGACTTTAAGTTTCAATTTGGTGTTGCTGGATATCATTTAAACAAACCACAATTGAAATATGCGACAGTTGTTGGCGATCGATTGATGCGAAAATTTGTTATTCATACTGGTGTTACTGCAGATTTACCAATGCGTGACATGTCTATTGATGGAAGTATTGTTCAAGTGATTCAAGGTCCGCATTTGGAGTCAATCTTTGGAATGATGTTGCGTTACCGTTTTCAAGATGGAACAAAAATCACTGGTTATTCACAAGATGCATATTTTGGATTTGGAACTTATTTCCGATTGAATGACGCAATTGTTCCTTCGATATTAGTTGATTGGAAAGGATTCAAATTTGGTGTTTCTTACGACATCACTGTTTCAACAATGAGAAGAGCTTACGGAGGAGGATCGTTGGAATTCTCACTTTCTTATACCAATTTGAATCACGCTTTGTTTAAAACGAGAGGAAGATTTTAAAACTAAAAAACCCCGATATTTCGGGGTTTTTTTATGTCTTTATTTTTTAATGAGCGATTTAAAAAAGTCGTAAATACGTTTTCTGAAAAGGAACATAATCAGCAAATACGGGATAACCATTAAATACAAAATTCCCCAATTGATATTTGTTCCAAACGAACCTTCACTTAATTCAGAGCCTTGCTCAGTTAACATTTTACATTGCGAGCAACCTTGTGCAAACGTGTCATTTCCAACAACAATAAGTGCTAAAATGAATCCTAAAATGAGCCACTTTTTCATACATCAAAAGTATTCATTTCTCCAATCAAATACTAGAAACTTTCCCTTTTTCTATTCAACTGTAGTAAGCAATGATTGTTCGACTCCTTGTGTATTGATAAATTGCTTTAACTTTGTTCATATGGCTTGTGATAAACATAATTTGAACAGATGAAATATTTACTCTTTTTAATTCCATTCCTATTCGCTTCATGTGGAGGTTCAAATCCCACAAAAAAATTACCAAAAGATCTTGATAGCCTTTTAGTAATGTTTCCGGATAGCGTAGAATTGTTAGTGCAACATGGAAATAAAATGATGAAGGAATTGAACTATGATAAAGCCTTAGCGGATGGAGCCAAAGCTTATCGCTTAGATAGTGTAAGTACCGATACAAAAATGCTATATGCCGATATTTTAAATAACCGTCCAACGCGTTCAATGGCGGATGTGGCATCAGCTCAAAAAATCTATAAATCGATTATAAAGAAGGAACCTAAAAACACTAAAGCTTTGGTTGCTTTGGCGTCTACGTTTAGTCAACAAATGGATTTTGACCAATCATTCGAATACATCAACCGTGCATTGAAAATAGACCAACGTTACAGAGATGCTTACGTTATGAAAGGTTCAAACTATTTGTTGTTGAGCAAGTTGAATCCTGAAAAAGATGGTAAACCAAGTAAAAAGTACATGGATTTAACGAAATCTTCTTACGAAACAGCTGTGCAGCAAGACCCAAAATTCTTTGAAGCATATCTAATGTTGGGCTCTCTTTATGAGGCAGAAGGAAACATCATTTGTTTACAGTATTATCAAACCGCAGTAACCTTGCAACCGAAGAATCCAGATGTTTTGTTTTCTCTGGCTTATGCTCAACAATCCTTTAATCAACCCGATAAGGCGATAAGTTTGTATAGAAGAATGATTAAATTGGATACAAGTTATTATCAAGCCTTGAATCAAATTGGCGTGATCAAACAATACAACTACAAGCAAATCGACAGTGCAATTTATTATTACAAATCAGCCTTACAAACGGAACCGCGATTTGTAGAGGCGTGGCACAATTTAGGAATGTGCTATGAAGAACAAGGTGATTTGACGAAAGCGATGCAGTCGTATGCAAAAGCACTTAAATACAATCCTGAATTTAAATTGTCACGCGATCGTGCAGATGTGTTGAAATATGCGCGTTAATGTAAAATACCTCCAACTCGTCACGGATGCAATTATTCCCTTGCTGGGGTATTTTTTCTGGCATTGGAATTTGTATTTTATCGTGTTGTTTTATTTGCTTGATTACTTAGCCTATGAGGTTTTTTCTCATGTTAAAGCAAGAAAAGTATCATCCCTCAAACAGGACAACAGTTCTTGGTTGAAGTTGGGAATTGTGGGAATTGTGTTGTTTGTTTTGAATAGCGTTTTAGTTCAAATTACCATGAAATCGCTCGTACCAACAATTGATTTCACCAAAGAAATAATTGCGTTTTGGAATTACAAAGACATGGGAATTGAACAAGGGTATTTTCTGCTTCCCCTAATTGTTATTGCTGGCTATCAACGCTATAAAATGGAATTTTTGATGACGGGAATGTTTCAAAAAATTACGATACGTCAAATTTTCACGAAAGACATTCAAGCTCAATTGATTGCTTTAGGTTTTATTGCACTAACCTTTGGTTTGTCTTATTTTATTGTCTTTCCAGAAATTGTTTACGTGCTAGGAATTGTTCTATTTACAGGGATCTATCAATTGGTGCGAAAATAATCATGCATGTTTTCTCAACCAGCGTGGTAATAAAAATGCGCCAATAAACAAGTAGGGAAAATACGACATCAAGCGCCAAACAATCGCTAAAGATGCTAGTAAAAGCGCACTTTGACTGAAATCAACCAATAATTCGCCAAAGGCATATTCTGCAATTCCGCTTCCTCCAGGTGTTGGACTAACGCGCATCAACAACCATAAAACAAGTTGTTTGCCCAATAATAAAATGTGATCCAACAATCCTAACTGTAAAAATGCTTGTAACAAGGCATTAATCACCAAATAACGTGAAATCCAACTACCACATGTTGCTAAAAAGACTTTTATCCAATACAAAAAAGGTTCTTTGCGCATAAGATGAGCCGTTTTTTCTAAGTTTTCACCTGTTGAAAGAGCCTTGGTTTTCCATCGTTTTAAAAATGGAATTCGTACAATAAATCCAAGAAAATGCTTCGCAAAGGAAGGGACAATAAACAAACTAGTAAACAGGAAAATTGAAAGGCTTAAAAACACAAAAAAGCCCGTCCAGAAAACAACTTGTACGCTGGATGAACCAAACGAATGATCAGGAAACAAGGCGGAACTATCGATGAAAAGAAAAACGAAGGGAATCATTAACACGTAGAACAAGTTGTCCATCATTGCGGTAATTAAAACAATGGCTGTTGAACGACCTAAATCGATTTTTTCCTTGTTTAAAATAAACATCGCAACCGCTACACCCCCGACAACACCGGGAGATAAGGCCGAAGCAAATTCCCACAACATGATAACGTAAAAACTCGCTTTCCAGGTCAATTCTTTATGCGTGAGCAAACGAATGCGTAACATGTAGAAAAAATCACGCCCGACAACACAGCATAGGGCAACTAAAATCCATAAAAAAGAACTTGGTGTCCAGTGAATTTGACGCAGCGCGTCCGAAACAGTTTGTTTGCGATAGGTTCCGTTTGAATCGTAAATGAATTCGTGCGCATCAGCTAAGTCAATGTACTTGTTGTGATTGCGATCTTCCCAACGATAGGATCCTTTTCCTTTTTCGGCTTCAATGAAACGAGTTGCTGTAATACTTGAATACAACATTAAACCAGCAACCAATAAACCCATAGCAACACCTAACCAAATTTTCCACCCTTGAAAGGAACGTTCAATAATGGAAGGCGTTTCCATTAGTTCAACGGTTTTAATTGAACATCAATTTCCCAGTTTGCACGTACTTTCGAAACGGTTGTATAAAAATAAACCTTTTCAGCTTGTTCCTTTGCGAAAGGAATTAGAGGATCCCATTTAAAGTTTTGATTGTTGTCTTCAATAATTCTAAACTGGTATTCTCCCGGTTTCAAATAAGTAAAGGATGTTTTGAAATCAGAAAGCAAAAGTGCGCTCGACACAACTTTTCCGTTTTGTAACAACTCAACAATGATCGGAGCTGAAAAAGCGGTCGCATCTACAAATACGGTTCCATACTCCTTGGCGATTTTCACCTTGACAATTGTAGAAAGAGCTTCGGTTAATTGACCAGTTGTGCTTGTCGCCGCTCCTTTTTCAAGTTCTAATTTCACTTCTTTGATTTTTGTACGATCAAAATCAATGATTACTTTGTTGCGTTCAACTCGTAACGTATGGTTTATTTCAGAACTATCAGCCGTATTGATCAATTTAAATTTGCTTGTATCCACTGTTGAAATTAAGGAACTCAACTCAAAGGCAAATTGCTCGTGTGGACCCAGCTCATTGTTTGAAAGTTTACTTATAAATCTCAGTGGAGTTCTGCGGTCGCGCTCGGTAATGCGGGTTGTTAATGTGTCGTATTCATCTTCACCTGAAACAATTGCTTTTAGAATTGTTTGGTCTTTAGGCGTATAAAAAAGTTGAACGCTATCAGTTGAATGAAAAATTAGTTCTTCTTTAGAAAACACGTTGTCCTCAATTTGAAAAGTCTTATTGCTTAAATCATAATTTGCTGTAATGAAACAACTTCCAGGCGCGGAATAGTTGAACGAGCGAATCTTACGTTTTGCCGAGGGTGATGAAATCAGTAAAGAAATGGAATCGGTGAGTGATTCATAGATCTCTAAAGGCTCAGAACGAAAACCTTGAGCTTCGTATTCCTGCAGTTTCAAGTCTTTATTTTCATCTTGAAATCCTTTTAAAAAATACGTTCCAGCTTTTAAATAATCAAATTTTGCAATGCCGAGCTTGTTAGTTCGAGCAAAATAAAGTGGTGTTAAAGAATCAAAATCCGTGTACAACCCTACAATACAATTTTCCTTTGGTTGATTTCTAAATGCATCTTTCAATTGTACGGAATAACTTAAAGAATCAATGGAGTTCCCCGTCGAAAAAACATATTTAATAAGCGTGTCATTTCCCTCGGTAACATCTTTTACAGCACCATCTAAATACAATACATATGTAGTATTGGCTTGCAATTGTTCTGACCAAGATACAGTCAACGTTTTTTTCGAAAGACTCGCAACTGGTCGCGCATGATTAGGAACTAGTTGAATGGTTTGTTGTGGATTGTTTAATTGAATAAACTCATCAAATTCGAAAGTAACAGAATTCCCAGAGAATAGAAGTGTTTCATTTGCTGGTTGTGTTTTCTTCTCAATTGGCTTTGGGGCTGATTCATCTTTCTCACCACCGCTCAAGGTTCCAATTTGCGCACATGATGCAAGCAATACAAGGAGAACGATTGAAAATAATTTTAAACCAGCCATGAACAAATTTCCTTTAAATAATGTGCGTCAATTTCATCGAAAGTAGCTAAATCTTTGGAATCTACGTCTAAAACGCCAACAACAGAGCTCGAAGAAATTAACGGAACAACAATTTCACTTTTGGATAATGAACTGCAGGCAATGTGACCAGGAAACAATTCTACATCCGGAACTATCAACGTTTCTACTTTTTCCCAAGAAGTGCCACAAACACCTTTTCCTTTTTGAATGCGTGTGCATGCAATCGGACCTTGAAACGGACCAAGGACCAATTCGTCTTCTTTCACTAGATAAAAACCAACCCAAAGAAAATCAAACGTTTCTTTCAATGCAGCACACACATTTGCCAAGTTGGCAATTTGATCTGACTCACCTGTAATTAAGCCTTTTATCTGCGGCAACAAGCCTTGATAAATTGCTTCTTTGCTTCCTTCTAGTTTGATTAATTCTTCTGCCATAGTTGCCAATATTCATTACAAAATTGCCTCTTTAAAGTGGAATGTGCAATTTTTTGCTTATCTTCAAGTAACAAACCTATTTTATATGTTAGAAAAAGTATCCTTAGAAAAAGTTCTGTTCTTAGACATCGAAACTGTACCACAAACCTATCAATTTCCAGAACTTACAGATGAAACACGTCATTTATTTGAAATGAAAACACGCTTCATGCAAAATGAAGAAAAATCCTTTGAACAATTGTACAACGAACGTGGAGGAATCTACGCGGAATTCGGAAAGATCGTTTGTATCTCTGTCGGATTTGTGCATGAAACAAGAACAGGTCGCCAAATTCGTATGAAATCGTTTTACCATGACGATGAAGCGACTTTACTAAAACAATTTAAAAACCTACTTGACGATCGCTACAATACTCCGTATCACATTTTGTGTGGGCACAATGCGAAAGAATTTGATTTTCCTTATATCTGCCGTCGCATGTTGATCAATGGAATAAAATTGCCCGCTATTTTAGATATTGCTGGTAAAAAGCCTTGGGAAATTAGTCATCTTGATACCATGGAATTATGGAAGTTTGGCGATTACAAATCCTTTACCTCATTGGCGCTCTTGTGTCATATATTCAACATTCCAACGCCAAAAGATGATATTTCAGGAGCGGATGTAGCGCGTGTCTATTTTGAAGAAAATGATTTGGAACGCATTAAAATTTATTGCGAAAAAGATGTTGTTGCCTTGATTCAATTGTTCTTACGCATGCGCGGGGACGAACTAGTTGATGAAAGCGAGGTTCATTTTTCGTGAAAAGTAAATGCATAAAAAAACCCGTCATAAAAATTTACGACGGGTTTTTTAAATTTTTATGTTCTTCTTATTGAATGAAAACAGTTTCTTCTGAAGTTGTTTCTTGTTCAATTTTGATAATTCCTTCTCCACTTAATCCAGATGCAGAAGCCTCAATATTCAATACTGCAACACCAGCTTGACCTAATTGGTAAACATCGTTGAAGTTAAATTTCGCTTCACCTGAAGTATTCGTTGTAGTTGTATCATATAAAACAACATTTGATGGCTGAGTCGTCGTTGATTGTCCGTAAAGTACTACTTGTGCACCTGATACCAACTGATTGGCAGCATCGCGCACATAAATAATTGCAATCGTATCTTTTTTCTTACGACATCCTGTTGATGAAAATCCAACTCCCAAAATCGCTAATACTGCGAAAACAATGGTTCTTTTCAATGTAATATTCATGTGTAATCTTTTTTAGTTTAAAAATACCGTTTCAACGGTTGTAATGTGTGCACGGCAACGAACATATTCTGATCCTTGAGTTGTACCTTGTTTTACAATGACGTCAAAATAACCAGTTGTGTTGTCTGCTCCTGAATTATTAAAATAATCATCCATGTTAAACGTAGCGAACCCAGAAGCGTTAGTTATAACTGTATCAACATATGGCAAAGTCGCAGGATTTGAATTGACATCTCCAATAATCACAACCTTTGCTCCATTTTGTAATTCATTGCTCGCTGAGCGCACAAAAATCTTCAAAACAGAAGGATCATCGTTTTTACATGACGAAATAATACTAATCGCCAAGAGAAACAAACTGGATAATAATATGTGTTTTCTCAATTTTTTCATCTTTTTTCTCAAACTAGATGCCCAAAGATAAACTTATTTTAAAATAATCTGACAACAAAGTTCTTCTTAATTTCTTACCTTCGTGCGCTGTAGTAGTGTAATTTTACTCTTAAACAAAAAGAGAGATCAAAAAGTTACACCTACCATACAAAAAAACAAAAGATTTAAAACTTATTTCGCACGAAAGCAAGGACGTAGGCATGAAGGCAACAATAGATAAAATAATAACGGATATCGATCAATTTGTGATTAATGATCCAAAGACTTTGGAAGATTTCCGCATACAATTTCTAGGTTCAAAAGGAATTGTAAAAAATATGTTTGGTGAACTTAAATCAGTTCCAAATGAAGAAAAACGTGAAGTTGGTCAGTTGTTGAATAACCTTAGATTGCATGCTGAAACAAAGTTCACTAGCTTTAAAGAGCAATTGGAAACAGCAGCATCAAACGATTCGTCGCTTGATTTATCGCGCCCTGGTGATATGGATGAAGTTGGTGCTAGACATCCACTTTCATTGGTGAGAAGTGAGATCATTGAAATTTTTGAACGCATCGGTTATTCTGTTTCTGAAGGACCAGAAATTGAAGACGATTGGCATAACTTTTCTGCATTAAACTTTCCACCTGAACACCCTGCGCGTGATATGCAGGATACGTTCTTTATTGAAAAAGGTGAACATGAAATGGCTTTGCGAACACACACAAGTTCCGTGCAAGTGCGTGTAATGGAAAACTCCAAACCACCAATTCGAACAATTTCACCGGGAAGAGTATTTAGAAATGAAGCAATTTCTGCACGTGCGCACTGTTTCTTTCACCAAGTGGAAGGATTGTACATTGATAAAAATGTATCCTTCGCCGATTTAAAACAAACCTTACTTTATTTTGCGAAAGAATTGTTTGGCGAAAAAGCACAGATCCGTTTGAGACCATCTTATTTTCCATTCACAGAGCCAAGTGCAGAAGTTGATGTTTCTTGCACGATTTGTAATTCAAAAGGATGCAATGTTTGCAAGTACTCTGGTTGGTTAGAAATTCTAGGATGTGGAATGGTTGACCCAAATGTATTGGAGGCGTGTGGAATTGACTCGAAAGAATACTCGGGATTTGCATTCGGAATGGGAATTGAACGCATTACTCAATTAAAATATAAAGTGAATGATTTACGTTTGTATTCCGAGAATGATGTGCGCTTCTTGAAACAATTTACACCTGGAATGTAAGATGGGACTCTTTACTTCAAAACCAAAAAAACATCTTCCTTGGGTTTATCTAACTTCGGAAGAGCAATTGAAGCAAGCGCTTATAGAGGCAGAAACAGAAACCGTATTATTTTTCAAACATTCAACCCGCTGTAGTATTTCTTCGATGGCTTTGACGCGTTTTGAAGAAAACTGGAACCTTGATAATAAATGCACAATCTATTTTTTAGATCTAATTAGCTATAGAGCAATTTCTAATTTAATTGCCGAACTAACGCATGTGGAACATCAAAGCCCGCAAGTGCTAGTAATTAGAAATAATGAATTGATTTACACAGCAACTCACGGTGCAATCGATGCACGCCAAATTGAACAACTTCTTTAATAGATCAGTATGAAAAAGTACCTTATTATTGGATTAATCCTCGCAGTTATTGGCGCAATGGTGATTGTTCCACTTTTGAAAAATGATGGTGTCGACGAAGAACAAATTGGAGCGACGTTTGAATTCAAAGAGAACCTTGCTACACGCTGGGATGAAGCTGTAAAAATTAAGATCAATGTAAATGCTGAAGATATTCAGAAAGTTGAATTGTTTTATAATGATAGTTTGTTCCAAACGTGGATGAAACCATCTAAAACAATTAGCTATTTGTTCAAAGCAGGGTTTTACGGTCTTGGTACTCGTAGTTTAAAATTGGTGTCAACACGAGAAGATGGTACAACCTACGAAGATGAGCGAATGGTGCGTGTATTATCAGATATTGTTCCTGAAGTTTGGTTTGCGAAACCGGTGAATTCATATCCTCACAGTGAAACTAGTTTTACGCAAGGATTGGAGTTTAACAATGGTATTTTGTTTGAAAGTACAGGTCAAAAAGGCCAGAGTATGGTTGCTCAAATTGATATGACAACCGGTGCAATTTTGAAGAAAATGGGTCTAGACGCGACCTACTTTGGCGAAGGAATTACGGTATTTGGAGATAAAGTGTATCAACTGACTTGGCAAGAAAAAAAATGTTTTGTCTACAATAAAAATACGCTTCAAATAGAAGATGATTTTACCTACAATGGTGAAGGTTGGGGATTGTGCAATGATGGAAAATCCTTGATTATGTCAGACGGATCTGAGCGCTTAGTATTTAGAAATCCAAAAACCTTTGAAATTGAACGTACCATAGAAGTATGTTCCGACAAAGATGCAATTGCGAACTTAAACGAATTGGAATATGGTCCAGATGGATTTATCTATGCCAATGTTTGGATGACAAATAAAGTTGTTGTTATTAACCCTATAAATGGGAAAGTAATTGCAGAAATAGATGGAACAGAATTAGTTGTCCAAGGTAAAGGAAAGGGCGATGTACTAAATGGAATTGCCTACAATCCTGCAACCAAAAAATGGTACATGACGGGTAAAAACTGGATAAAATTGTTCGAAGTAAACTTCGATAAAGCAGCAATTTAAATTACTCCTTCCCGTCGAACGGAGTAAATGGATTGAAACGATTAATTGTAGAAATCTCTTTGATTTTCCCGTTTTCAACACGCATCACACGGCCTGGAAATTTTTCTACCATCGTCATATCGTGGGTTGCCATTAATACGGCTGTTTTTTCTTCTTGAGCAACTGCAATCAATAAACGCATAATTTCTTCCGAAGTTTCCGGATCTAAATTGCCGGTTGGCTCATCCGCTAAAATCAATGCTGGTTTATTAACCAAAGCACGCGCAATAGAAACACGCTGTTGTTCTCCACCAGAAAGTGCATGAGGCATCGAATTGATTTTTTGTTCAATTCCAACTAATTGCAACAACTCCTTCGCGCGTTTTTCCATCAAGGCTTTGTCCTTCCAACCTGTTGCTCCCATAACAAATAGCAAATTTTGAAGAACCGTTCGATCCATCAACAATTGAAAATCTTGAAAAACAATTCCAATTTTACGACGCAACATCGGAATATCACGTTTGTTTAATGCTTTTAAATCGTATTCCGCTATTTGGCCCGTTCCTTCTTTCAATTCTAATGCACCATAAATGGTTTTCAAGAGACTACTTTTTCCGCTTCCTGTTTTACCAATCAGGTAAACAAATTCGTTCGAATCCATTTCAAATTGTACATCATCAAGCACCAACGCGTCTTGTTGAAAGATTCTAGCATTTCTAATTTGTATGACTTTTCCCACGGAATTTATATTTGTTCTTGTAAAGGTCGAAAAATCCTAGGCTGCTCAAATCGACTCCTCTATAATAATCTTAACAGATTTACGTTTAAAACTTTTACAAGTCCTCTCCAACAGGGTCGTGATGTCCCTTAATTTTACTTGATTAAAAGCAGTGTATTATGAACAGATTTCTGGTCTTCATATTGATGTGCCTTCCTGTTATTTCCTTCGCGCAAACCTCGGAGAAATATAACAGTGAGTACGAAAATTATTACCGTGCAGAAGAACTGTATGCGAAGGAACAATTTGCGTCAGCGCGGATTGAATTCCGTAATTTCTTGAATGGATACAATAAGCCAAATGATCCAATGTATGTGAAAGCCTTGTATTATGAAGGACTTTCAGCCTTGGAATTGTACAACAATGATGCGGTTACTTTATTGACAGATTTCAATAAAAACTATCCAGAAAGTATCTTTAAAAACACGATTTATTTCCGTTTGGGTAAATACTATTACCAAAAAAAGGATTTCCAAGAAGCGTTGGTTTGGTTTAATCAGCTGAAAGCAACGGATGTTGAGCCCGAGGATAAAGAAGAATACTTGTTTAAAATAGGCTATTCAAATTTTCAAGAAAAGAAATACGTGGAAGCGCGAAGTGCCTTTCATGAAGTAAAAGATGGTGTTTCTCAATATGCCGCTCCTGGTCTTTACTATTATTCGCACATTGCTTACATGGATAAATCCTACCAAACTGCATTGGATGGTTTTTTAAAATTACAAACCAATGAAAGTTTTTCATCGGTTGTACCTTATTACATTGCTCAGATTTATTACTTGCAAGGGAAATATGTAGAAGTAACGAAATACGCGCCAACAATTGTGGATTCTGCAAATGCAATTAACCAAGCCGATATGAATCATTTAATTGGTGATGCTTACTACAAGATCGGCAAATTTGACGAAGCAGTTCCTTATTTGGAGAAATACAATCAAAAAGCAAATACAACACGCGACGATGATTATCAATTGGGATACGCTTACTATAAAAGTAAAATGTATGACAAAGCCATTAAACTCTTTGATAAAGTAACGCGTCAACCTGATAGTATGGGTCAAGTTGCTTTCTACCATATTGGTGAGTGTTATTTGAAATTGAATAATTTAGTTTCTGCACGTTCTGCTTTTGAAGCAGCAGCAGACATTGAAAAAGATCCTATTATTCAGGAAGATGCTTTGTACAATTATGCGATCCTTTCTTATAAGCTGGATCTAAACCCCTATGATGAAGCTGTTGTTGCTTTGGAAACATTCTTGAATCGCTTTCCAAAATCAAAGCGTACAAACGAAATCAATCAGTATTTAGTCAATGTTTATACGTCAACAAATAATTATGCGAAGGCTTTAGCATCATTAGATAAATTGCCAAATAAAGACGCAAAATTAAAAACAGCTTACCAATTAGTTGCGTTCAATCAAGGCGTCGAATTTTTCCAAAAGGCAGATTATACAAATGCCATAAAATCATTTGGTTTAGTGGATAAATATCCCGTTGATGCTTCGTTTTCCAGTAAAGCAAAATTCTGGACAGCTGATTCATATTACCGTTTGAATAACATGGATAAGGCAATAAAAGAATTTAAAGAATACATTGCTTTACCATCAAATCTTACTCAAGACCTTAAAGCAGATGCCTACTATAACATGGGCTATGCTTATTTGAAAAAGGAAAGCATAGATGAAGCAGTTGAATCGTTTAGATTGTACACACAATCTGCTGTGAAAAACAAGCAAAAATTGGCGGATGCCTATATGCGTGCAGCAGATGGTTATTACATGACCAAACAAGATAAAAATGCAATCAAATATTATGGTGAGGCATTGAAATTGAAAGCAGGCTATGAAGATCAAGCATTGTTCTACCAAGCTAAGTCTTATGGGTTTGACGACAATGAGGATGCTAAAATCAAGAACTTATTAGATATTATTAATAACTACCCAAAATCGAAGTATATTTTAACATCGATCAATGAGGTGGCAATTGAATATAAAAAGAAAGAGGAATACGATAAGTCGTTGCGCTATTTCAATCAAATTTTAACAGATTATCCAAATTCAAATTTGGTCGTACTTGCACGTGTTGAAATTGCAGATATTCATTATAAAAAATCGGAATATGCAAAAGCTGAAAAAGAATACAAGGATATTTTAGTTGCCTACGGTAACGACAAAGATATCTGTGCGCGTTCAGTAAACGGATTGGTGGCTGTTTATTCGGCGTTGAAACAACCTGAAAAAGTGAGCGACTTGGCAAGCCAATATTCGTGTGCTGATATTTCAATTGATGAACAAGAAGGTTTGTATTACACGCCAGCGTATGAAGCTTACAAGGATAGTTCGTACAATACAGCCATTCCACAATTAGAGAAATACTTGGATCGTTTCCCAAATGGAAAATACATCACTGAAGCGCAATTTTTCTTAGCGAATTCATATTACGCAACAAAACAAACCGAAAAGGGAATTGCTGCTTACCGCAAATTGTTGGAAGGTCCAAATAATTCTTATACTGAGTTTTCAGCGCAACGTGTAGCGGTTTATTTATATAACAATGCGCTCTATGAAGAAGCGATTCCATATTATGACCGTTTGGACAAAACGAGTTCAAAACCGGCGGTTATTTATACGGCGAAGATTGGATTAATGCGTTGTAATTTCTTAATTGAAAATTGGACAAATGCAGCTGTAAATGCAAAAGCTGTTTTAGGAAGTAGTCAAATTAACAACACCATTCGTCTTGAAGCAGAATACGCAAACGGTATGTCTCAGTTCTATTTGAATAACTTCACAGAAGCAAAACCTTCCTTGGAATGGATTGTAAAAAACACTACAACAATTCAAGCCGCTGAAGCTAAATATTCATTGGGTGAAATGTATTTCAAACTTGAAGATTACAAAAAAGCGGATACCGAGATTCGCGCCTTGATTAAAATGAAACCTTCTTATACCTATTGGGTTGCAAAAGGTTTAATTCTGCAATCGCGTATATTGATTATTCAAAACGATTTGTTCCAAGCGGAACAAACACTGAAGTCGGTTATAGACCATTATCCAGATGAAGATGATGGTATATTAATTGAAGCCAACGAACTCTACGATGAGTTGATGCAATTGAAAAATAAACCAAAAGCAGTTGAGCAACCTGGTGAAACAATTATTGAAGTAAACGAAGGGGGAAACTAATATGAAAAAGTACATTTTATGCTCGTTTATAGGATTCACATCCTTCTTGTTTGGACAAGGAGTTCCGGACGTTGAAATCACGGCAATAGGTTTGCGTCAAGTGGAACCAGCATACCGCATGACTGAAAGTCCAAAAATCATTGATACAACAATTGCTAACCCTGTGATTGATTTTCCGCTGTTGGTCTTGCAACAACCTACAAAAATTGAGGTGGAACCAATTAATCCAGCGACTATAAAAACAGAACAGAAATTGAATCAGTTGTATAGTACCTATGTAAAAGTGGGAATTGGAACAGAATTAATGCCTTTGGGAGAAGTTTATTTTGATTCTAAACGTTCACGTAAATTTGTATACGGTGTGCATGCGAAACATTTAAGCTCGTATGGAAATTTCAATGATTATGCACCAGCGCAGTTTGATCGAACCAAACTTGGTTTGTATGGAGCAATCAATGAAAAGAATTATTCATTGAGAGGAGATTTACATTACAACAATCAAGGATTGCATTATTATGGCTGGAAAATCCCAACTGATTCTGTCGATCGTGCAACAACTGCTCAACGCTACCAAGATATTGGAGGAGCCTTTTCATTTGCTTCGCACAAAAAAGATAGCGCAACTTTGAACTACAAAGTGGGCATCGAATACAACAATTTTGGATCGAAAAAACCATTGGAAGATAGTTTGTCAGATTGGAGAGCGCGTGAGAATTTCTTTGCGGTCAACTCAAGCGCCTTCTATAAAACGGGTAAAGAGATTTATGCAGCTGATTTCAATGTGCGCTACAATGGTTACAAATATGGCGTGGCGGGAGATACAAACACTTCAATTATCGATACTGGAATTGTAGTAAATAATACAATCATTAATGTGAAACCAACGATTTCTACGTATTTGTTTAACAACCGATTTAAAGCGAAAGTTGGAGTTGACATTGTTATTGATGCAAACGTAAAAACAAAAGCACACATCTATCCAGTGGCTGAATTGAAATACTCTATGTTCAATGATATTTTTATACCATACCTTGGTTTAAGAGGAGGATTAAAACAAACAACCTTCAAATCGCTGACGGCAGATAATGAATTCATCTTACCAAATGTTGCTCTGCGTAATGAAAACACAGCAATTGATGTTTATGGGGGAATTAAAGGAACCTTTTCAAAACGCATGAGTTTCAACTTGAGTGCAAGTTTCGCAAGAGTTCAAAACAAAGCACTTTTTGTAACGGATACATCGTATTCAGTCGGAAATAAATTCAACCTATTATTCGACACCTTGAACATAACGACAATTGAAGGGTCATTATCCTACCAATTAAACGAAAAACTGAAAATTGATGGAATTGGTCGTTTTTATTCTTACAGTTTATTGAACAATACTTATGCTTGGAACTTGCCTCAATGGCAAGCAATTGCAAGAGGTAGCTACAATTTATTCGATAAATTCTTGGTCAACCTTGATTTGAATTTTGAAGGTGGAAGAAAAGCTTTGGTTTATGCCTTGGAGGATGATGTTACGGTTGAAAACAATCAAATGGCAAAATCACTTGGTTTGATTGCTGACATTAATTTAGGATTGGAATACCGTTATAACAAACGTATTTCTGCCTTTATTCAAATGAACAACATTGCATCTCAGCGCTACAATCGCTGGTACAATCACCCAGTACAGATTTTCCAATTTATGGGTGGAATCACAGCACGATTCTAAGTTGAAATAAAAGAAATAGTTATTAAAAAGCCCCATCACCAATTTAGTGACGGGGCTTTTTTATGGATGAAAATTCAATTATTTATTGGATTCGCCTTCTGTTGGTGTTGCCGTTTGCTCACCTGTTTGAACGATTTGCTCTTTTTTTCGTTTTGGAAAATAAGCACGCTGTCTTAAAAAGACCATTGCAACACCAATTGTAATCGATGCATCTGCCGTGTTCCAAATCGCAGGAAAAACATCTTTTCCTCCCAACCAAGGAATCCACTGTGGCCAAGTTGCTTGGAATTTGTACATATCGACAACATTTCCAAGTAGAAAACCTCTGTGTTTTGTTTCAATCTTTCCAACAAAATATTGATCACAATTGGTCCAAACACCAGAACCTTCCAAATGATTGTATCCCATACAAGGATCATAAGGAAAAGCGAAATCATAGAACATAGAATCGATGAGGTTTCCAGTAGCACCTGCCAAAATCAAACCGATGGCTACTAGAAATTCACGTTTCGCGCCCACTTTTGCTTGTTGATACCAATAGTAACAAATTCCGCCGATGGCAAAAATGCGGAAAATGCTCAAGGCCAGTTTGTGCCAGATTTTATTACCAAATGTAGTTCCGAAGGCCATTCCTTGGTTTTCAATGTATTCCAACACAAACCAATCACCAAAAACATTCACAGATTCTCCTGGTTGAAAATGTGTTTTCACATAGATTTTCACCAATTGGTCTATAAGCAAAATGAGGGCCACTAAAGCCCCCACTATCATCAAATTCTTTTTCACTAAATTATCTGTTTTGAGCGTTTTTTGCATCAATACTCATAGTAGCATGAGGAACTAAACGTAAACGTTCTTTTTGAATTAATTTTCCTGTTACGCGGCAAATTCCGTACGTTTTATTTTCAATTCGTATCAACGCCGCTTGTAAACTCTGAATGAATTTTTCTTGACGAGCTGCTAACTGAGCAACTTCTTCACGTGAAAGGGTTTCAGAGCCATCTTCCATCATGTTAAACGTGCGACCTGTATCATCTGTTCCGTGATCGTCATTGTGTGAAAGTGATCCAACCAACAACGTGTAATCCACGTGTGCCTCTTTCAACTTCTCTTGAATTAACTCTTTGAATTCAGCTAATTCAGCATCAGAATATCTTGTTTTCTCTTGTGACATAGTATTCGTTTTTTCTCTAACAGTTCTTCGGTTTTCACCAAGACGAACAAATATAACGGAAAAAAGCAAAGTATCAAGTAAAAAAAAGATTAACAAAATGAGACTATTTATCGACTATTTTAGAGGAACTTTCCTCGTTGGAACAGTTTTACTTATCTTCGCCCTGTGGTAAAATTGTTTTTAGGAAATAGAGCCGGAGTTCTTTTGTTGATACCTGTAATTGTATCACTCTATTTTCTATTGAATCATCAAACTAATTATTATACGCAAAACAGTACTGCTAATCTTGGTCTTTGGGGCGAAGCAGTAGTCATTTTCCCGTTAATTGCAAAAATTGCTGCAGGCACCTTGATTACGATTAATGCCTTTGGAATAAATTGGTTGTTTAACACCAATGAGTTCTTAGAACGAAACAGTTACATGTCTTCACTTTTGTATGTTGTTTTAATGAGTTTTTACCACTCATTTTACAGTTTGGATGGATTACTTATCGCACACACATGCCTTATTATTTTGCTGTATCAATTGTTTAAATTGCGGCAAAACGAAGATGGTCGAAAAACAATTTTTAATGGTGCTTTTTTCGCAGGTTTAGCAGCAAGTTTCCATCCACCAATGATTGCCCTTATTCCATTTGTGTTAATCATGGCGTGGAACATTCGTCCGTTTATTTTTCGTGAAACCATAATTGCCATCTTAGCTTTCAGTGTTCCGCTCCTTTATGCAGCCGTTTTTGTTTGGTACAATGGTCACTCCATTGACTTGAAAATTTTGGAACAAACCACAAATTATTTTAAAAAACAAACGGATTTCTTGGTAACTGCAGTGTTGTTTACCTTGTTGTTCTTATTGAGTCTTGTAAGTATCCGAGGAAAGATGCAAAAATCATCCATTCGCCTAAAAAAACTTGTTCGAATTTTGTGGTGGCTTGTTGGTGTCGGTATTGCTTACGGATTGGTCGATTTCATCTTCTTTCGCCAGATTGAACGTTTTAGCTTCTTGATGATTCCACTGTCATTCTTCCTGACCTTTTCTTTTTCCAATAAAACATTTGGAATTGTAGCAATGGTGCTCTTTTATCTTACACTTGGTTATTCGTTGATTAATTTTTTCCAATAATTGACCTTTAATCAGCGTTAATTTGACTAATTTTACGCCCAAATTGATATGTGGTTTTGCCACGAAATTCTTGATTAAATGAAATTTGGAGTAGTTACTTTCCCTGGTTCGAACTGTGATGAAGACATGGTATATGTTTTACAAGACATCATGGGTCAAAAAGTTGAACGCCTTTGGCACAAAGATACCGACTTGAAAGGTGTTGATTTTGTTGTACTTCCTGGTGGGTTTTCATTCGGTGATTATTTGCGTTCAGGTGCAATTGCAAAACTATCGCCAATCATGACGGAAGTAATTAATCACGCAAACAAAGGAGGTTTTGTTCTTGGTGTTTGTAATGGATTCCAAATTTTGACAGAATCTGGTTTGTTGGAAGGAGCATTGCTGCATAACAACAATCAGAAATTCATTTGTAAAAATGTGTTTTTAAAACCAACATCCGAAAGTGCTGCAATTTCAAAAGGATTAAGCACAGATCGTACGTTTAAAATTCCAATCGCACATGGAGAAGGAAGATTTTTTGCATCAGATGATACAATCAAGAAAATTGAAGACAACGATCAAATTATTTTCAAATATTGTTCTGAGGATGGTATTGTGTCAGATGAGTTCAATCCAAATGGCGCGTTGAAAAATATTGCTGGTATCACAAATGCAGGTAAAAATGTATTTGGAATGATGCCGCATCCAGAACGTGCTGCCGATCGTTTCATTGCGAACGAAGACGGTAAATTAATTTTTGAATCCCTTTTAAAATATTGCTAAAAGCAACAATTAACATGAGAGTATTACTTCTTGGTTCCGGTGGTAGAGAAAATGCATTAGCATGGAAAATGGCACAAAGTTCAATGCTGGAAGAGCTGTTTATCGCCCCTGGAAATGCTGGAACGCGTTTGTATGGAAAGAACATTGCAATAAGCACAACCGATTTTCCAGCAATCAAAAAATTCGTCCTTGATAACCAAATCAACATGGTGGTTGTAGGACCGGAAGAACCTCTTGTGAAAGGAATTCACGATTTCTTTTTAGCAGACAACGAATTGAAAAATGTACCAGTTATCGGTCCTAATCAATACGCTGCGCAACTGGAAGGAAGTAAAGATTTTGCGAAACAATTTATGTTTCGTCACAACATTCCAACTGCGAAATATGCAACATTTACAAAAGATACGCTAGAACAAGGTTATACCTTTTTAGAATCAATGAAACCTCCGTATGTCTTGAAAGCTGATGGATTAGCCGCAGGAAAAGGAGTGTTGATTATTGACGATTTGAAAGAAGCGAAAACTGAGTTGAAAAGCATGTTGGCTGATGCTAAATTCGGTGAAGCAAGCTCTAGAGTGGTCATTGAACAATTTTTGAAAGGAATCGAATTATCAGTATTCGTAATTACGGATGGTGATTCGTATAAATTATTGCCAGAAGCGAAAGATTACAAACGTATCGGGGAAGGTGATACAGGCTTAAATACAGGTGGAATGGGAGCTGTTTCTCCCGTACCATTTGCGGATGCTGCTTTTATGGACAAAGTTCAAAATCAAATTATTATCCCAACAGTGAAAGGCTTGAAACAAGATAATATTCCATACAAAGGATTTATTTTCTTCGGTTTAATCAATGTGAAAGGCGAACCATTCGTTATTGAATACAATTGCAGAATGGGTGACCCAGAAACAGAAGTTGTTATTCCACGTTTAAAATCAGACATTCTTGATTTGTTTGAAGGGGTCGCAACGAATACACTTTCAGAGCGCGATGTGCAATTCATCGATAAATGTGCTGCAACTGTAATGATGGTTGCTGGCGGTTATCCAGAAGCTTACGAGAAAGGAAAACAAATTTATGGCTTAAATGCAATTACAGATAGTATTGTTTTTCATGCTGGAACGGCTTCAGATGGACCAGCTGTTCTGTCAGCAGGAGGTCGCGTACTAGCAATCACTTCTTACGGAAAACACTTGGATGGCGCTTTGGCAAAATCGTATGACGCTGCTGCAAAAATTGAGTTCGACGGTGCATATTATCGAAAAGACATTGGCTTCGATGTGCTATAACACTCTAATTTAGTATATTAGAGCAAGAATAATTGATTAATGGACCCTTCCGTCACCGTACTGCTTATTGTTATTTCCCTTATTTTTTGCGCCTTTTTCGCAGGGATGGAAATTGCTTTTCTATCTTCCAATCGCTTAAAAGTTGAACTTGATCGAGCAAAAGGAACGATGAATGGTAAAATGATGGGCACTTTCTACAGTCAAGAATCATTTTTTATTGCACTTCTTCTTCTTGCTTATAATGTATCACTTGTACTCTTTGGTATTTCCTTTGCGAGCATGTTGAATCATGATGTGATCGAAACCTGGGGAATAAGTAATGACACTTCTATTCTCTTAATTCAAACACTTTTATCAACTCTTCTAGTACTTATTACTGCAGAGTTTCTGCCCAAAGTTTTGGTTCAATTAAATCCAAATGGTTTTCTGAAATGGGCCACAGCACCAATGTATTTGGTGTACATTTTATTGTACCTACCAACTCAAGTAGTAATGCTTGTGAGTAATTTCTTCCTGTGGATGTTGGGAATTGATCGTAAAAATTCTGAAAAGGTTTTTTCCAAAATTGACCTTGAACATTACGTGCAAGATTTGTCTTCACGCATACAAGAAGAGGAAGAATTGGGAAATGAAATGCAAATATTGCAAAACGCGTTGGACTTTTCGGAAATTAAAGCGCGTGATTGCATGATTCCACGAACAGAAATTATCGCAGTAGATGTTGAGCAAGATATTGAAGTTTTAAAACAACTTTTTATTGATAAAGGATTATCCAAAATATTGGTTTATAGAACAAGCATAGACAACGTAATAGGTTACGTTCATTCATTTGAAATGTTTAAAAAACCGCAATTAATCAAACAAATTCTTCTTCCAATTAACTATGTTCCAGCGGCAATGCCCGGAAAAGAGTTGTTGGAATTGTTCACGAAGCAGTCAGGAAATATCGCAGTTGTTGTGGATGAATATGGTGGAACAGCTGGTGTAATTACAATCGAAGATGTCATCGAAGAGATTTTTGGAGAAATTGAGGATGAACACGATGTTGAATTGCGTTTGGAAGAACAACTTTCTGAGCGAGAATTTCGTTTTTCAGCGCGCCTCGAAATTGATTACCTGAATGAAGAATATGACTTGAATCTCCCAGAATCAGAAGAATATGAAACATTGGGTGGATTCATCATTAATGAATTGGAATCAATTCCTGAAGCTGGAACTGAAATAGAAAGTGATGGATTACGTTTGTTCATTGAACAAGTAAGTGATCGACGCATAGAAGTGGTACGAATTGTAAAATTGGATTAATGCGAAGTACAATTATTTTTCTCTTTTCGATACTTGCCTTCTGTTCCTTTGGGCAAACAAAAGAATCATGTGAAAAACTATCCAACGACCTCAATGAGATTTCCGGATTGGCACTTTTCCAAGACACCATGTTGATCACCTTGAATGATAGTGGAAACAAACCGCAATTGTTTTTTATCAATTTTAAAGGAAAGCTTGTTCATACATGTCGAATAACCAATGCTAAAAACAATGATTGGGAAGATTTAACCATTGATTCAAAAGGCTTTGTATACATTGCTGATTGTGGAAACAATGAAAATAAACGACACGATTTAGTGATTCTAAAAGTTGATGCTAAATTGGCTTTTGAAAACGACAGCGTCAAGGTGGAAAAATTGAATTTTACCTACGAAGATCAGGATGCTTTTCCTCCAAAAGAAGCCAATAAAAACTTCGATTGTGAAAGTATTTTCTGGGACAATGATTCCATTTTTATGGTCACAAAATCGTATGCAAAACCATGGACGGGAATTTCCAATATCTACGGTATCGCAACGACAGGTAAACAGCAAGTTGCAAAGAAACGATACAGCATTGAAGTCGGTAAAAATGGTTGGAGATTGGATGCTGTGACAAGTGCCGATTTTAAGAACAATCATTTGTATTTATTGACTTATAACCGGATGATTGATTTTGAAAAAATAGAAGGAGCTTTTGTAAAAAAGAGTGATTATGTTTTCAAAGACTACAATCAAAAAGAAGCAATTCTGGTTTTGAGTGACAAACAATTTTTCGTGGCTGCAGAAAAACATAAAGTACTTGGTGGTCCTTTCTTATATACAATTCGTAAAAAATGAAATTAAACCTCGAAGATTTTGATGCCGTTATTTTTGACATGGATGGTGTTTTAATAGACTCCGAACCCTTATGGAAAATTGCGATGGAACAAGTTTTTGCAGCTGTTGGATCAAAACTAACGCGACAGGATTTTCAAAAAACTGTAGGATTACGTTTGGATGAAGTAATTCAATTTTGGCACCAACACGAAGGATGGAAAAATGTTTCTCCTGAAGAAGTAGAACAGCAAATTGTTTCCAAAATGCAAGAATTAATACGCGCAAATGGAACTCCTTTAACTGGAGTTGTTGAAACACTAACTTATTTGCGTTCACACAACAAGAAAATTGGCTTAGCAACCTCATCTTACCGTGTTTTAATCGATACTGTTCTAGATGTCTTAGATTTAAAAGCATCCTTCGATTGTACACATTCTGCAGAGATGGAAGCGTATGGAAAACCGCATCCTGCTGTCTATTTAACTGTTGCAGATTATTTTAATGTAGATCCCCGAAAATGCTTGGTGATTGAGGATTCCTTGAATGGAATTATCTCAGCGAAAGCCGCTAAAATGAAAGTGGTTTGTATTCCAGAAAAAACACACTTTCCAGAACCGAAATTGATTCTTGCCGATTACCAATTTGAGGATATGGGATTGCTATTGGAATCGTTTACAAACTAGAAAATTGAAAAGTAGTGACAGGTCACGACCTGTCACAGCACATTTACGATAACGCTTCCTCAACCCACGCCTTTCCCCATTCACTCATTTCATGTTCTGACCAAAGTGCTGGATAGAAAATGCGTTTTTGGAATCTTGGAGGCAAGTATTTTTGCCAATTAGTTCCACCTGTTGCGGCAATATCAGCAGAATCTTTGTTCAAGTACTGAACAGCAGATTTATAATGTGCCAATGGCCAATTGATGTTAACATTGATATCGTTTTGTTTCATCGCGTTAATCACCGATTGGTTTTTTTGATCTTCAGCAGACAAACGTTTGTATACTTGCCAGAGATTTTCAGTGCGACATTTATTACCAAGTGCGATAAATTCATCTTGATAACGCTCTTCAAACTGCACTAATGTCAATGTTTTTTTCCCAGTAGCCAATTCCGTTGCTCCTTCTTTCCAATAAATATGCTCATACATATCCTCGATTGGTGAGTCAACCGTATATTCTGCTCGTTTGTCTTTATGGACCAAATTAATGAAATCCGTGCTGAACATTTCAATGAATCGATATTGCGCCGATTGGAATCCAGATGCTGGTAGTAAAGACATTCTAAATTTCATAAATTGATCTCGGTCCATTCCAAGAATCATAATTTCGAAACTTTTAATCAAAGCTTCAAAATAACGATTGATGCGTGAAACATGATTGATAAAGAACTTCGCTGTAATATCTTTCTCATTAGAAAGTTGTTCAAACTCATTCAATGATAATTTGAAATACAATTCTGTTACTTGATGATACATGATGAAAATAACCTCATCAGGAAAGTTTGTACGCGGTTTTTGTAAACTTAATAAAGTATCAACCTCAATATAGTCCCAGTATTTAACTGTATCTGCGTAGAGCAAACCATCCAAATATGAAAGTAAATCTTGACCCAATGCAGAATATTTCTCATTTAACTGCTCAAGACGCTGTTGGATTTCAGGTGTTATTTCCATGTTCATAATTTAACACAGCAAAGGTAAACAATGCGAAATCCTACACAAGTACTTGTTAAAATATTAACATTAAAGTTTGAAATCACAAGAATGAATCGATTTTTAAACCCAACTCATTCATATGAAAACACGTTGTATATTTGTGTTACATTTATATTAATATACGATCTATGAAATCACATCTACTAGTTGCTTTCTGTTTACCTTTTGCATTAAGCGCACAACAAACGATTACATCGACTCAAAATGGTTCCGCATCGAATCCCTTAACATGGGATTGTTTATGTTTACCAACAACAGATGACCATGTTATTATCAATCATTTGTTGACCATAGATGTGAATTGGGCGGTTACCAATGGGGGAAGTATTACGGTAAATTCAACAGGCTCTTTACTGCAGTTAGGATTAAAGAATCTACTTGTTGATGGTGCAAATTCAGAATACATTAATCATGGAAATAGCGGATTTGATCAAATCGCTTTCACAAATGGTGGCGCTTTAACCAATGATGGACATTTTTCAATGACACAAGCAGCTTATGTTGGAACAAATTCATTTTTTACGAATGCTGGATTGGTCGACGGTTTGGACAGTTTAATGTCTGAAGGAGATTTTGTGAATTCAGGAACAGTTTATACTGGGAATTTCTTAAATGTTGGCTTTGCAAATACATCTGGTCCGATTGGAGCTGATTCTTTAGGAAATACGGGAAGTTTTTCAATGACAGGTGGTTATATCATGTGTAATGCATTCGGAAACTCAGGCATTTTTGATATGTCGGGAACTGGTTTTATGGAGGTACAGCAAAATTGGTTTAATATCGGTGTTTTTGGAGTTGGAACGAACAACGAAATAATGGCTCATAATGATTTCTACAATGGAGATTCCTTAGGTGGAATTGCCACACTCACCAATAATGGTTCAATCGAAATTTGGAATAATTTTTACAATGGATATGAAGTGTTTGGTTCAGGAAATTTTTGTGTTGCAAATGAATCTTACAATGCTGGTACGATGAATGGATCCTACGATTTTTGCGACAATACAGGTGGAAACATTGACTTCAACATAGGTACAGTTGGAGCTGGTATCACTTTTTGTCAACCTGGTTGTTCGGTTGGTCTTACGGAATTCGGAACAGTGAATGTGCGAGTCTATCCAAACCCTTCAGAAGGGATGTTTACCGTAGATGGCGTTGCGGAAAATACTGAAGTTGAAGTGTATTCGTTGGCAGGGCAAAAAATTACAACAACAAATATTCTTAACAATTCTATTAACTTGAACAATTTACCGATTGGGACATATTTGCTATCCTTTGATTCGGTTCAGAATTATAGACCACTAAAAATTGAGATTTATAAATAATCGATTTACAACATAAAAAAACCCCGTCTAGTTCAATCCAGACGGGGTTTTTAATTGAAGACAATTATTATTCTTTAATGAATTTCAATGTTTCAGTACCACCAGCGTGGTTAACTACAACAAAATAAACACCATTGTCCATTCCGTTTAAGTTTACATCCATTGTTGCTGCTGTAATATCCAATGTTTTAACAACTTTACCTTCCATGTTTGTAATCACAGCTGAAGTAATTTTCATTTGTGAATTCAAGCCAGACAACGTGATTTTGTCATTTGCTGGATTTGGGTGTAAAGTAATTGGGTTGATGATCGCTTCAACAACACCTGCAGTTCCAACAACAATTTTATACCCTGAGAACGTGTATGGCGCTGGAGCTGGAAAACCGAAAATTAAAATGTTTCCAGTTACATCGATTGTAATAGGATATGTACCAGGAGTTGTGCATGTTCCAGTGATTTGAGCACATCCTACAGAACCACCAGCGAAAGTACATGATGGGATGTTACAAGCGTATGATAAACCTGCAGGCAAACCATTCACAGCATCAACTGTAAAATCTTGAATTGTATTTCCAGCCAAAGCAGCATTTACAGCTCCTGCATCTAATGGAACTTTAAATTGTAAGTCTTGAACATAAGCAACACCTACAGCAGCTGGACCGAAGTTCTGAACTGTATCAGGCCATGCACCAAAAGTTGAATCAGCATAATTTGGAGCTGGTAATGTAACATCTGGTGTACATTGTGCAGTTGCAGAAGCTGCAGCAACACTTACTAAAGAAATAACAAGTAGTAGTTTTTTCATAATTTTTTCATTTAACGTTTTGAATTCCAAAGTTAAGTAAAAAATTCATCGAAGCAAACGTTTATGAGGATACCACATTTCAACGTCTAGATGTGAAAAATTCGTACTTTTCTATTGGAAATTAATTTATACACGATGGAAACGTTTGTCGGAATAAAAAGGTTGAAAGAAAAGCAAAAAGAGCAACTAATTAAGTTTGAGAGTTGGGCAGAAGAAAACAATTGGTTGGCGTTTCATGAAGCACATTATGATTGGTGGATGTTTCCAATTGACCAACCGAGTCGCTTAGGATTCGCTTATACCGTGCAACAAGATGATGTTGACAAACTCAAGCAGGATGCTGAATTTATGAGAAATTACTTGCGCGGCGTTGAACTTCTGCTACTTTCGTGGGGCTGGAAATTATCTGAAAAGTCGCTCATTCCAGCACCTGGTGAATATCAATCATGGAACAATTGGCCAATTCGTTTGTCCAAATGTGCACAATCGTTGGAACTTTTCAATTGTTCTGAAGCCTTAGAATCTGTGTTAACTTATGGAAAATACCTATTGTCGATTGGAACCGATTTTACATTCCGAAAGGTTGATTTAAGTAGTCGATTCTTGGTGAATAATCCCCAGGATGAAATTTGATTTTTGCTTGAACAGCTGATTAGGCACATCTTGATTTTTGAACGTAAAAAATCACTTTCATTTGTTTGACTTTAACTATAAAACTGCAAATTTGTGGTGTGAGTAAATTACGAATAGCATTGGTGGAAATTGGAGGATCGCACGATGAGTGCCTATTCACCCAAATTTTGGCATTATCCAGCATTGATGCTGAAATCACTTTTGTTACAACAAAAGATGTTTACGAACGAAATAAACATTTCCTACCTTATATTCATCACACTTATTTTTACGAAACTTCTGGTAAAGCAATTGCAGATTTTAAAAATGCGCGTAAGTTGGTTCGCTTTTTTAAACAACAGGACATTCAGAAGGTGGTATTCAACACAGCTCAAGGTGGACAAATCAGAAATATTTCTTTGTTACTTCCGAGACGAATGCAAGCATTTGGAATAATCCATACAATTCGCAAATTCCACGGCAGTTTTACGCACAAAATCATCAATCGAAAAATAAAGAAATTCCTGGTTTTAAGTGATGATTTGTTAAAGCGTATTGCTCCTCAAAAAAATAGCACGATAGGTAGTTTTTACCCAATTGATTTCCCACGTTTAGGAAAGGACATCCATAAATCAGAAGGTGCTTGCTGGGTTACCTTAACAGGAGGCGTTGAAAATAGAAGAAAGGATTTGACAGGATTTGTTTCGTTGGTGGAACAAACACCGGCAAATGTGAGCTTTATTTTTTTAGGAAAAACGGATGTTACAAGAGAAGATGTTGGACAACTTTTTGAAGCACTAAAGGCACGTAATCTGATGAACAGAATTGTTTATTTTGATTCATTTATTGATGCTGAAACCTTCGATGGGTATTTAACAAAAACTGATTTCTTATTGCCGCTAATTCACCCAACTACTCAAAGTGCAGAACAATATGTGGTCAATCAAATTTCAGGCGCTTTTACTTTGTCCTACGGCTATCATATTCCACTTCTCATGCATGTTGCTTTTCAGAGCGAATTGGATTTACAGCAGGCCTCTTTTTTTTATGATCCAATGCATTTCAATCGCGATTTTTCAACGGCGCTTCATGAGAATGGTGCTAAACGCCAGCAACTGAAACATAATCCAAAATGGCAATCGGAAGCGCAACAAGATATTTATCTCCGCTTTTTAGAAACGCACGAATAGATTAATCAATGTATGCGCATTTCTAACAGTTGTTTTACTTCTTCGATAACCAGTGCATCTTCTATTGTTCCCGGAACAACATAAGCCGTATTGTTTGCTAGGCTTCTTAATATGTTTCGTAAAATTTTCCCACTACGTGTTTTCGGCAGTCGTTCCACAAATAACACTGTTTTTATAGAAGCAACCGCACCAATTTCCGCACGAATTTTGTCTTTGATTTCCGCACGTATGGTTCCTTGATCTCTCACTTCTGTATCCTTCAACACAACAAAAGCTAACGGAACTTCACCTTTTAATTCATCTGCTGCGCCGATTACAGCACATTCAGCTGTACATGACATTGCAGCAATGATTTCTTCCATTTCTGCAGTCGACAAACGGTGTCCTGCAACATTGATGACATCGTCCACGCGACCAGTGATAAAAACATAGCCTTCTTCATCTACATATCCACCATCTCCAGTGAAATAATAACCAGGAAAACGAGATAAGTATCCAGCCTCAAAGCGTTCATTGTTTTGCCAAAGCGTTGGTAAACATCCCGGAGGAAGCGGTAATTTTATGGCAACAAACCCTTGTTCATGTGCTTCTGCTCGCGTGCCGTCGTCATATAAGATTTGAATGTTGTAGCCCGAAACAGGAACAGATGCCGAACCTGGTTTTACCGGTAATGGTTCAACCCCTTGCATATTTGCAAGCATCGGCCAGCCACTTTCCGTTTGCCACCAATGATCGATAACTGGTTTTTGCAACAAATTTTGCGCGTATTCTAAGGTTGAAATATCACAACGTTCACCTGCAAGAAACAGGTTACGCAGAGATTTTGTCATTTCTGGTTTGTAAAACTGATTGTGTGGATCTTCTTTACGAATCGCACGAATGGCTGTTGGAGCAGTGAAGAAAACATCCACTTTGTGTTCGTCTATTACACGCCAAAACGTTCCAGCATTTGGAGTTTTGATCGGCTTTCCTTCAAAGACAATCGTTGTTGCTCCTGTAATCAATGGAGCGTACACAATGTAGGAATGTCCAACGACCCAACCAATGTCGGATGCGGCCCAAAACACATCACCTTGTTTCACATTATAAACGGCTTCCATCGAATAGCGTAAAGCAACTGCATGTCCACCGTTATCACGTACAATTCCTTTCGGTTTTCCCGTTGTTCCAGAAGTGTAAAGAATGTATAAAGGATCATCAGAAGCCATTTCAACATAGCTTGCAGGTTCGGCAGCTTGCAATAATGAATGCATATCTTCAAAGTGTTCGGAGCGTGGAACATCTTCGGTCATACGATTGAACGAAATCACAATTTCAGGTTTCAAAGTAGACTCTTCAATTCCTTTCTCGATTATGGGGTGATAAGGAATGACACGTTGAATTTCAATTCCATAGTCAGCCGTGATAATTGCTTTTGCTCCTGCATCATCTATTCGTAATGCCAACTCGTGAGCGGCGAATCCACCAAACACAACGGAATGTATCAATCCTAATCGCGCACACGCCAACATCGCGATGGTCGCTTCGGGTACCATCGGCATATAGATAATCACGCGATCACCTTTTGTTAATCCCTTTTCGTTCAGTGCTCCCGCAAATTTTGAAACCAAGTGCAACAATTCTGAATAGGAATATTTTCGAATTGTATTCGTAACAGGAGAATCGTAAATCAGTGCTATGTTATCGCCCAATCCATTGTTCACATGTACATCAAGGCACAAGTAAGAAGTATTTAGTGTTCCTCCTTCGAACCAATGCGCGGTTCCATTTGAATTTAGTTTGAATGCTTGATGCGGTTGTTTGAACCATGCGATTTTTTCTGCTTGTTTTGACCAAAATAAAGCAGGTTGTTCGATGCTTTCCTGATAGACTTCTTGATATGTTTTCATAGCACTATGATTAGTGCGCTAAAGGTAAAAAAGTGAAACCATCGATGCATCGTTTTGTCTGTTCAATTTGCTAAAATACTATAGGTAATAAATAAGATAATTCTACCATAAAAACGTCTATTTTTAAGAAGTAAGTCTACCGAAAATACTGTTATGAATGAGAAAATATATTTAACTATAGGTTTAACAGAAGTGGTGAGAAATATGTTGAACGACAGGTCGCGACTAATCCAAACAGCATTACGAGCAGTATAAAACAAAAAATCCCGCAAGTGCGGGACTCTAACCAACTGAGCTAACGATCCCGTAGGAATAAACTCTGGGTCACATAACCGAAGAATCAAGTTGCGGGATTTTTGTTTTTTAATAAAACGTTCGATATTAATAGCATCGCTTTCGTTGTTTGACACTTCGAAGACTGCTTTTAATATCCAATCTTTAGCCTTACCTGTGTATTTGTCGATGGAATTAGAAAGATGTTGCTCTAAACGCAACCAAGGATTAGAAGAATAACCAACATAAAATCGGTCGATTCTGCTTGAATAAATAATGTAAATGGAATAGGTCACATAAAACAAAAAATCCCGCAATTGCGGGATTTTTTTGCTCCTTCTGCTGGGCTCGAACCAGCGACCCTCTGATTAACAGTCAGATGCTCTAACCCCTTGTATAATAGTGTCTGTATAGATTACAGTGTTTTGCTTTAAATAGTTTGCAAGTTTTTTGAGTGCCTATGCCTGATTAAACTTAAAATATTTAGTGCTAAATTTAAAAAGTTTATTTTATTTTTATCTAAAATAGATTACATGAATAAAAGATCCTTATCACTTAATCTTGGTTTTTCAATTTTAATAAGTGTAGCAGTAATGCTAATGTTTAAAGAAACTAAATTTTATGACAATTCAAGTGAAGAAAGAGAAATATCTTTTGAAGAATATGGATATATGAAAAGGAGAACTGATTGTATGAATTGTGCAGAGCTAGTTACAAAGAAAAAAGTTCTTAATTATGAAACCGGAGGCTTGGTCTTTATTTCAGTTTTTGCTAGTATTTTAATAGTATCAAATTTGAAAAGAAAATAAACACCCAGTTTCCCGGGTGCTCTTTTTATAACAAACCACTATCTGCAAAACTATAGTAACCATCAAAGGGTGAAACTATAATATGGTCTAAGAGTGGAATCTCCATCAATTCACATGCTGCTTTTAACTGTTTAGTGATTTCCTTGTCTTGAATTGATGGTTGCAATGTCCCAGAAGGATGATTGTGTGAGACAATGATACCTGATGCAAAACACTTAAGTGCAACAGATAGGATTAATCTGATATCTGCCACGGTTCCACTCATACCACCTTTTCCCATTTTGTATACTCCCAATGGATAATTAGCACGGTTGATATATGCCACTATGAATTCTTCCTGACAAGCAATTGTATCTAGGTTAAATGCAGGTAGAATAAACTTATGTGCAGCTAAAGAACTAGATAACTTAGCTGATTGTAGTATTGAAGGACTTGGTTTATAGACAATATCCATTTCCATTACTGTTTTAATTTCCTTTTCCATATCACTTTTTTACTGTTTTCAAGTAGTTAAAAGCTGTTGATTTTTGGAGTTAGCTATATAATGTCATTTATCTTTCTTCAAATGTTGAATTGCCTTTTTTAATGCGCAATTATGTACTAATTTTATATTGGATGCTGGACGGATTTAAATTAACGGCAGCGGCATCTCTCAGGTTTCTGAGTTGGATTACTGCGGGATATGTACACAGTCCGGGAATGGCACTAAGAAGAGAGTTCCAAGTACATCAGGTGCTTAAACACTTGACAGTTGTCTTCACGCTGAGTGGCTTTAAGGTCCAACTCAGCCAACCGAGGGGGGAAGCAAGCAAAAATGATTATAATTCTTTTTGCTTTTTCTTGAGCAAAAGGTTGGGTGATCCCAAGAGTAGTGATGCTCTTGCTAGGAATCACTCACTCCTGACTCAGGAAAAAGCAAGCTACTAAAGTAGTCTTACTAAAGCTATTTTAAACTGAGCCTTTGCTTAAAATCATACTACCTACTCTATCTAAGTTTTCCTGAAAATGATTATGTTTGTTATTATAACTTACCAAATGATCACAGGAGAATTAAAATCACAAGTAGATAAGATATGGGAGTCCTTTTGGACAGGTGGAGTTTCCAACCCTTTAACAGTAATTGAGCAATTCACTTATTTGTTGTTCATCAGAAGATTAGATGAAACTCAAATCATGGAGGAGAAAAAAGCCCACATGATTAAAAAGCCAATTGCACATGTGATTTTCACACCAGAGCAGCAAGAATTGAGATGGAACTCCTTTAAGAACAAGGATCCGGAAACCATGTTCAATTTATTTAATAGATCTACAGCAGATACATTAAGTGTCTTTGAACACATGAAACAAGTTGGTGATTCTGTAGGTGTATTTGCACACTACATGAAAGGTGCAACATTCATGATTCCAACACCACGTGTATTGGATCAAGTAGTTCAGATGATTGACAAAATCAAGATGGAAGATAGAGATACCAAAGGGGATGTCTATGAATACCTTCTGTCTAAAATAGCCGTTGCAGGTACCAATGGACAATTCCGTACACCAAGACATATTATTAGAATGATGGTGGACATGGTGCAACCCACTAAGGAAGATACTATTTGTGATCCATCTGCAGGTACAGCAGGATTTTTGGTTTCTGTTGGAGAATATATGCATGAAACGCATCCTGATTGGTTCCATGAAAAACCATTTAGGGAACACTATAACAGTAACATGTTTACGGGCATTGAGTTTGATAATACCATGTTGCGCATTGGTGCTATGAACTTACAGTTACATGGTATTGAAACTCCTAACCTTATAGGGAAAGATGCTCTTAGTGAAGGAAATGGTTATGTGAGAGATAGATTCTCATTGATATTAGCCAACCCACCTTTTAAAGGAAGTTTAGATTATGATGGTGTAGAAACCTCTATTCTAAAAGTGGTAAAATCTAAGAAAACAGAATTACTATTTTTAGGTTTAATGTTGCGCATGCTTAAAACTGGTGGAAGATGTGCAGTAATTGTTCCTGATGGGGTTTTATTTGGTAGTTCCAATGCACACAAACAGATCAGACAGGAGATTATTGTAAACCATAAACTAGATGCTGTTATCTCCATGCCAAGTGGAGTTTTTAAACCGTATGCAGGAGTAAGTACTGCAGTATTGTTTTTTACTAAAACTGGTTCTGGTGGCACAGATAAAGTATGGTTTTATGACATGCAGGCAGATGGGTATTCCTTAGATGATAAAAGAGCAGAAACCAAAGACAATGACATACCAGATATTGTAAGCCGCTACCACAATTTAAATGAGGAAGCAAGTAGGTTGCGCACAGATAAAAGTTTTCTAGTGCCTTTTGCAGATATCAAAGCGAATGAGTGGGATTTATCTATCAACAGGTACAAAGAGGTGGTCTATGATGAGGTAACGTATTCTCAACCATCTACTATCATCAGTGATATAAAGAAGCTGGATAAAGAAAGAGCTGAAGCTTTAACGGTATTAGAAGGGTTGTTGAGATGAGTGAATCTAATTTAGTTCAAAATATCACTGAGTTAAAAAAACTACCAACTACGTGGGTTGTCAAAGATTTTAAAGATGTTGTGTCAGATAATTCTGGAGGAAATAAGAAGCTAGCAAAAACAGATTTTTTAGAATTAGGAGAAATTGCTGTTGTGGATCAAGGAAAAGAACTCATAGCTGGATTTTATAATGACTTGAAATTTGCTGTTAAAACAAAGCCTCCATATGTAGTATTTGGAGATCACACCAGGATATTTAAATACATTGATTTCCCTTTTGTAATGGGTGCAGATGGAACCAAAGTGTTACAACCAGCAGATAATAATTGTAATACAAAATATCTATATTATTTCTTTTTGAGTATTAATGTTCCTGAAACAGGTTATAATAGACATTTCAAGTATTTAAAAAATCTCCAAATCCCCCTACCACCCTTAGAAACCCAACAAAAAATAGCTTCCATTTTAGATGCTGCAGATACTTTAAGACAAAAAGACAAAGCACTACTAGCCAAGTATGATGAACTTACACAAGCACTATTTTTGGATATGTTTGGGGATCCGGTGAGTAATCCTAAGGGGTGGGATGAAAAAACTTTAAAAGATATTGTAATTAATGAAAAAAATGCAATTGTAGATGGTCCATTCGGAGCAAGTATCAAACAAGCTGATTATGTTGATATTGGAATTCCAATCATAAGAATAAATAATATTAGAAATAAAGGATTTTACAATAATGAATTTAAATATATCAACAAAAATAAATACAAAGAATTAAGTAGAAGTAAAGTTGTATTTGAGGATATTTTACTTGCTAGGGTTGGAAACACAATTGGCAAAGCATGTATTTTTGATCAAAATTTTGAAGCTTTATTATCTACTACAGGTGTAGCAAAAATTTCAGTTGATCAAAATAGATATAGTTTGTTATTTATTATTAAAATGATGTCTTTGAAAAAATACAAAGAGTATATTAATTCATTTGTTAAAGGTGCTGGTCAACCATATCTTAATTTGACACAAATAAAAGCTTTTAAGGTCTTAGATGTACCAATTCCATTACAAGCCCAATTTGCAGAACGCGTTACCATAATAGAAAAACAAAAAGCAATATCACAAGCAAGTTTAGAGAAGTCAGAAGAATTGTTTAACAGCCTTTTACAGAAGGCGTTCAAGGGGGAGTTGGTATGATGTATAATGTGTACATAGCAATTCAAATGAATTCATACAACATTGTGAATATAGGGGAGGAAGAGGTTAATATTATTTGCGATGCTTATTTAAACGGTGATGAAGCATTTTACCTTTCAGGAATCAGGTATTCATTCAATAGGTTAAGACAATTTTCTATTTTTGAGATCACCTCTGAGTTTATTCCTGTGGAAAAAATTCAAAATCAGAACTATAATGGATTAACAATTTGCAAGAAAAATCTTATTGGACAGTGGTATTATACTCCAGATGGATTGAAACTGTTTGGAATAGAAACAACAACAAAATTCATAGGACACAAAGCTTTTGGTGCTGGTAAAAATGACGAAGCTGTAATTTTATTAAATTCTGATTTATATATAAATTCAGATAGAATATCTGCTTTAGAAAAAATAGTGTCAGATGAGTTTGATCTTACTAAGCTTATCAAAATTTGTCAAGAGTTAAATGATAATTATTCAATAGGTAATTATCTCTCAACAGGTATACTATTAAGAGCTTTGTTGGATCATATATCTCCTATATTTAAACATGATACGTTTGCTAATTTAGCAAATCAATACGGTTTTGCCGGAACAAGTTTTAAAAAAAACATGAGGCATTTACAAGATTCATTTAGAAATATTGCTGATTCAATGCTACACTCTCCAATAAAAAGAAAAGAAGTTTTACCAACATCACAACAAATTGAATTTAAAGCTGATGTTGATATATTACTTGCTGAAATAATTAAAATATTATCTTAAATATTCCAACATGAAATATTATCATCAATGTTAATTAAAAAGAAATACTTGAAATTATTAGCTTTTTGGGGGATAATAATGTTTATTATTTTGATACTGAATAGGTATTTTATGTTTATCACAGATATTGACAGCTCGCTGATTTTAGGAGGTATTTCAATAGGTATTTCAATACTGTCTCTTGGTTATACAGATATGTCAAAGAAAAAATTTCATGGGCTTATCCATGCAGATTTACTTTTAAAAACTATACAGCCTGGTGGCCCCAACCAACCATCATTCTCACAAGTTAACTTTAGAATTTTAAACCTAAGTGGTGTATCCATAAATAACTTTACAGTAACTTTTAGATTACCTAACAAGATATTCCATGAAAAATCTCAGAATGATCAACATCTCAAGTACTTTAAATTTGGTGAAACAGTAATAGCAACAAGTGATGTGCTAAAATTTATAGGCACAGAATCCGGATTTTGTGACGTTGTTTTTGAGCATTATATTAATTTAAATGATTGGAATAAGGGAAATATATTATTAACATTATCAGGAGATAATATTGAGCCTACAACTTATATATTTAAAAATGAAAGACTTCATGAATTAAGGAATAAAGGATTTATTCAATTGTTAGAATATAAATTTAAACTATGAGTAACTTCCAATTTCTTCAAGATGAGTGGAAATCACTTTACAGCAAAATGCACGTTGCTGAGGAAAGGGTATATACAGAACCTTTATCCACAGCTAGTTATTGCCGCATTGTTTTGGAGGAATGTATGCACCTCATCCATGATTTAGAGCATATAGAAAAACCCTATAATACGGAGTTGGTTAACTTGTTGAATGATGAACACATTAAAAGTATTCTTCCCTATCAGATTAGAGAAGGACTTGCTTATGTTAGAAAAACTGGCAACAATGCTGTACACTATGGCAACAGAATAACAGGAAGTGATGCACTTATAAGTATCAAATACTTATACCCATTTTTAAAATGGTTTGCAACGGCATATAGTTCTAAGGTAATAAAAACCCCAGGAATATTTGATGAAACTTCTATCCCAAAAGCAGGTGAAAAACAAAGACAGTTAAAAGAAATACAAGCTGAGCAAGTTAAGATACAGCAAGATTTATTAGCACAGGTACAAAAGCTTCAAGCTGAAAAGCAAGCAATACTAGCCAAGGCTCAAGAAAGTGAAGCTAGTTTGGAGTTGTTTAAAAAGCAAACTGAGGAAGCATTAGTTCAAATAAAGGAGCAGAAACAAGCCCGTGCAATTCCTATAGCGTTGGAGTTTACTGAAGCACAAACTAGGAAGCATCTTATTGACATTGACTTAAAAGAAGCAGGTTGGTTTAACTTAGCTGAAGGAAGAGGCATAGAATTTCCTGTGAAGGGGATGCCTGTTACGGCAGATAATCCAAATGGAAATGGTTTTGTGGATTATGTGTTATGGGATGATAATGGAAGCCCATTAGCTATTATAGAAGCAAAGAGAACTACTAAAGACTTAGAAATAGGTAAGCATCAAGCTTTTCTATATGCCAATTGTTTAGAGGCAATGTATGGACAGCGCCCAATTATATTCTATACCAATGGTTATGAAACTAAGATTTGGGAGGACACCTTATACAGTGCATCTAGAAGAGTATATGGTTTTTATACCAAGGAGGAGTTGCAATGGCTTGTGCAGAAGAGAGCTACGGTTAAAGATTTAAGAAAAGCGAGTGTAAATAAAAATATTGCAGGAAGAGCCTACCAGTTAGAGGCTATAAAACGTGTAGCAGAAACTTTTGTAACAGATAGAGGAGATACTATTTGTGGTAATAAGAGAAGGGCACTACTAGTTATGGCTACTGGAAGTGGAAAAACAAGAACTGCTGCTGCATTGGTGGATGTCTTATTCAAAAATAATTGGGTAAAGCGGGTGTTGTTTTTAGCTGATAGAAATGCATTGGTAAGACAAGCTAAAAGCAACTTCACAGAATATTGCACAGAATTATCCTCTATAGATTTAACATCTGAGAAAGAGAATAACAATACACGCTTGGTGTTCAGTACCTACCCAAGTATGATGAATAAGATTGATAGTTTAAGAGATGCTGATGAACGCTTTTATGGTGTAGGTCACTTTGACTTAATTATTGTAGATGAAGCACACAGGTCAATTTATAATAGGTATAAAGCCATTTTTGAATACTTTGATGCGTTAGTAGTTGGGTTAACGGCTACTCCTAAAGATGCAATAGATCACAACACTTTTGAATTGTTTGGGTGCAGTAATGAGGATCCTACTTTTTTCTATGAGTTAACAGAAGCAGTTGCCTCTAATTATCTTGTAGCATATAAAACCATAAGTGTTAGCACTGACTTCCTTAAATCAGGTATAAAGTACAAGGATTTAACTGATAAGGAGAAAGAAAAGTATGAGTTAACTTTTGAGGATAAAACAACAGGCTTATTCCCAGAAGTAATTAATAAGAACGCATTCAATAAGTGGCTCTTTAATAAGGATACAGTAAACAAGGTACTGGATACTTTAATGTCACAAGGATTAAAAATTGAAGGTGGAGATAAGTTGGGAAGAACCATCATTTTTGCTGTAAATCAAGAGCATGCCAAATTTATAGTGGATTGTTTTACAGAAAGATATCCTGAACAACCAGCAGGGTTTATTGCTATGATACATAATGAAGTCAGTCATGCTCAGAGCTTGATAGATTCATTTTGTGATAAGTACAAAGAAAATAATCCACAGATAGCTGTATCCGTTGATATGATGGATACGGGGATAGATGCTATAAGAATATTAAACTTAGTTTTTTTTAAATCTGTTAAGTCTTATTCTAAGTTTTGGCAAATGATTGGAAGGGGTACAAGATTATGTGAAGATGTATTTGGTACGGGTCAACCAAAAGAGCACTTCTTAATCTTTGATGTCTGTGGTAATTTTGAATTCTTTGATATAAATGCTAATGGTACGGAGGGGAAAATAAGCAAGCCAATCACACAGCAG
Organism: Bacteroidota bacterium; assembly: GCA_039804825.1. Taxonomy (GTDB): domain Bacteria; phylum Bacteroidota; class Bacteroidia; order Flavobacteriales_D; family Crocinitomicaceae; genus M0103. Next base: position 56,221 of record JBDLVK010000110.1, read on the forward strand.
ATATATGAGTCCAGAGTTCATTTGAGCAGATTACTGCAAGAAACCAAAGATGAACAAGACTTGGAATTAGCACAGAAATTATTAGATATTGTGCACAAGGAAATCACTTTACTTGATAAGAACAGGTACCAAGTTAAAATGTATCTGAGGTATGTGGATGAGTTCTTGGATAGAGATAGATGGAATAGATTAGATGCTTCTGACATTCATATTGTAGAAGAGTTTTTATCAGAATTACCAGTTCCAGAAACCATTAATGAGATGGCTAGAAGGTTTGATTTAATGATGCTAAAAATGCAGATAGCAACATTGATGATGTCCTCCACTCAGAAAAAATATGAGAACAGTTTAATAGATATAGCAGAAGGTTTAAGCACTAAATATTCTATTCCTTCTGTGCATAGATCTAAGCCGCTTATAGAGAGTTTAAGGAATCCAAAATTTTATAAAGGTGTAAGCCAGAAAAAATTGGATGAAATAAGAGAAGAATTACGGGAACTTGTTCAATATTTGGACGTTGCTAGCAGAACCATGGTTTACACAGATATTAGGGATTCAGAAGTAACTCAATTAGTGAGAGATGATGAAACAGCTACAAGTACATATGGAATACCCTACAGAAAAAGGGTAGAGAGCTTTATTCGTGAAAATAAGAATCACATTACTATCTCCAAGCTGATTAATAATATTCCAATTACTACAGCTGAGTTAGCTGCATTAGAGCAAATGCTTTTTGATGGTGATGAAAGAGGAACCGTGGATGCTTTTAAAGCAGAATTTGGTAATGAACCTTTAGGTGTATTTATTAGAGGTATTATAGGCCTTGATATAACTGCGGCTCAACAAGCTTTCTCAGAGTTTTTATCTATGGGTAATTTAAAAGCAGATCAAATTACATTTATACAAAATATCATTACCTACCTGTCTAAAAATGGAACTATAGAACCAAGTATGCTATTTGAATCTCCCTTCACTGACATAAATGATGCAGGGTTAAATGGAGTGTTTGATGATACCTCAGCATACAAGATCATATCAATTGTAGAAAAAATTAATGATAACGCACAAGTTGGTTAGCAATGTATATGGAAATAAGAGAAAAGGCAATTAAATTAGCTCAGGATTTAGAATCTATGACGGGGGTAGATGAGAAAAAAAAGTTGAAAATCTTAAAGCAACTCAATAAGTCTATTTCAGAAACAGATCCAAAAATTATTGATGAGTTACCAGATGTAATGTTAAGTTATTTAAGATTTCAAGAGTTAGGCAACAATTTTTTAAGAGCTAATAGCTTTTTTATACAAGGTGGGAAAGAGAGTTTTGATAGCTTAGTTATGTCAACTCCTAAAAGTAAACTTGTGAAGTTATTCAAAAAATTTGAAAAGACATTTTCAGATGAAGAATACTGGGACAATTTGGGATATGTATATACTATTCAAGATTATGAATACAATAATTATGATTTATATAAAGAACTTTTTAGTTCAACACGTGCCTGCAAAGATAAACTCATGAGTCCGGAAGATTTTAATTTTTTCACTTCTCTTCCAGATCAAATTACCATATATAGAGGTGGTGGTATCCGAGAGCCAGAAAAAGGATATGGAATAAGTTGGTCATTAAATATGGACATAGCTGAAAAATTTGTTAGAATTAAGAAGCATTTGAGTGATGAGCAAATGGTGGTGCACAAGCTTGTAATACAAAAATCTAAGGCTACAGCATATTTAAACAACAGAAAAGAGGAAGAAATTATTTATATTAATGATTAAATAATAATCATGCTATTGACAATATAATAATCTTGTTTATATTTGTAAGACTACAACAGTAGTTAATTACTTATCAATCTACTTACCTCATTCTAAGAATTTACTTAGCAAATTCACTCAAAGTTCATACTTAGCAGTTCAACTCACGCAATCCCTTATTTTTATTCACTTTTGGTACAACTTCAGGGTATTGTGGATACCCCTGAAGGGTACTATTAATACCCTGAAAAATGGTAAAAATAATTTATGTTAAGTATAGAATTTTTGAGACATTAGGTGGTTTGACACTTCCGAAATATGTAACCAAAAAATACACTTCAGAATGTTACAAAGTGTATTATAACATGCAATATAAAATTGCAAAGTTGGATAAATGTGCAATACTCTTATTTCTTTTTCTTTCTGAGAAAATGGATAACAGTAACAATATTGTACATGTTAAATCAATAAGAACAGAATTTATTAACCATTCAAAAAAAAATCTAGGAATAGATTACAAAGATGATACGGTGAAAAAAGCTTTTTCTCAATTGGTAAAGAATGATTTGTTAATACAATATGATACTAAAATTGATTATACAGTGAATCCAATTCATGTTTTTAAGGATTCGGAAGAAAAGAGAAAAAGTATTTTACAATCACTAATTAAAACATTTAATGGCATAACCAAAACTAAGTCAAATTATAAAAAAGCCTTAGGATTAAAATAAAAATAGGGAGCTCCACACTCCCTATTCTTTTACAACAAATACCAGGTTTTCTTTTTACCCAGTTGATGGTTAGCTATCTCTACCACAATTTCTTGTGCATTAATAGCTCTTTGAATAAATTGATCTAGATACGTGCTTTTATTTACACCTGTTAGGAGATTGTATAGCCTCCATAAATCAATCTCACGCGTAGTATTGTCTGCTTTGAAATTATCATCTGAATAATAATCTTTAACAACAGCACCCATTTGTTGGTCACCAAACAGCATTGGTATAATGCTGGATTTCACCTCATCTGATAAGTATCGGTACATTCTGGATTTACCAATAAACTGTGCAAATTCATTTTCTGAGATTTGTATAGCACTCATTTTTTGCATCATATCTACATGTGCACGGTAGTTATAATCCTGAAATAACTCTTCAACTAGTCTACCTAAATCAGAAATGCTACGTATTACAGAATTAACCTTGGAGCCATCCGTGCTTATACACAGGTTGCAGCATACATGATTTTGAAATCCTATGAATAACTGTATACGTTGATCACCACTTGGTCTTTTACCATATAGGTTGTCAGATCCAAAAGACTTAACTCCCCCTATGATTAAACTTAATTTGTTACCATTTACAATCTGAGATAGAGTTGGTATTTCAACACAGAACATCATACGCTCATAATAGAGGGTCTGTTCCCAAGGGTGTAACTCATTGGCTTTTTTATACTTTGCTTCTGGAATTCTACCTTTTACGGGATGTGAAACTCTGATGGATGGCTTTAGTACAAGTTCATCTTGAAACCAATTCTGAGTAATCTGTGATACACATTCAATTATTTCATGATGTGAAATCAATGGCTCATTAGTTGAAGAAAACACGGGGATGATATGCTCATCCCTTAGTTCTCTTAATGATACTTCTACAGTATTAGCTTCAATAAAAGCTTTACCCGTAGATTCTTCAGTTGCCTTAAACGGCATATGCAATTCAGTTGCATTAGCATTAATGATGTGTGCTTCCATTTTGTCTGTATTTTAATTCATTTCTTAAAATCAAGTCCTCAGTTTTTATTGACACATCTTCCCTCAATACATTTACAATTTCAGGATTTTCTGACATCATTCTGTCTAATTCTTCCAAATCATTACAGTTTAAAACTTGTTGTCTAACATTACTGGTAATTTGTGCATCATCAATTGAACACCAATTTTTAATCTTATCACCAATTACTTCTGTTAATTGAAATTCTACCTCATTCTTGAAGAGATTTGTACGGTCTTTTGAAATAGTGGCAAGATGATTTTTATTCACTTCAAAGGCAATGGTGAATTCATACTCAGAATCATCTCTTTGAATAGCTTTCATACCTACTTTTTCAGGAATAGATTTGCCATTTTTCTGTTGAATAACATATTCAGTTTTGCTTCTCAACGTTGTAATAATATGCACTGGTGAGTTAACAATTGTTTGAATAAGTGCATTGTGCCGTGGTGTTAATTTACTCCAATTGGTAAAGGAATTACCTTCCATTTGGGAGTGAACATCAAGTATGCCGCCAGCACCAAACCATTCATGGGATAATGAATCTATGATAAGACATTCAAAGCCTGCATTAATTCCAGATTGGATGGCTTCAATAAATTTTTCAGGAGAAAAAGGAGCTCCCATTGTTAGCACTGAATATCCACCTAAGTGAGAGTATAAGTGGCTACTCCCGTTTTCAGTATCAATTACTGCTACTTTCTTCAGACTTCCTGTAAGTCCTTTTGCAATCTTTAATGCACCAAGTGTTTTACCACTTCCAGAAGGTCCTTGAATGGACAACTTCATTGTGCATTTTTGTCTACTTGCTTTTACAAACTGTTTCATACTAATAAAATTTAGTGATTAATAAATAATTAGTATTCAATAAAAGCTGTTAAAGCCGCGCAGCTAACATATGGTTTAGCTATATAGTATTTTTATACCTGTTCAGATTTTGTGTTGATGAATTTGCATAAGATTTTTCAATTGATCAATTACCCGTTGAACATCTACACACATGTGAATTCAACAACAAATTTGAAGAGGGGGGATAGCAAATGAAACATCTAGCCCGGGGTATAAACTACAATGGGTATACACTTTCTAGTATATACCCATTTTGAAAATTTCAAGTTGATAGTAGAGTTTACTGTTTAATTATCTTTTGAACTGGTAGTAAAGAGTTATCAAACTTCAACCAATATACACCTTCTGCAAAACGTGATAGATCAATCTCCTTATTTTCAGCATCAAAGGTTCCTGAGTGAATCATGTTACCAATTTGGTCTAACAAATAATAATTTGTTCCTGTCATGTCAACCATGCCTTCAACCACAAATTTAGAAGTTGTAGGGTTTGGAGAGATAGTAACCTCATCTAATATTTCTTCATCTATACTAGCAACGCAACCACAATTAGTAGAATAATAATAAGTACTGGGAATATTTGCAGAAGAAAAACTCCAATTTCCAGCTATTTCTGAGTAGGCAGGGTTGTCTACCTGAACACAATATAAAGTCCCTCCAGGTGATGTTGCATTAGTCGTACCATTTGGCATTGTTAATACACCACTCCAATTGCTACATTCTCCATTATTTATACTTAAACATTGTAAATTGGTATTACCCGAAACCCATAATTGAGCACCAGGATTAACACCTGAGGTATTGGAAAGATTAATAGTAGTGATGGAATTATTATCTTGTATACCATTAATTGAGTAAAAGACATTAGTGGGATGAAACTGAATATTCTCCAGAACAGGATTATTACTTAGTGTCAATCTAATTTTATTTTTGGGTAATGAAATGTTGGTCAAATTATTACAATATTCAACACTTACAATCATATATCCGACAGGGTTTACCCAGTTATTTTCTATACTGGATAAATCTATGTTAGTCATTGTCATGTTCATTATTTGAACGTTCAACAATGAGGTTAAAGAACCAATGCCAGTAAAATCAGAAACACTATTGCCAAACATTCCTGATAATTGAATTGTAATAATATTTGGAATTCCTGAGGATAAAATATAGTTATCATTAACAGCACCATTATTCACAGATGGATATGTAGATTCAAGGTATTGTTCAAAGCCATCATCAGGTATGTAGGTGAGTTGAGAAAAACCACAGTATGAAAAAATGCAAGTAATAAAAGTTAAAAAGGGTTTCATAGACTTAATTTTTTATGAATTTAATTCTGCTATTTGTCTCACCAATCTGTAAAAAGTACATCCCTGTTTTTAATCCTGAACAGTTAATAAATTCTTCATTGACAACCAATTTACCAGTCATAACAACATCACCTAATTGGTTATAGATTAAATAGGAAAGGTCTTTGTTCATTTTTTGTGAGGAGATGTATAATTCATCTAGCACGGGATTTGGTGACACGGTGAAAAGATTTAAGTCACTTTCCTCAATTGAATTGGTGGAGTTAATCATCAACACAACTGTATCAGAATACTGTGCAGAATTACAATGTGAAGATATTCTGCAATAGAAGTATTGGTTGTTATTTAGTGTTGATAGATTTGAAACTGTAAGAGTATTGGTATTTGCTCCAGAGTATTGCCCTGCATTTGTTACATTTTGAAAACCTGTACCAATATCAGTTTTCCACTGATAGGTAGCAGATGGATCAGTATGAGCCACAGAGAAAGTAGCTGTTGAATTTACATTGGCAGTTATATCAGTTGGTTGTAGGGTAATATCATCACAAACATCAATTTGAAAATAAGCAGTATCAACACAACCATAATTATTTGTAACATAGCAACTAAAATAATTTGCATTATCATCCTGGGAATAATTGGCTCCTAAAACTGTTAATTGATTTGTTGTGGTTCCAGAATAATTTACACCATTTGATAATGGTGTTGAATTTAGATACCAATTATAGGTAAGTGGTACATTGCTGTTTACTGTTATTGGCATGCAACTAACATTTGCCCCTGAATTAACCGTAGGATTATAATTACTATTGGAGGTAATATTAAAATAATTGCAGTTAGTATTATCAAATAACTTTACCAACCAGGCATCATATAAGCCTCCATGACTTCCAGAAACGTCACCATTATTCATGGCTCCATGTCCGGCAAAAAGCAGGCCTCCATCCATGGTTGTCTGTATATCATACCCGTCATCATAGCTTGAACTGCCAAAACATTGTTGCCAAAGCATTGTTCCATAACTGTCTATTTTTACTACCCAGGCATCATTGGATCCATGATTTCCTGATACATTAATGTCATTGGAAGTTGTGTTAGCACTAATCACATAACCACCATCAGCAGTTTGAACAATTTCATGAGCATAATCAGAGTTTGAACCACCAAATGATTTTTGCCATTGAATAACACCAGTATTATTTATTTTTACTACCCAAACATCTTGATTTCCATTATTCAAAGTAACATCACCATCAGTTGAATTGGATTTTCCCGCAAAAACATAACCACCATCTGATGTCATACTAATACTTTCTGCTTGTTCTATGTTTAAGCCGCCATAACATTGTTGCCATTGAAGTATACCAGTACTGGTCAATTTTAGCACCCAAGCATCATTGTTGCCATGATTTCCAACAACATCACCATTAAAAGAAACAGTATAACCGCAAACAATATAGCCTCCACCACTTGTTGCTTTAATTTTATATCCTCTATCTTCTCCTGAACCACCAAAACTTTTCTGCCATTGAAGCACTCCGGAACTATTAACTTTTACACACCATACATCTAAATTACCGTGGTTGCCTGTCACATCTCCGTTATTTACTTGACAGTTACCTGTGAAAACATAACCACCGTCAGATGTCTGTATAACAGATTTGGCGGTTTCTGTTCCTGTACTTCCGTAGCATTTTTGCCATTGAATAATACCTGTGTTACTAATTTTAAGTAACCAAGCATCCCAGTATCCACTTGAACTGGTGTGATTTCCGCTAACGTCTCCGTCATTTGAACATGTCATTCCTGAAATTAAATAACCCCCATCTGATGTTCCTATGATACAATAACCATAATCATCTAAACTTCCACCATATGTTTTTTGCCATTGTAGTGTTCCTGAACTATTTACTTTTTGAACCCATAAGTCCTGTCCACCATGATTTAAAGTAATGTCACCATCAATAGAGGTTGTAAAACCTACAGAAATATAACCCCCATCAGAAGTTTGTTTAACATTCGTTGCTGATTCTGTTCCTGTCCCTCCAAGACATTTTTGCCATTCAATACTTAATGCCTGAGAAAAGCAAATGGAACTGTTTAAAAGACAAAGAATAAAGTAGATTTTTTTCATAGGTAATTTTTGTAAAAATTAAAAAAATGGAGGCTTTTTCTAACCTCCATTTCATAATACACAAATGTTTATTTAAAATGACAGGGTTAAACCTACATTTAAAACGGATAATCCATATCCAGCTTCACCGTATACTCCAACATTGTCATTGAACATATATCTTGCACCAATAAAGATTTGATAGGCTAAAGGGATCCCCAATGCAATGTTGTTATTTGTAGAATTAAATGATGGATCAGTTGAAGTATACTTATAAGAGTACTTTGCAAACCCAATTCCAATCCCACCATATGGGTCAAAGTTTCTATTTCTTACATTGAAATGATAAGCACCTCTTGCCATAATTGACAATGTACTCCATCTATATTTATATTGGTATGATGTACCCAAATAACTTGATTGGTTCCATGTTCCACCGTATGATGAATAGCCAAATTGAATACCAATACCTATGTTATCTGTTACTGCTCTTTCATAACTTAAGGCTACAGGTCCAAAACCTGAGAATTTGTATCCATCATATGCTTGATAAGCATTTAATAGTCTTCCATAACCAAGTCCTAAGCCATATCCAACTTGAACAAAGTTTTGATCTTGCTCAAAAAATTGAGCTTTACTTGAGAAAGTAGTTGTTAAAAGAAGTAGTGTAAAAATAAGTTTTTTCATTAGTGTAAATGTTGTTTTAGGCATACTCATAGTCACGCTTTTCTGCATCCGCGTTGATTAAAGTAGTTGGTGAACCAAAACTATAAGTAATTCATAATGTGAATAATAAGTTAAACACATACTATATGCGTGTTACACATAATATATGTACAGTATTAAATAGAAGGTGTCAAATATTTTGAAATCAACACGGATAACTATGTAAATTCATTCTATATTTGTGTAAAAGCAGCAGAAGCAAGGATATGCAAATAGGACATAAAATTAAAAAGTTAAGAGAGTTGAAGAATTTAACTCAAGAACACGTTGCACAGGGTATAGGGATTTCACAAGGAGCCTACAGTAGAATGGAATTGGGTGAATCAGAAATCACTTACAGCAAGTTGGAAAAAATAGCTACTGTACTTGATATGAAGCCAGAAGAAATTATTGCCTTCAATGACAGCATGGTTTTTAATGTCATGAATAATGAAGTAGGGAATGGATTAGTAATTAATAACAATCAATTATCAGAAGGTGAAAAGAACTTATACCATCAACAAATTGATTTACTAAAAGAGGAAGTATCCTATTTGAAAACAATTTTGGACAAGTTACTGGCAAAATAATATTGAATTAATAGTAAAGTGTTTCACAAAAGTCCATGATGTGCTCTTCATTTAAATAAACCTCACCATTTGTGTGAAGTGGTTTTCCTTCAGAAAAAATAGCTTTGCCTATTTCTAAGGAATCCCTATCATAATATATCCATACCCCATCCATCTTATCTGCTACGTAGTTACCCAATACTCCAACTCCAGCAGATTCATGATAGTATTTCCATATACCTTCTTTCAAGCCAAATTGATAAATGCCTTCTTTTACATTTTGGTCATATCTATAAAGTTTAAACCATCCATATGGTTTTCCTTTTAAAAAGTTATTTACCCAAATAATTTTCCCATCCTTATATATTCTTGAAGCACCTTCCTTTTCTCCATTTTTATAATATTCAGATTTTGAAATATTGCCCTCTAGATTATACTCTATCCATTTTCCATCCGGAATATCATTGGTATAGTGCCCTGTTACGTGTATAGCTTCATTTAAATAATATGCAGTAAATGCACCATTTTTAATTCCATAAAGATATTGTGTAGTATCAACAATTACATTTTTTTCATAATCACAATATCTCAACCATACACCATGTTTCTTACCATTCTGGTAGTTGCCTTGGAGTATTAAAAAGTCCTTGTGGTTATATGTCTTCCATTCTCCAATCCGTTCTCCATTTATATTGGATTCACCAAGCTCTTTAACCTCATCATTGTACAACATACTTTCCTTACATTTTATGGTTGAATAAACTTAATAATTTTCTCATTCATGTCATCAATAAGAGATAAATCAAATTGCTCCAAGTAAATACCTGTAACAGAATTGCCATACTCATGTCCAAGTGCTTCAGCAATTAGGTCTTTAGAATAGCCTAATTGTTTTGCCACGTTAGCATAACTGTATCTAAATACATAAGTACTGATTGGCTCAGAAGTAGACAATGCTTCACCAAGTTTTGACAAGTGAGCATTAATCACTTTTCTTTTTTGTTCATGTAGTTTTACTAATCGTCCCTTATCAGATAATTCTAAATCTGTAAAAACACCAAGTAGGGTTGTGTTAGGGTTAAATTGAGCAAGTACATGTTTAACCTCATCAGTTATTTTAATACTGTATATCTTGCCTGTTTTTGCCCTTTTATAGATGATACGGTCTGCTTTAATATTGCTAGGTGTCAGCAGCAGTAAATCTATTAAGTTTATACCCCTTAGCAGAAATATCAATTTACCTATTAACCAACTTTTATAGTGCGCGTGTGTTGGTGACATTGTATAATTAAAGTAGCTACGTAGTTCAACAATAGATAAGACACGTGGTGTAGTTTTTTCTTTCTTTATCTTATATTTTCTAAATGGGTACCATTCATATCCAACTAAATCTAGATGAATGGCTTTGTTACAAATTGCTCTAAATGATCTAAAGTAAACACCCATGCCATTTGTTGACATGCCATTGGTATAGAGCTTACTTTCCAGTAGTATTAATTCTTTGTATGTAAATCTGCTAAAGGGGATATTCAGATTAGTGTTCTTGCTTAATACGTCTAAGGACATCTTATACACCCTTGCTCCACCATTTCTTCCTGCCTTAATAAGTGTATCCACATGCTCATTCCAAAACTCCTGTATAGTTAGCTCATCAGGGAGTTTATTGAGAAGGAAATTCTTCAGTTCATTAATATCTTCATTATTCTTGTTTTCTAATACATACAGATAATACCTATTCTTATAAGAAGCTTCAAGTTTCATGAGTTGAAGATTTAATGCTTCATCATCTTTGATAAGATTTTTAGATGTGTCAAACTGGTTCTCAGGAATATAAATACCTGTTTGTATGTAAGCTGATTTACCAGCTACACCAATTCTAAAAACAAGAGGAAAAGTACCATCTTTCTTTGCTCTACGTGTATCTAAAGCGAGTTTTAATGTTGCCATAAAATTAAAATTATGGCTTAAGCACAAGAAAAATTTGCAAGTTTTTTGCAAGTTAATTGCTGTTTAAGGTTGAATTCAACTCAAAGTGTTACCTAGAACAGTTAACCTATAAAACACAAAAAACCCAGTAAAGACTTAACTATACTGGGTTTTATTTTGCTCCTTCTGCTGGGCTCGAACCAGCGACCCTCTGATTAACAGTCAGATGCTCTAACCAACTGAGCTAAGAAGGAATTTCACTATCGTTACCGAAAAGCGAATGCAAATATAAAGAAAGAATTTATTCTGCAATGCTATTTTGGAAAAAAAATTCAGGAAAAGTGAGCGTTTCTCGCTAATTCCTTAAAAATCATCTTCATCCAACGTGAAATCATCAATTGATGCATCAAAGCTGTCTTCACATTGATCACTATCTACTAAATCTTCACAATTGCCATCTTCACATTTGGCAGGACGTAAAATATTTGTTTTTGAAACATTTAAACGAATCTCAGTGCGAATAAAACCATCCTCCTGAGCATATGCTTTTGCAAAAGGCGTTCCTTCCAATTCAACCAATGCACCTTTCTTTAAAAAGTCTAAGATTCTTAAGTTCGCGCCGTCTTTTTTCCAGATCGTGCAGTTTACCCAAGTTGTTTTTGTTTTAGTCTCTCCTGTACGTTTGTCCTTCCAGTTTTTGTTGTGCGCAACGGGAAAATTAATGGCAATTACGCCCCTTTCCATGTTTTTCACAACAGCGTCTTTCCCGATGTTACCAATTAATCGTGTTTCAAATACCGTCGCCATTTTGCATAGTTTATACCGTGAATGTAACAAACAGTACGGTAATTGTCAAAAAAAGTTCTTTTTTGGAATTATTCTAAATACAATTCGTGCTATTCAACTTTTACAATATAAGCATCTTTGAAGCCATTTTTCTTGACCTTCTCCAAGTCTTTCTTTGCGGCATCCTGCGATTCATAGCTTCCAACTGTATATAAATATTTGTAAGCACTTGTGGTGTTTAGTTTCTTACGCGTTACAGTTAAGCCTAATTTTTTGAAACTTTCTCCTCCCGTATCCATCGGTTCCTTCGACGACATAATCTGTATCGTGAATTTTCCAGAGGCAGTTGATGTGTTAGTTGTGTTATTTGTTGACTTTGCATTTGCTGTTGAATTACTTCCTCCAGCGCTCTTCATGAAACTAATGGAAGGAAAATCCTTTTGTATGGTTGTGCGAAATCCTCGGTAAATCGCTGAAGCAATAATATCTTGACCATTTGTTGTGTTCAAGTAATTCGCCTCTTTTTCATTGGTTAAAAATCCACATTCTACCAAAACACTTGTCATTGTTGTATACTTCAATACTTGTAACGAATGTTCGCGATCATCGGTGTCTTTTACGCCTCTGGAATGTCTTCCGGCACGTGTAGTAAATTCATTTTCAAACTCTTTTGCTAGGCTTACTGCTTTTTTTGAATTCATTGAGTGAACATGTGATTCTGTGCCATGAACATTGGTGCGCGCATTCGCATTGCAGTGAATCGAAATGAAATAATCAGCTTTTGCATTATTGGCCTTTTCAACACGATCGTCCAAAGAAGGGAATGAGTCGTCTGTTCGTGTATAAATGATTGTCACATTTTTCATGTTCTGCTCGATATACGAACCAAATTTTTTAGCAATCAATAAATTCAAATCCTTCTCAGGCAAATGATTCTTGTTACTGGACAAATGTCCTGGATCACTTCCTCCATGTCCTGGATCAATCACCACAATGATTTTGTCCTTCTGAGCAAACGATTGAATGCTTAATGCACTCAAGCAGAAAAGTAAAAGCAGCATTTTCATGCGAACAAAAATAAAACCTGTTCTTTTTAAAAAATACCTGCTAGAAAAAGCTTACGAAGAAATGATTGTTAATACCGCGTTGAAAGTCAACCGAAAGAGGGAAATTACTTGGACTCGGTTGAAAAATAACCGTGTACAATTTTCGCTTTTGCAGCGCCAATCACCGAAACAAGTGAATCCATTGATGCATTTTTAATTGCCGAAACGGTTTTAAATGCTTTCATCAAATCTTCTTGCGTTTTTGGTCCAATACCTGTGATTGAGGTTAATTCAGATGTTAGCGCTCCTTTGCTTCGACGATTTCTATGATGTGTGATTCCAAAGCGATGGGCTTCATTGCGCATGAACTGAACAACCTTTAAACTTTCTGATCGCTTGTCAATGTATATCGGTAACGAATCTCCAGGAAAGAAAATTTCTTCTAAACGTTTGGCAATCCCTACAATTGCGACCTTTCCACGTATATCCAATTTTTCCAACGCTTTCAATGCTGCCCCTAATTGTCCCTTTCCACCATCGATAATGATCATTTGCGGTAAGGATTGTCCTTCTTCCAACAAACGCCGATAACGACGATAAACTGCTTCTTCCATCGAAGCAAAATCATCAGGGCCCTCAACTGTTTTCACATTGAAATGACGGTAATCTGCTTTACTCGGTTTTCCATTTTTGAAGACAACGCATGCAGACACGGGATTCGTACCCTGAATATTGGAGTTATCAAAACATTCCATGTGAACAGGTAATTCTGTCAAGCGGAAATCTGTTTTAATTTGTTCAAGAATGCGTTTCGTATGACGTTCTGGATCTACAATTTTTTCCTGTTTGTTTTTTTCCAAACGGTAAAACTTCGCATTGCGCATTGATAGTTCGACCAATTGTTTTTTATCGCCACGTTGGGGAACGGAAAACTGAATGCCTTCGAGTTTTAAATTTAAAGGTTCATCCAACAATACTTCTTTCGAAACACTTGAAAATCGCTCGCGCAATTCTGGCAAAACATAACTTAAAACTTCTTCACGTGTTTCGTTCAATTTCTTTTTAACTTCAGCGGTATATGCGTGAATGATTGATCCATTGTGAATACACAAGTAGTTCACAAACGCAGCATCTGGTTCATCGAGTAAAGTACAAACATCAACCTCATGTATGCTTGGTGAAACAATGGTCGACTTCGCTTTGTAATTTTCGAGCGTTTGTAATTTCACCTTCATTTCTTGAGCCAACTCATACTCTTGATTGGAGGCATGTTGCACCATTTTATCTTTCAGAAATTGCATCACAGATGAAATATTACCTTTCACCAAGTTCTCAATTTGCGCAATTTTTTCATCATAATTCGCTTTGGATTCATGTCCAACACAGGGCGCTAAACAATTTCCCAAATGGTATTCCAAACAAACTTTATAGCGCTTCTCTTCAATTTTATTTGCCGCCAAATCATAAGTGCAATTACGCAAAGGATACAATTCTTTGATCAGCGAAAGTAAGGTATGCATGACCTTTCCACTTGGATAAGGACCATAATAGGCTGAACCATCGCGGATCACATTGCGCGTTGAAAATACCCGTGGGAATGGTTCTTTCTTAATACAAATCCAAGGATAGGTTTTGTCATCTTTCAGCTGAATGTTGTATTTCGGCTGGTATTTTTTGATGAGGTTATTCTCCAACAACAAAGCATCCAATTCGGTGTCAACAACCATGTATTGAATATCAGCAATGCGTTTTACCAACATCACTGTTTTGCCGTTGTCCAGTGTTTTATTGAAATAGGAAGAAACACGTTTTTTAAGGTTCTTCGCCTTTCCGACATAAATGATTGTACCTCCAGCATCAAAATACTGATAGATTCCCGGTTTCTCAGGAAGCGTTTTGAGTTTTAACTGAAGATGTTCTTTTACAGACGACATGTTGCAAAAATAAGCAATCGTGCTTGGTTAGCAATTCATGAACCATTCAAATGATTTTACGCAAAGAAATACAAGGCCCGCATCAAATTTTATTGTAGAGTTATCCGATTGATAATGAGTAGATAAAACTTGAAAGAACGAAGTGGTTCAAAGCGAAAATTCATTGAATTTAGTCTTTGTTGATGATATCGAACAATTCGTTAAGATTCGGAGAAATAATAATCTCAATACGACGATTTTTTGCTTTGTCGTTTGGATCTACAGGATGAAATTCAGAACGACCAGCTGCCATTAATTGTGCAGGATTCATTTTTGAATTAGACAACAAAATATCGATGACAGATGTCGCACGAAGAACCGACAATTCCCAATTTGATTTTGGATGTGTTGTACTGACCAATTTATCAGTATCGGTGTGACCTTCAACGATGATTTCTAGCTCTTTTTCGTTTTCCAATACTTTTGCTAATTCAACCAAGGCCTTTTTTCCATTCGCTTCAACGCTTGTACTTCCAGAAGCAAACAACAATTTCGCTTCCATACTCACATAGATTTTACCATTTTTTTGAACAACAGTTAAACCTTGGCTTTCAAATCCTTTTAATGCGTTTGCTACTTTGGCTTTTAACAATTTCGTTGCTTCGTCCTTGCGTTTGATTGCTTCTTCCAACTCATTTACACGTTGTTCACGTTCAGCCAATAACACTTCTTTGGCTTTCAAATCAGTTTCAAGCGTCATCAAAGCATCTTCTTTTCGCTGCAATTCGATGTTTTTACTTTCCAATTCAGCTTGTAAATTGGCAGTTTCCTTTGCACCAGATAAACGCAATTTATCGAACGCTTTTTCCAATGATTCATTTTGAACCACCATTTTATCGTACTGAGTTTGTAGAATACGGTATTCGTTTCCAATTCGTGTCGTATCGGCTTTTAGTTTTTCAACATCCGACTTCATTACATCATAACGTGCTTCTAAATCCTTTGCTTTTCCTTCGTAATTAAGTGCATTGGTTTTGTACATTTCCAATTCTTCGCTACACTTTTTCTCACGCGCCACTAAATCGTTGTATTTTTTTGCAGGAACACAAGCTCCCAACACCAATAATCCAAGGATAACACCACTTAATCTCATAACATTTATTTTAGCCTAACAAATATCAACAAGTTAGTGCTTCCAAAAGCAAGAGGAAAAGCGAATTATAAACAGTGAAAATTGAATAACTTCGGGTGGTGGATTTTAATCACTCAAATAACGGACAGCGTGATTGATTTGTGTTTTCGGGTTTGCACGCGGAGAAACTTAAGGATAATTCGTGGGTGTTGCTACTGGCATTGCGCAAAGCAGAGAGTGTTAAATCAAACGAATATTGAATAGATAAGCGTTGGTTGAATTTCATTCCGGCGAAAAAGGTCATGGCGTCTGTGTTGCGATAGCCAATTCCAATGTTCACTTTGTTACTAAAATCCGCCATTAATTGCAGGTCAAGCGCCATTGGAGCACGAGGTGGTATTTTTAATAAAAATGCGGGCGTTAAACTTACTTTATCATTCAAGCCTAAACGATATCCTCCGTTTAACAAGGTGTGAAAACGATAGCGCGAATCCGTTCCTAAATCCCATTTCGGGCGAAATAAATTCTGCATCACCAAGCCGAAATAATAATTCTTTCCATTCCACCAAGCGCCAAACGAGGCATCCGGCGAAACAAACGATGCTTCTTGATAAATAGCAGGATCTGGATTGATTGTTACCGAATTTGCAGGGTTGTAACCCATTTGTATGACACCGCCATAAATTCCCAATGACAAACGATTATCGCGCGTAAAATTAAAATGCGCAGCATACGCAATGTTCATGCGATTCGTGTTGAATTGCCCAATTTTGTCTGTTTCAAAACGCAATCCCAATCCTTGTCGGGCACTTAAGTATTTATTTCGTTTTGATTTTAATGGCGTACTCAAAGTCAAAAATCCACTTCTTGGAGCTCCATCAAATCCCAACCATTGGGCACGATAAAGTGTGTGAATATCAATACACGATTTTATTCCTGCATGTGCTGGATTCAAGGCAAATTGGTGCATCGACCATTGTGTGTATTGCGGCGTTTGTTGAGCAAGAACAAGTTCACTTCCAAAGATTGAAAGCATGAAAAAGCAATATGTAATCCACCTACTTTTCATCGAATCAATGTAATGCTTCCTTTAAATTCTTGTTTATCAGGATCACGGAGTTCAACAATGTAGAAGTAAACGCCTTCAGCCAATTTTCCGGCTTTACCTGTTCCGTCCCACGCTTTTTGTTTCGAATATCCAGTCGATTGAAACACTTCTTGTCCCCAACGATCAAAAATGCGTACAAAACAATTTGGATAATTACTCACCCCTGTAATTTCCCAAACGTCATTCGTATTGTCATCATTTGGTGAAAAAGTGGTGGGAAAAACAAGCTCTTCAGTGATGGTAATTGTGACATAATCTTCTTGAGTACAGCCATTCTCCGTTGCACTTAATGTAAAAACAGTTGTTTCTTCTGGAAAAGCAATTGCTGTCAAACTGTTTGGATTACTAACGTAAAACGTTGGTGACCAGGTATAAACGGGTGCGCTTGTAGTTCCTGAAAGTGTCGTAGATGATCCCGTTGCAATTGTTTGGTCGGGTCCTGCATCAAGTGGAAAGGAATAAACTGAAATGGCGGGTGTTGCTGTAGAGACAATTTCAGCACACAATAAATAACAACTTGTTTCTACGGAAAGAATATCTCCATCCTGCAAGCTACTCGTTTGAAAGCTTGGAAGCGCAGTTGTGGCAACTTCAATTCCATTCACTAACCATGTATAAATACCAGTATCTGGACAATCAGTAACAGTTGCATTGGCAGTGAAAATTTCATTCAAGCAAATAGCGGTTGAACTCGTTGTTAAGGAAATTGTAGGAATTGGACGATCTACAGCGGCTCCACTTATTGATAAATCAAACGAACATTCTGCGGCAGCAGTAATTCCAACCCCACTCATATCGCCTGAAACAACTATATAATAAGTAGTTGAAGGTAAAAGTGCTGCGCTTGTTAAGGAAAAAGGTGCCGTACCATTCGAAACACAATTTCCAATTGCCGTGTAAGAAGCGGCATTACATGGAACACTGGCTGAAAACATCGTTGCTTGAAGCGCGTTGTCTTGACCAGGATTTGTTTGAAAAACTAAATTGGTAAAATCAACTTGAACTGCTCCACCTGTTGCATTTGTCGTAAACGTGAACCAAATTGAATTATTGGAGGTGAAACAAAAGGTAAAATCATCTTCACAACCCGGACAGAATGTTTTATTCGCATCGATATTAGAAACCGAAAAGAGCTGATTTGGGCAAAGTTCAAGAGCTGAATTACAATTATTGTAAGACTGTTGTGCCACCAAATTGTGGTGCAAAAACGGCATTAACAATAAAATAACAACCTTCAGTTTCATGTTCTTCAACCCCTTGTTTTTCTAACAAATAACAACAAATTTAATCAGCCTTGGAATAAAATGTATAGTTTTAATCCACCAAAAAGATGAAGTTATGTTTTTTTGGCACAATAATAGGTTTTTTTTCGCCGAACAATTTAATATAATGGCATATGAACAAAATAGTTACTCTCGCATTCAGCCTACTTCTATCCATGGGATCCTTATTTTCCCAAAAGATAGATTACGATAATAGTTCGAAGTGGTTCTTAGGATTCAATCTTGGAACAACTTGGCAAACCACTGATGTGGCAAACCGTAATAATGTTGGATATGGATTAACCTTGGGTAGATCATATAACTACAATTACGGAAAGAGAATATATTTTGACATCCGTGCCCGCTACTTGCGTGGATTCTGGTACGGTCAAGATTATGATTCTACTTCTTTAACTAGTTACAATCCAACAAATCAACCAGGCTACGCGCTACAAACGTACAAGGATTCATTGGGGTTCACGGTAAACAACTTCCAAGCAGATGTACATCGTCTTGCCTTGGAACTTGCTATTCATGCTAATGGTGTTCGCGAGCGCACTGGAATTGATCCATACATTTTTGGAGGTGTTGGTTTTACGTGGTATCAATCGTATGGCGATTTGCAAAACCAAATTGACCTTACTGACAGTTACTATAATTATGATCCCAATCAAGTGACAAGCAAACCATACATCAATAGTTTGGTAGATGGAATGTATGATTCACCACTAGATGGAACCAAAGAAAGCACCTATAATGTGAAGTTCATGCCAAGCTTAGGTTTTGGAATTGGGTATCAAGTTGGAAAACGTGTAACAATTGGATTGGAGCACAAAACAACATTTACCTTAGTTGATAATTTCGATGGTTACATTGATGCTTCTAGTAAATACCGTGATATTTATCACTACACTTCAGCATTTGTGAATTTCCGTTTTAGAGGCGGAAGAGCAGATCATACAGAAAATACAATTGGAAACGTTGATAACTACAATACAGCTGGTGGTTGTTTGAACCCAACAGTAATGTACATCAATCCAACTTCGAATGGAGTAGTTGCAACAACTCAAAATTACCAACTTGTAGCTGAGATTAAAAATGTACTTGGAAGAGAAAACATTGTTGTTCTTCAAAACAACGTGAACAATTATACATTCAGCTACAATGCAGAAACCGATCGTTTAGAAGCTGGAGTTGTGCTAGTTCCTGGAATGAATACGTTTGAAATTACAGCAAAAAACAGTTGTGGATCAGATGTTAAAGTAATTACTGTTAATTACCAAGAATGTAAATCACCAATTATTACAATGGTGAATCCAACAATTAGTGGACAAACTGTTACATCGGCATCGTTCAACTTAAGTGCTGTTGTTCAAAATGCTTCCAACCAACAAATTACGGTATCACAAAACAATGTGAATAGTACGAACTTCACGTTCAATACCACTTCTGGAGCACTTCAAAGCTCGGTGAACTTAGCTCCAGGAACAAATACATTTATTATTACTGCACAAACAGCATGTGGTACAAGCTCACAAACGTTGACTGTAAATTACCAAACATGTATTGTCCCAAGTATTACCTTAGTTTCTCCAACGACAAGTGGAACAACAGTGAGTTCAGCAAACTTTACCTTGTCTGCTTTAATTCAAAATGGTGCTAATAGTCAAGTTAAAGTTACACACAACACGCGCGCTTTGACGAATGTAAACTACAATGCTTCAACGGGCGCTGCTCAAGCAACTGTAACCTTGGCTTTAGGTTTAAACACCTTCGTAATTACCTCTACAAATAGTTGTGGAACAGCGACAGAAACAGTAACTGTGAATTACCAAACATGTGTTGCTCCGGTAATTACTCCAATTGCACCTGCATCAAATGGTACAACAGTTTCTTCACCAAATTTTGTGTTGAATGCTTCTGTTTTGAATTCAAACAATGGTCAAGGAATCACGGTAACGCACAACACTCGTGCGATTACAAACTTCTCATTCAACAATGCTACAAGTAATTTGCAAGCAACATTAACGTTGAATCCTGGCTTGAATACAATTGTGATTAAATCTACAAACAGTTGTGGAACAGACACAGAAACGATTACAATCAACTATCAACCATGTTTGGTTCCCGTTGTAAGTGTTACATCTCCAGCTTCGAATGGAATGGTTGTTTCTACACCAAGTTTCACGTTTAGTGGATTGATTCAAAATTCAAACAACGGTCAAGGGGTTTCTTTGAAATTGAACAATACTTCAATCACAAACTACAGTTTCAACAATGCTTCTGGAGCAATTCAAGCAACAGTGAATTTATTACCAGGATTGAATACATTCATTTTAACATCTACTACATCGTGTGGTACAGATGCTGAAACAGTGGTTGTAAATTACCAACCTTGTGTATTGCCATCGGTTAACATTACTTCACCAGTTTCAAATGGTTTGACTGTTACAAGTGCAAATTTCAACTTAACTGCATTGATCCAAAACACAAACAATGGACAAGGAATTGCGGTTAAATTGAATAACGCTGCCATTACAAATTATTCGTTCAATGCTACAACTGGTGTTTTACAAGCAAATGTCAGCTTAGCACCGGGATTGAATACGTTTGTTATTACAGCAACAACTGCTTGTGGAACAGATTCTAAAACGGTAACGATTACTTATAATAACTGTATTCCACCAGTAATTACAATTGTAACGCCTAGTACAAACGGCACAACAGTAAACAATGCTAATTTCAACTTCTCAGCATTGGTTCAAAATGTGGGTACTGGTCAACAAGGCGTTTCTTTGTCGTTGAACGGTAGAGCAATTACGAATTACAGTTTGAACAGCGCTACAGGAAGTTTAACAAGCTCAGTTGTATTGGTTCCTGGATTGAATACATTTATTGTAACAGTGAATACACCATGTGGAACAGACACCGAAACAATTACAATTAACTATTCGAATTGTACTGCTCCTGTTGTCAATTTTGTAACGCCTGCTTCAAACGGAACGAATGTTTCTAATCCAACGTTTGTTTTAAATGCAACGATTCAAAATTCAAACAATGGACAAGGTATTACGTTCAATCAAAATGGAAACAACGTAACGAATTTCAGTTTCAACAATGCTACGGGAGCTTTCCAAAGCACTGTGACATTAAATCCTGGAATCAACACCTTTGTTTTAAGTTCGTTGAATGCTTGTGGAACAGATGCTGAAACAGTTACGGTTACCTACACACCTTGTGTGGCTCCAACAATTACAGTTGTTACACCATCGATGAATTACAGCACACAAACAACAGCAAACTTTACGTTTGGTGCATTAATCACAAATTCAAACAATGGACAAGGTATTTCATTGAAATTAAACAATGTTCCTGTAACAAATTATTCGTTCAACAATGCAACTGGTGCTCTTCAAGCTTCAATGACCTTGAATCCAGGAGAAAACACGGTTCTTGTTTCTATCACAACACCTTGTGGTACAGCTTCACAAACCGTTGCTGTTACCTATAATAATTGTATTGCTCCTGCAATTACCTTGAACATGCCAGCATCAACAACTGTGACGTCATCATCTTATGTGTTGGGCGCAACAATTCAACATGCAACAAATGGCCAAGGAATTACCTTGAATGTGAATGGTAGAGGAATCACTAATTTCAGTTTTAACAATGCAACAGGTGCTTTCCAAAGTACAATTAATTTGGTGCCTGGCTTAAACACAATTGTATTGTCAATAACAACACCTTGTGGTACAGACGCAGTAACGTTAACATTGAATTACAACAACTGTGTTCCACCAACTGTGAGTCTAACAAATTCAGTTGCTTCAGGCGCAACGGTGAGCAATCCAGCATTTACATTTAATGCGCTGCTAACAAACATGGGTAATGGTCAAGGAATTACGTATTCATTTAACGGAAGCAATTCCGTTCCAGCTAACTTCAACAGTACAACTGGAGCTTTATCGAGCAATGTTACATTGGTAACGGGTGTTAATACCTTTGTTGTAAATGCAACGAATGCGTGTGGTACTGCATCTCAACAATACACGGTAATTTATAAGCCTTGTGTATTGCCGGTTGTAACCTTTGTAAATCCTGCAAATTCAGGAATGACAGTTAATTCGTCTTCATTCACATTAAACGCTTCTGTATTAAATGTGGAAAATAGTTCGAACATTGTGTTTACGCAAAATGGAAATCAACTTACGAATTTCACATTCAACTCAAGTGTTGGATTAGTTGGAAAAATAACCTTGAACAATGGTGCAAACACATTCGTCATTACAGCAACAAATGCATGTGGAACAACAACGCAAACAGTAACTGTAAATTACACGCCATGTGTGATGCCAGTGATTTCTTTCACAAATCCTTCAACAAGCGGAATGGTGGTGAATACGGCTTCAATGAGTATGAATGCTTCAATTTCAAATCTGACTGCTAACTCTAGCGTAAATGTTACTCAAAATGGTTCGCCAATTCAAGGGTTTAGTTTCAATCAATCATCTGGACTGACAGGAAAAGTGAATTTGAATGCAGGATTAAATACCTTTGTCGTTACAGCTACAAATGATTGCGGAACAGTTTCTGAAACAATCACAGTTACTTACCAACCATGTGTTGCACCGGTAATTACGTTTATTAATCCAGCGACAAATGGTTTGACTGTTTCTGATCAAAACTTTGCGTTCTCTGCTTCGGTATTGAATCCAGGAAATGTAATGGCTTTGAAATTAAATAACCGCGCAATTACTGCCTTCAGTTATGACAATTCAACAAGTTTGTTCAATGCAAATCTTCCATTGATTCAAGGAACAAACACAATCATGTTGACAGTAACAAATGATTGCGGAACGACAACTGAAACGACAACAGTCAATTATGTTCCTTCAACTTCGGGCACAGGAACTGATCAAGGTTCGGGAAGAACGGATACAGGAACAACCGGAACTGGAGGTCAAATTGGACAGGCAAAAACAACAATTTGCCACACTGAAAATGGCGTTTCTACAACCATAGAAATTCCTTTATCTGACTGGCCGGCGCATCAAGCGCATGGTGACGCAGTTGGCGCATGTCCAGAAAACAAAATCAAACTGGACGGAAAACCTGAGTTAAAGCCAACAGAATCGACTCCAAAAACACCGACTACAGGTAGAGGAGGATTATAAAAAAGACTTAAAAACTGAGAAAAGCTGTTCAATAAGAACGGCTTTTCTTTTTTAAAGTGCTCGATAAATTTTTAAAAATCAATTCATCTAATTATATTCGCAACCTTAAAGAAAAAAGAAAATGGCATTAATCGGAAAAATTCGAGAAAAATCTGTATTACTTGTAGTGATTATTGGACTTGCCTTGGTGGCTTTCATTTTGGGAGCTTACGGTAAGATGGGTAGAGGATCTGAAGAGCAAATTGGATATGGAACTGTATTCGGTGAAATGGTTGACTTCAAAAAATACGAAGAAGCAAACAACTTATTTCAGCAACAAGATCAAATGCAATTCCAACAGCAACAGCGCGAATACACGCAAAAAGATCAAGATGCTTCGGCTGACAAAGCTTGGAACTATGTTGTAGAGTCAATCATCTTCGAACAAGAATATGAAGCTTTAGGAATCGATGTGAGTGATAACGAATTGAAATCATACTTGTATGGTCAAGATGGTTTTTCAGTTTTACCTGAATTGCAACAAGGATTTACAGATTCTATTACGGGAATGTTCAACTACAAATTGTTGGAAAAACGTATTCAAGAAATGGAAACATCAGCTGATCCGAACGTGAAAAAACAATGGGAAGATGCTAGAAAACAATTCACTGACAAAAGAAAACAAGAAAAATATTTCGCTATTGTTGGTCAAGGATTGTATGTTACAAAATTAGAGGCTGAAGAAGAATACTACGCTCAAAACGAGAAGAAAGCGATTTCGTATGTTGTAAAACGTTACAGTGAAATCGAAGACGAGAAAATTAAAATCTCTGACGAAGAATTGAAAGCGTATTACGAAGAGCATAAAAACGATAAAAAATACGAAAACCGAAGTGCTAGTAGAGAGGTTCGTTATTTTGATGTTGTAGTTAACCCATCTAAATACGATTCAATTCGTTTCAATCGTGAAATGGTAAAATTGAAAAATGAATTCACTGCTACAACGAACGATTCAGTGTTTGTAGTTAAAAACAGTATGATTCCTTTGTACTTCTCTGACAAACGTGCAACTGCAGTTCCTGAAGACAACGAGAAAGCGCAAAAATTACAATCGTATCCAAAATACATGGATACTGTGTTCAAAACGGCAAGTATCGGTCAAGTTGTTGGTCCATACGATAGCAAAGGAAATGTTGTGATCTCGAAAGTAATTGGATTTACACCTTCACGCATCAAAGCGCGTCACATTTTGATTGCTACGAACCAATCAAAAGACAAAAAAGTGTTAGATTCAAAACAAAAGACAGCTGACAGCTTATTGAAATTGGTGAACAAAGACAATTTCAGTGAGTATGTAACAAAATTCTCTGACGATAAAGGTTCTGTCCCTCAAGGTGGTGTAATCGACAACTTCATTGAAGCAGATATGGTTCCTGAGTTTGCAACTTTCTGTGCAACAAAACCAATTGGAACGATTGGAATTGCTAAGTCTGATTTTGGTTACCACATTATTGAAGTGATGGAGCGTGATGCAACGACATTGCCAGTTTTAGCTTCTGTATTTAAAACATTTAAACCAAGTCAAGAAACTGTTGACAGAAAAGATAGTGAGGTGTATTCATTGTTATACAAATTGGATAATAAATTATCTAAATTGGAAGATATCAGAAAGAAATTAGCAATGTTTGATACAATCGCTCAACAAGCTGGTTATTTTGTTCGTCCGTTAAGTATTTTGGAAGAAGCACCGAAATTATATGGTTTCACTACAACATTAGCTGAAGACAAAATATTGAAATTAGCGTTCAACGAAGAAGCGAAAGTTGGTGACATGACATCTGCACCAATAAAAGACAAAGAGCGTTACATTATTGCAATTGTTTCATCAATTCGTGAGAAAGGTGTTCCTACGTTTGAGGATGCTGAAATCGTGATGAAACGTGATTTATTGGAAGAGAAAAAAGCAAAACGTTTTACAGCACAATTGTCTAAAGCTAAATCGTTGAAAGCTATTGCTCAAAATTCGAAAACAGAAATCATGAAAGCGGAAGTTACATTCGCGAATCCACAAATTACTGGTGCTGGTTTTGAACCAGAAGTGATTGGATCAATTTTCTCAGGACTTAAACCAGGACAAACTACATTACCATTAAAAGGTAAATTGGGTGTTTATGTAATCCGTATTGACAAATCAATTAAAGCTCCAGCAGCTGCAGATTTCAAAAAAGAAAAAGAACAATTGTTAGCATCTGCGAAAGGTAACATTCAAGGAATGGTAATGAATGGCTTGAAAAAGAAAGCGGAAGTGATGGATAATCGTCGTTTCTTGAAGGCAGGAGTTAGAAGATAATATCAACTCGTTTGATAGAAAAGGTGTTGTACATTGTGCAACACCTTTTTTTATGCCAAACAGTATTTTTTTCCAGGCAAAGATTTAATCAATCCTTTCATTTCTAAGTGAAACAACTTTACATTCAAATTGGAAATTGGAATCTTTGTTTTGTAGGAAAGTACATCAATATGTTCCTGCGGATTGCTTTCTAATTCCGTAAAAATGGCTTTTTCTTGATCATCAAGTTCAACCAAACAACTGCGCTGTATGGCTTGCTTCTTGACTTCATTTTCTGTGTTCCATCCCATTTGCTCCAAAAAATCTTCTGCATTCAAGACCATTTGCGCTTTTTGCTGTTTAATCAACAGATTACAACCTGCTGAGAATTGTTGACCAATATTTCCAGGAAACGCGAACACATCCCTATTATAATCATTGGCCAATTCAGCGGTTATTAATGATCCACCAGAAGTTTTACTCTCAACCACGATTGTTGCATCAGCCATGCCGGCTACAATGCGATTACGCATCGGAAAATTTTCTCGATCTGGCTTGGTTCCAGGAATAAATTCCGTCATTAATCCACCGTTCTCGAACATTTGCTCTGCTGTTCTGCGATGAGAACTCGGATACAAACGGTCCAACCCATGTCCCAAAATACCTAGTGTTTGGATACCATGTTTCACACTCAGTTGATGGGCAATAATATCAATTCCATAGGCCATCCCGCTGATAATTTGGATACTTTTTGAACCAAGGTTTTCAATTAATTCATGACATAAATCAGAACCATATGCCGTTGCATTCCGAGTGCCGACAATTGCAATGGATTTTTCAGGGTTACAATCAAAAGTTCCCTTACTATACAACAAGAGCGGCGCATCATCGCATTGTTTTAATCGACGTGGATAGTTTTGTTCCAAATAGAAATGGGTTTGTATGCCATGTTTTAGACAATAAGTCGCTTCGCTTTCTGCTCGTTTTAAAGCTTCATCGCGCTTCATGTTCACGAGAATTGATTCACTGATGCCTGTTCGTTGATGAATCACATGTAGTTTTTCATGAAATACGGCCTCAACGGTTCCAAGTTTTGAAACTAAGATACTTGCTTTTTTTGGACCTATGCCGTGCAAAAATGTGAGCCCAATCTGATAAATGATGCTTGATTTGTTCAATGTAAAAAGTATTAAGGTCTATTGAAGATATGAAATATTACCCGATTATAAAAGCAGAATGAAAGTTTTTTCGAAATACGAATCGTATGAAAATTAAATAAGTATTTTTACCTCATACCGAATAGAAAACTGTTTAAATGAAACGTCAAGCATTACTACTACTATGTATGCTGTTACCTGCAATTATCTTTTCTCAAACAAACGGAAAAGTAATTGATAAAGAAACCAACGAACCGATTATCGGAGCAAAAATTAGTTGTTCATCTGGAGAAAAAACATTGACAGATTTGAATGGTGAATTTCAATTGTCCGCATCAAAAATCCCATTCACCCTTATTGTATCCATGGCAACCTATAAAACGGATACATTGATTGTAATGAAGGATACTACCTTGGTACTTTCTTTGGAATTAGAGCTGAAAAAAATGGATGTTGTTGTCGTAACAGCGAGTAGAAGATCACAGCGCATAGAAGAAGTTCCGATTTCAATGGAAATCTTAAAGCCCGCTTTAATCAATAACAAAGGAATTACAGATTTGGAGCAGGCGGTAGACCAAAGTCCAGGTGTTTATGCAATGGATGGACAAGTGAGTATCCGTGGTGGTGGTGGATATTCCTATGGAGCAGGAAGTCGCGTTCTTTTACTTTGGAATGGAGTGCCAATGATCTCTCCTGATTTGGGTGATGCGAAATGGAATGCGGTTCCAATGGAAAATGCATCGCAAATTGAAATTCTAAAAGGTGCATCGTCGGTTTTATATGGTAGTGGTGCGTTAAATGGGATTATTTCGCTTACTGAAAATGATCCAACAAATAAATTGCAAATAAGAGCTAGGGTTCAATCAGGACTTTATGGTAATCCGAAACGCGAAAGTTTAAAATGGTGGACAACAAATCCCATGTTTCATACAGCCGATTTTTTCTTAAGCAAAATGCACAAACAAATTGGATATACATTTTCTTTAAATGGTTACACAAGTGATGGATATCGAAAAGGGGAAGTGGAGGATAGAGTTCGTCTAAATGGAGCGTTTATTTATAAACCAACAAAATTTCCAAAGCTAAAAGCAGGAGTAAATTATAACGCTCAATACCAATATCAAGGTGCTTTTATCTTGTGGGAAAGTGATTCCCTCGGTTACATCGCGCTTGGTGGTCAAGATCCGCATGCTTCAGGTTCTTCAATTTCCTATCAGCGTTCGATTCGCGTAAATGTGGATCCATATTTAAAGATGGTTGATAAACATGGAAACAAGCATGAATTAAAAACGAGGTATTACCTTGTAACAACAGGGAATGAAACAAATGTTTTTGCTTCTTCAAAAGCAGAAATGTACTACGCCGATTATCAAGTCCAACACAAATTCAAGAAACTTGGCTCAATTACGTTCGGAGGAACATCCCTAAACAACCGCATT
The DNA here is from genome assembly GCA_039804825.1 of Bacteroidota bacterium. GTDB lineage: Bacteria > Bacteroidota > Bacteroidia > Flavobacteriales_D > Crocinitomicaceae > M0103. The sequence goes on from JBDLVK010000110.1 coordinate 84,543, forward strand.
TTGAGTAGCGTATTTGGGAACCACCTGTCTGTGAATCTTGCTGCTTACAGCCAATATGAAGTGAAATGGAAAAAATTAGACGTAACAGGAGGAGTACGTATAGAATATTTTAAACAAGATGCTCGTACTCCAGATTCTAAAATACAATTGGGAAACTTTTCCTTACCAATCGCTCCAATTGTTCGTTTAGGTCTTCATTACCCATTAGCAAAATACACACATGTACGAGCTTCCTTTGGTCAAGGTATTCGTTTTCCATCTGTTGCTGAACGATATGCAGCAACCTCCGTTGGTGGAGTAATTATTTTTCCAAACGAAAAACTAAACCCCGAAAAAGGGTGGGCGACAGAACTTGGATTCAAACAAGGAGTAAAATTGGGTGATTGGAAAGGCTTCATTGATGTGGCTGGATTTATAAACCAATATTCAAATATGATGGAATTTACCTTTGGATTGTATCCTCCTGATACGATTCAGTTATCGTTTGATCCAAACGATATCGGGTACATCAAAAATTGGGTTGGTTTTCAAGCGAAAAATGCAGAAAAAGCAAGAATTACTGGAATTGAAACGTCATTCGCCAGTGAAGGTAAAATTGGGCAAGTAGGACTTCAAACATTAATTGGTTATACCTACATGAATCCGATTAGTTTGAACAAAGATTCTATCTACATGAGTACATTCTCGGATTCGGGGACAAATATCTTGAAATATCGTTTCAAACATTTGGCTAAAATTGACGTGGAAGCAAGCTATAAAAAAATGAGTGTTGGTTTTTCTATGCGCTACAATAGCTACATGTCGAATATAGATGCTCCATTTGAGGATGGTTTCTTAGGACAACAATTCTTGGTTGGTTTAAAAGATTACCGCCAAAGAAACCAACATGGAAGCTTAGTGTTTGACGTTAGATGCGGTTATAAATTCAAAGATCACTACCGCGTTGGATTTATGGTTAATAATGTCTTTAATGCAGAATATGTGAGTAGGCCTGCAGATATTCAAGCGCCAAGAACATTTTTACTTCAGCTTCAATTTATCCTGTAGCGCACTCATTTATGAATATTTTTAGGCATAATTCAGCATTTTTGGTATTTTTAGCACAATGCAAGACGGTTTAAAGCCTAATTTATGAAAACGAGATTACTACTTATATGCTTCATGCCTTTTTTGGCATTTTCGCAACTCACTGGAAAAATCCAATCTTCTGAAACAAAGGAAACACTTGTTGGCGCAAAAATTAGTGCTTCCAATGGTGCAAAAGCAATTTCAGATGCAAATGGCTATTTTCAACTAGATGTAACTTCTTATCCTGTTACACTTATCACAAGCATGTTGTCTTATGTTAATGATACAACAATTGTATCAGGCCCTGGAGAAATCACCATTAATTTAGAAGTTCCGGTTAAATCCATTGCTACTGTTGTTGTTTCAGGTAGAAGGTCTCAAAAAGTTGAAGAGGTACCAATTTCTATGGAAATCATTAAACCAACATTAATTGATAACAAAGGAATTACGGATTTAGAGCAAGCAGTTGACCAAAGTCCGGGTGTTTACGCAATGGATGGCCAAGTGAGTATCCGTGGTGGTAGTGGTTTCTCTTATGGAGCCGGAAGTCGTGTAATGTTACTTTGGAATGGTGTTCCTCTTTTATCGGGAGATGCAGGTGATACAAAATGGAATTCGATACCGATGGAACAAGCTTCTCAAATCGAAATCATGAAAGGTGCTTCGTCTGTTTTATACGGTAGTGGAGCACTAAATGGTATCATTTCATTGACGGAGCGCGAACCAACCACTAAAGGTGAAACACGCGTAAAAGTAATGTCGGGAATCTATGGAAATCCGAAACGAGAGACCTTAAAATGGTGGTCGTCCAATCCGATGTTTTACCAGGTTGAAGCATATTATGGAAAAATGCACAAAAAGTTTGGCTATACAATTTCTGCGACAGGATTCAAAAATCAAGGTTACCGTCAAGGTGAAACAGAAGATAGAGCGCGTGTTTCTGGTACCATGTTCTTTCGACCAGAAAAATACCGAAACATAAAAGCTGGAGTTGGCTACAATGTGCAATTTCAAAAAACAGGAAATTTTATCATTTGGCAAAGCGACACATTTGCATACACACCAAGTGGAGGTGCTGACACAAGTCTTTCTACTTCAACATTAACCTACAATACAGGTTTGCGCTTGAGCATAGATCCATACATTAAATACGTTGATAAGTACAACAATAAGCACAATTTAAAAACACGTCTATACCATATTAATAACGTGAACATGACCAACCCAGATCAAAGTTCTGGTTCAACATTGTCCTATGCTGATTATCAATTTCAACGAACGTTTAAAAACAAGATAGTTATAACAGCAGGAGCTACAACAATGTATAATTTGGTGAATTCCAACCTTTTTGGAGATCATTTTTCAAGTAACTCTGCCCTCTATGGTCAATACGAACATAAAATAGGTAAACTTGATTTAACGGGAGGTGTGCGTTTTGAATATTTTGAGCAAGACAATCGTCGTGGTGACTCAGAGTTTTATTTGAATGCCGATTCAACAAAAAAACTACCTGTTTATCCAATTTTCAGAGCAGGTGTTCACTACCAAATCGCCAAATACACGCACTTAAGAGCTTCTTTTGGACAGGGTGTTCGCTATCCTTCTGTTGCTGAAAGATACACAGTAACAAGTGTGGGAGCGTTGAACATTTTTCCAAATTCAAAATTAAAACCAGAAAAAGGTTGGGCAGCAGAAATAGGTATCAAACAGGGAGTTAAAATGGGTGATTGGAAAGGATTACTCGACATTGCTGGGTTCATCAACGAATACAATAATATGATGGAATTTACCTTTGGATTGTATCCTCCTCCTGGAATGGTCTTGTCATTTGATCCAAATTCTCCTGGTTACATAAAAAATTGGTTGGGCTTCCAAGCGCAAAATGCGGAGCGCGCTCGCATCACCGGGTGTGAAGTTTCATTCAATAGCCAAGGTAAAATCGGACAAGTTGAATTAGTGACATTGGTCGGTTATACCTACATGAATCCAGTAAGTTTGAACAGTGATTCCTTGTACATTTCAAATTTCTCTGACTCAGGAAGTACCATGCTGAAATACCGTTTTAAACACTTGGCAAAGGCTGATGTTGAAGCAACTTGGAAAAAGTTCAGTGCTGGATTCTCTGTTCGCTACAATAGTTTCATGCCGAACATTGATCGTACTTTTGAAGATGGTGTTTTTGGAACACAAATTTTACCTGGTTTGAAAGAATACCGTCAAATTCACAATGGAGGTTCTATTGTTGTGGATGCACGTATAGGGTATTCGTTCAAAGAACATTACCGCGTTGGTTTCATGGTCAACAATGTATTGAATGCAGAATATTCAACTCGTCCTGGAGATATTCAAGCACCAAGAAATTTCTTAGTGCAGTTGCAAATGAAGTTTTAAGGATTCGAGAGTTGGTAAAATTAAGTAGCTTTGGAATAACTAATAATTGACGAATGAAAGTTCTTGGTATTATTCCTGCACGCTACGCTTCCTCGCGTTTTCCTGGTAAACCATTGATTGATCTGAAAGGCAAATCAATGATTCAGCGCGTGTATGAAGGCGCGAAAAAATCTACACGCATTACTGAAGTAATTGTTGCGACGGACGATCAACGCATTGTTGATGAAGTTCATCGATTCGGAGGAAAGGTAATGATGACCAACGAAAGCCATCCGAGTGGAACAGATCGCTGTGCCGAAGTAGCTAGCCATTTTCCAGATATGGATGTGGTTATAAATATCCAAGGTGATGAACCGCTTGTTGAT
>JBDLVK010000111.1:0-33788 GCA_039804825.1 Bacteroidota bacterium
TTCATGAGCAAAAACAAATTGGTCGATTTCTTGAAAAAAGAAGTTGCTGATGCGAAAAATCAAGACGTATTGTTTTCATTGCACATGAAAGCAACGATGATGAAAGTTTCAGATCCAATTATTTTCGGTCATGCGGTAAAAGTATTCTTCGCTCCAGTTTTTGAAAAACACAGAGCTATTTTAGCTGAATTAGGCGTTGATGTTAAAAACGGATTTGGTGATTTAGTTGCTAAAATTCAAACATTACCAGCAGATCAAAAAGCTGCAATCGAAGCGGATATTGAAGCATGTTATGCAAACGGGCCTGCAATTGCGATGGTGAATTCAGACAAAGGAATTACCAACTTACATGTTCCAAGTGATGTAATTGTTGATGCTTCAATGCCAGCAATGATTCGTAACTCAGGACAAATGTGGGATGCAGCAGGAAAATCGAGAGATACGAAAGCCGTTTTACCAGATAGTTCTTACGCTACAATTTATCAAGTGGCAATGGATTTCTGTAAAAAACATGGCGCATTTGACCCTGTAACTATGGGAACTGTTCCAAATGTTGGATTAATGGCTCAAGCAGCAGAAGAATATGGTTCGCACGATAAAACATTTGAAATGAAAGCAAATGGTGTTGTTCGTGTAATCGCTAACAACGGTGCAACTTTATTAGAATCAACTGTTGAAGAAGGAGATATCTGGAGAATGTGTCAAGCGAAAGATGCACCAATTCGTGACTGGGTTAAATTGGCGGTTACACGTGCACGCTTATCAGATACTCCTGCTGTTTTCTGGTTGGATAACAACAGAGCACACGATGCACAAATCATTGCGAAAGTAAATGAATACTTGAACGATCACGATACTGCAGGATTGGATATTCGAATTTTATGTCCAGACGATGCGATTCAATTTACAATGGAGCGTTTGAAAGATGGAAAAGACACAATTTCTGTAACTGGAAACGTTTTGCGTGACTATTTAACAGATTTATTCCCAATTCTTGAAGTTGGAACAAGTGCGAAAATGTTATCGATCGTTCCATTAATGAATGGTGGTGGATTGTTTGAAACAGGAGCTGGTGGTTCTGCCCCGAAACACGTTGAACAATTCATCGAAGAAGGTCACTTGCGTTGGGATTCACTTGGTGAGTTCCTTGCATTAGCTGCTTCTTTGGAACATTTGAGTGTGACTACAGGAAACAAAAAAGCGCAAGTCTTGGCTGAAACATTGGATGAAGCAACTGGCCTTTTCTTGGATAACGATAAATCGCCAATGAGAAATGCGGGTGAATTGGACAACCGTGGAAGTCATTTTTATTTGGCATTATATTGGGCAAATGCTCTGGCTAATCAAACGAAGGATGCTGAATTAGCTGAAACATTTAAAAAATTAGCAGCCGACTTAACGGCAAATGAAAACCAAATCATCAGTGAATTAAATGGCTCTCAAGGTTATGCAATTGACTTAGGTGGTTACTATCATCCAGATAATACAAAAATTACAGAAGCAATGCGACCAAGTCATACGTTCAATAACGCTTTATCACAAATCGCAATTAACGCTTAATTATACTTATACCGGAAAAGGGCTTTACACTGTAGAGCCCTTTTTCTTGTTTAAAAGTTTCATTCATGAAAGCAGTATTGATTCTTTCTTTCGTCTTTTTTTGTTCGCTACACGTTCTTTGTCAGGATTTTAATGCGCAAGAATGGATTGGGAAATATGCAGGTATCATGCAACTGACGAATACAACAGGAATGAATGATGAAGTGGCAGTTGAATTTGAATTCAAGGAAGTAACCAAAGATTCTGTTTGGACTTATAGGATGTGTTATAAAAGTGAAAAATATGGTGAAATGGTGAAAGATTATCGCATTATACAACCAGCAGATTCACTTTCTAACAATTTCAAATTGGACGAATTGGATGGAATCATCATTGACATGACGTATTTTAACAGAACATTCTTTTCATTATTTGAAGTTCTTGGAACAATTCATACCTGTAGCATGGCATTGGAAAATGATACAATCAGGTTCGAAATGTTTGGTGGTTCCTTGCTGCAACCTACGAACATTACATCTTCAATTCCCGAAGGTGATGACAATGAGTCTTTCAAAGTGACAAGCTACAAACCAACCTATCAACAAAAAGTCAACTTAAAACGCATCCAATGAAACAACTAATCTTCCTTTTTGGTCTCTGTACTTTTATTGTTGCGTGTAAGCCAATTGAACCGATAATTCCAACTGAACAATTGGAAGAAATTCCTCAAATTAATCACCGAGAATCAACATTGAGTCTTCCAATTAAGATTAATCTACAGCCCTATTTAACGCAAACTGAAAAATCACTTCCAAAAACATTTACGGGTAAAGAAGAAAATTGTGAAGGAGTAAGCTATTCATACAAATTTACCCGTGAACCAATTCAATTCGAAGGAAAAGGAGAATATTTGTCGTATGATGTTGATGGGAAATACCTGTTGTATTTAAACTATTGCCCAAATTGCACTTCGCTATTCGATTCGAAAGGAACATGTGTAATTCCAAGAATTTATGCGAGTTGCGGGGTTGGAGAACCAATGAGACGCGTTTCTGTTGCCTATACTACAAAATTCAAAATATCACCTGACTTTAAATTCAAAACTACCACAGAGCTAACCAAATTTCAAACGATTGACCCTTGTGAAATAACTGTTTTCAGTTATGACGCGACCGATAAATTGAGAAAAGAAGTAACAACAGTCTTGAATGATCTTGAAAAAGACATTGATGATCAAATTGCATCGATCGATATACGTTCAGACATCGAAGAAGTATGGAAAATGTTAGCAAGTCCAACTTCACTGGGAAAATATGGCTATTTCACAGCATATCCAAAAGCTGTTTCTTTGAGTGATATTCGATTTGATAAAAAAACCGCTTACATCGATTTAAATTTAACGTTCATTCCTCAAATTAGTACTCATCAGCCTGAAATGGTTGTTCCAAAACTTCCCAATCTCAGTGAACATAAAGCACAAACTGGATTTAACATCGATGTTGACATTGTTGCAGGATACGATTCGTTGAGTTCAATTCTTACGAGTGAATTAAAAGGTAAAAGTGTCACAATTAAAAACAATGAAGTCATTTTTACAGGAATTCAAATTCAAGGTGCGGCATCAAAGCAATTGAATTTAAAAGTTGATTTTGAAGGAAAGCGAAAAGGGACATTGTATTTGGTTGGAACACCAGTTTTTGATTCAACGGCCCAAAAAATCTATTTTCCTGATTTAACATTTGATCTCAAAACGAAAGATGCATTGTTGAAATCTGCAAAATGGATGTTCAATACTAAAATCACCAATATGATGCGTGAATTTGCCATTTTTGATTTAACACCACATTTGAAAGACATGAAAAACATGGTTCAAAAAGAAATGAAACGTGAACTAACCAAAGGAGTAAAATTAAACGGGACAGTGAAAGATTTAAAATTAGTTGGGATTTACCCTCAATTAAACCAATTGATCATTCGCATCAATTCAACTGGCGATTTGAAACTATCCATGTGATTAAGTATTTACCATGTGCTGAGCCACTTGGGGAAAGCAAACGTACAATTCTACTTTCAACTGATCGTCCAATTGATCCAAGGTATCAATCGCCATTCGCATGCATTTCAACCATTCTTCCTTAGCTTCCAAGGTAATTTTATGAGGTAAATGACGTGCGCGCATTTTAGGATGACCAAAGCGTTCTGAATACACAGATGGTCCGCCTAAAAACTGCGTCAAGAATAAAAACTGCTTTTCCTTTATCTCTTCTTTGTCATTTTGAAATAATGGCGCGATTTTTTCATTAGCGAAGACAAAATTGTAAAATGCGTCAACAAGTTGTTTTAATTTGTCTGGTCCTATGCGATCGTAAAGTGTATCCATCAGTTTATCAAAATTTTAACGCATTATTAGAAGAAGTGAACCAAAAACTTTGGTACATTTGATTTGTTCACAGATGGTAAATTTAAGGTTAACATTTATATTCATTTTCATTTCGGCTACTCTTTTTTCTCAAGCGAAGAAAATTGACACTTATTCCATTGCCGATTGTGAAGGTGCAGTTAATCTATTTAAATCCGGAAATTACACCTTGCAATTCACTGCTAACGGTGGGCAAAAATCAGAATTAGCAAGTTATCCATCTCTCAAAGAAATCTCAGATAAAAACATTATCTGGGTTAGTTATATTGCACCAAATGATGGAACATTGTCGTTTAAAGCAACACTTCCAAACGACTTTCTTCAACTAATAATATTTGAAGAAATGGAAAACAATGTTTGTGATGAATTGAGCAGAGCTATTGCTGAAGTGAAACGTATTTACAAAGGAAAAGATGTGTCTTCAGTTGGCTTAGATGTGAATGTTAAAAATGGCTTCCTCTACCCGTTGAAACTTACTGCAAATCAGAAAATTTTAATTGGATTTTCAACAAGTGAAAAATCAAAAGGAATTGTTCAGCTCAACTTTAATTTTGAAGCTGAAAATGTAGCAGATCATGCTGCAAATGAGACAAAAATCATTGATCAGCGATCAGATGAATTTGCTCCAAGTTTTTCCATAACAGTGCGCGATGAAGAAACAAATGAACCAATCATTGCCAATTTAACAATTGAAGGGTCGAAAGACATGACGGCGCTCTATAGCGGCAGTGACATCTTTTTAAATGTTATTCGATCTGGAAGAATCTACATCAAGTGCGATGCTGAAGGCTATTTCTTTGTTGATAAAGAAGTAGAACTTGTGGCAAATACAGAACAAACTGTTATTTTAAAAATGCAGCGACTTAAAAAGGGTTCAAGTTTACAAATTGAAGAAATTGAATTCAAACCTGGAACCAGTGAATTTATGACAGGTTCAGAAGGGAAGCTAAGCCGTTTGAAAGACTTCATGGCTTCGAATGCTGACATCAATATTGAAATTCAGGGTCATGTATATGCTGTAGGAGAAAATTCACTCGGTGCTCAAAAGTTATCTGAAGCTCGAGCAAAAAGGGTTTTAATGTACTTAGCTGATCATGGAATCGAACGCAATCGAATGACTGCTGTTGGATACGGTAATACGAAACCAATTTATCCGAATGCCAAGCTTGCTTATGAAGAACAAGCAAATCGCCGCGTTGAAATTGTTGTAAAATAAAAAAGGCGCCTCGAAAGCGCCATTAAGTATCAGATTGTCATTATCTCTTTTTCCTTTTGGTCAACGACTTCATCTACCTTTTTGATAAATGAATTGGTGATGTTTTGAATTTCATTCTCTGCATCTTTAACCATATCTTCTGAGAGTCCGTCCGCTTTTAAATCTTTCACCATATCTAAGGCATCTTTACGGTTGTTTCGAACAGCCACTTTAGCATGTTCAGCTTCCGCTTTCGCTTTCTTCACCAATTCTTTACGTCTTTCTTCCGTTAACGGTGGAACTGATATAATCAACATTTCACCATTGTTTTGAGGTGCAAATCCAAGATTTGAATTGATAATTCCTTTTGCAATTTCATTCAACATTGTACGTTCCCATGGTTGAACAGTGATTGTGCGGGCATCTGCCGTTCCAACGTTAGCAACTTGCTGAATTGGTGTTGGTGAACCATAGTAATCAACCATAACTCCATTTAACATAGCAGGAGTTGCTTTTCCAGCTCTAACTTTTAAAAGTTCACTATCTAAGTGAGTTAAAGACTTTTGATTTGAAGCTTTAAACTCGTCATATATCATTTGTAAATCCTCGATCATACTATTCGATTTTATTCAATTATAATCAATTCTAGTTTTTAACGATTGTTCCCACTTTTTCTCCGTCCAATAATTTCTTCAAATTACCCGGTGTGTCCATATCAAACACAATAATTGGAAGGTTATTTTCTTTACATAATGTAAATGCGGTCATGTCCATAACGTTCAATCCTTTTGCGTACACATCGTCGAAGCTAATTGACTCGAATTTTGTAGCACTTGGATCTTTAAACGGATCTGCCGTATAAATACCATCAACACGTGTTCCTTTTAAAATCACATCGGCGTTAATTTCAATTGCTCTCAAGGACGCTGCTGAATCAGTTGTAAAAAATGGATTTCCAGTACCAGCGCCAAAAATAACAACACGTCCTTTCTCCAAGTGACGCACTGCTCTTCTGCGAACATACGGTTCAGCAATTTCTTTCATTTCAATAGCTGATTGCAATCGTGTTTTGATTCCGGCTGATTCCAAAGCAGCTTGCAAAGCCATTGAATTAATCATGGTAGCTAACATTCCCATGTAATCACCATGCGTTCTGTCCATTCCACCTTCTTCAGCTTGAACGCCTCTAAAAATATTTCCACCTCCAATTACAATCGCAATTTCTACACCTTGATCGTGTACTTCTTTGATTTGTTTTGCGTATTCAGCTAATCGATTGTTATCGATACCGAATTGTTTTTCTCCCATTAGAGATTCACCGCTTAATTTCAGAAGAATTCGATTGTATTTCATTTGTTGGGTTTTATTTGGACTGGGCAAATATACTCAAAATGCCGAAAAGTTAAATGTTGATTTTGAAATATTGATGCAAAAAAAAAGGCTATCAAAATTGATAGCCTTTAAGTATTTAAGTGTTTCTTAACTCAACGCGATACGTTTGAATTCAGTAACTGTTAAACCTTTTTCTGTTGATTCTAAGAAAGACTCAACTGTTAATTTGTTGTCACGAATAAATTCTTGACTTAACAATGTGTTTTCTTTGAAGAATTTAGCTAAACGTCCTTGAGCGATTTTCTCAGCCATATCAGCTGGTTTACCTTCTTGGATAGCTAAATCTTTACCAACTTCGATTTCACGCTCAATTGTACGCGCATCAACACCGTCTTTGTTCAATGCGATTGGGTTCATTGCAGCAACTTGCATTGCAACTTGTTTACCAGCATCTTCAGCAGCATCCGAAGAACTATTAACTCCTACTAAAGTAGCCAATTGGTTTCCTGGGTGATTGTATGCAACAACTTTATCAGCGCTAACAACAGCGTAAGAAGCTAAATCTAATTTCTCACCGATAACACCGATTTGCTCAGTGATTTTATCAGCTACTGTTAATTTATCATCGTAAGCCAACGATTTCAACTCTTCAGCAGAAGCTGGCAAGTTTTTCAAAGCGATGTCTAAGAATGATTGAACTAATTTCATGTAACCATCGTTTTTTGCAACGAAATCAGTCTCACAGTTCAACGCTAAAACAACACCTGTTTTTCCGTCAGCAGTAACTTGCGCTAATACTAAACCTTCACTTGCATCATTTTCTCCACGTTTAGCAGCGATTTTTTGACCTTTTTTACGCAAAATATCGATCGCAGCTTCGAAATCTCCATTTGCTTCAACTAACGCGTTTTTGCAGTCCATCATTCCTGCACCTGTTTGTTGGCGTAATTTATTTACTTCTGCAGCTGTAATTGCCATAGGAATAATTTTTTAATGTTATTAATCTTTGTTTTCTTCTGTAGCTACTTCTGTTGCAACTGCTTCAGGTGCTTCATCTTTGTCAGCTCCTTTAGTCGATTTACGGTCTTCTAAACCTTCACGAATTGCACCACAAATCGCATCTAAAATGATTGTGATTGATTTTGTAGCATCGTCATTTGCAGGGATAGGGAAATCAACCAATTTAGGGTTTGAGTTTGTATCTACCATTGCGAATGTAGGGATGTTCAATCTTTTTGCTTCGTTCAATGCGATGTGCTCTTTCAAAATATCTACTAAGAAAATAGCAGCTGGTTGACGAGTCATATCAGCAATTGAACCAAAGTTTTTCTCCAATTTCTCACGTTGACGAGTTTTGAATAAACGCTCACGTTTGTTCAATGTCTCCCAAGTACCATCCGTTTTCATTTTGTCAATAGATGACATTTTACGAATTGATTTACGAGTTGTTTGGAAGTTTGTCAACATACCACCTGACCAACGCTCAGTTACATATGGCATGTTTACTTCTGTTACCTTTTGAGCAACGATTTCTTTTGCTTGTTTTTTAGTTGCAACGAAAAGAACTTTTTTACCCGATTTTGCAATTTGCTTCATAGCCGCACAAGCTTGGTCAAGATGTGCTATTGTCTTATTAAGGTCGATAATGTGGATACCTTTTTTCTCTTCAAAGATATACGGCGCCATTGCCGGGTTCCATTTTCTTTTCAAGTGTCCGAAGTGTACACCTGCTTCTAATAAATTTTCGAAACTAACTTTTGACATTTTAATTTTTTTTAATTGTTTACGTTCACTTTAGTCATTCACAACAAACTGAGGGTCCCGACCATTTCGGGAGGGTACTCAGTAGTTTGGATACTAAACAACCGCCAAATTTTTTTAACGTTTAGAGAACTGGAATTTCTTACGAGCTTTCGGTTGACCTGGTTTTTTACGTTCAACCATTCTTGGATCACGTGTCATCAAGCCCTCAGCTTTTAATAATGTTTTGTTCTCTTCAGCAACTTCTACCAATGCACGAGAGATACCTAAACGAATCGCCTCAGCTTGTCCGTTGATACCACCACCGAATACATTTACTTTCACGTCGAATTGACCTACTGTGTCAGTAATTGCGAACGGTTGTTCGATTTTTGATTGAAGAACTGCTACTGGGAAAGCCTCTTTATAGTCTTTCTTATTTACAATCACTTTACCCGTACCTTTTGAAAGGTAAACACGAGCAACTGAAGTTTTTCTTCTTCCTAATGTGTTAACTATTTCCATGCTTCTTATTTGAATGAATCAAGATTAAATGCTTCAGGTTTTTGTGCCTCTTGGTTGTGGTTTGGACCTACATAAACTTTCAAGTTTGTAAATAGGTTTCTTCCCAACTTGTTTTTCGGCAACATCCCTTTAACAGCTTTTTCGATTAAGCGCTCTGGGTGTTTTCTCAACATGTCCTGAGCAGAAGTGAAACGTTGCCCACCTGGATATCCAGTGTAACGCACATACTCCTTGTTAATTAGTTTTGTTCCTGAGAAAGCAATTTTCTCTGCATTGATAACAATTACGTTATCGCCGCAATCTGCATGAGGGGTGAAATTCGTTTTGTGTTTACCACGAATGATTTTCGCCACCTTACTCGCTAAACGACCAACAGTTTGGCCTTCAGCATCCACAACAAGCCACTTTTTATTAGCGGTCTCCTTGTTGCCGGAAACGGTTCTGTAACTTAATGTATCCACAATTTTACATTTATTAATATAAGACAATATCCCTAAAATGGGGGTGCAAAGATATGATTTCTATTTTTATTAACAAACGAATTTTAAAAAAAGAATTATTCATTTGCCATGAAAGTCAGAATTAGAAAAAAATCCTCCTCATTTCGCATTCTTTTTTAAACAAAAAACCGCTGGATTGATTTCCAACGGTTCATTCGATATTTCGATGTGTTTTTTTTAATTCTTTTTAAATGCGTTGATCGCATTCACAGTGAAATCGCTTAAAACAAGTTTTCCGCTCATTCCAGCTCTTTCAACTAATAATTCATCCCAAGGCTCTGTACCTTGCCAAAAAACGGTTTTCAACATCATCATTGCTTCTGGGTTAGAAGATGCAAGCCGTTCAGCCAAGCGCTTAATTTCTGCATCCATTTCAGCTTCAGTTTCAAAAACATCAGTGTACAAACCTTTCTTTTTCGCCCAATCAGCAGAACGCCACTCTGTTGCATTAATGGCTAATTCACTCATGGCGGAAAGTCCAATTTTACGTTCAACTGCAGGTCCAACAACAAAAGGACCGATTCCTACTGCCAATTCAGACAATTTTACATCCGCTTTAATTGTTGCCAAACAGTAGTCAACAGAGGAAGCTACTCCTACCCCACCACCAACAGCTTTCCCTTGAACACGACCAATGATGAATTTCGGTGCCTTACGACAAGCGTTAATTACCTTCGCGAATCCAGAGAAAAATGCTAAACCAGTATCTAAATCTTTGATTGAAATCAATTCATCAAAACTTGCGCCAGCACAAAATGCTTTTTCACCTGAAGATCGAAGAACAATTACCTTAACAGCATCATTCTTACCTAATTCAGTAATCGTATCTGCAAGTTTTTGAAGGATTTTTCCTGGTAAAGAATTTGACATCGGATGACCAAATTCAATTGTTCCAATTCCTTTTTCGTCAATTTTGTATTCAACAAAACCTTGATCGATTGCTTCTGACATTTTTCTAATTATTTATCATCGGTGCGACGTGGTCTGCGTCCTTCCGTATTTGATGGACGAGCATCATCTCTGCGCTGATAGTTTGAACTTCTGTTTTCGAAACGATTGTCTTTGTTAAATGGTTTTTTCTGGAAAGGTTTCTTTTCCTCTTCTACCTTTTTAACGGGACGATTCCCTTTTGGAGAAGCGATTTTCACATCTAACTTTCTTCCATTCACCTCCATACCATTTAATGCATTGATTGCATTAATCGCATGATCCGTTTCCTCCATTTCAACGTAACCAAAACCTTTTGAACGTTTTGTGTCTTTTTCATAAACAACATGTGCGTAGGTAACTGGACCAAACGCTGAAAATGTCGTCTTTAAATCTTCAGAGGTAATTTCCCAATCAAGATTTGCTATAAATATATTTACCATCTAACCTAAATTTGTGAGTGCACTCACGCTTGTTTTATTTTAATGTAAAGCTATCTGTTCCGATCAAATTTCCTTCACAGTAGATTTTTACTTTGTAATTCCCTTTAATTGCTTCTTCACCTTTTAAATCATAGTAAATCGCTAAATCAATACGCTGATTTTGGTAATCTATATCTTTTTTATCCGAGTAGGCAATGTTACCAGATTCTGTCTGAACTGTATTACTAGAGCGCGACTGAAGTGTTTTTCCGTCTGGATTTATCACTTGTAAATAAACTGTTTTCTTACCTGCTGTTGTAATTGGATTTTCAGAAATAGTGAAACTCGATTTAATTTGTACTACCGATTTTGCTTTGTTTGACTCTTCCGTTGTATTGTTCAATTTCATACGTAAACCACCTGAACTAAATCCATAAGCTTGTAAACGTGAACCTTTTTTCACTTGTTCTCCTTTTGCTTCGGCGTCTTGCTTATAGGTATCGCGTTCAACAGTTGTGGTATTTAATTGCGTTGTAGTTTGATCTAAGTCTGATGCCAATTGTAAATTTTTTGTATTCAATTCATCAATTTGCTTTACATAACCTTTCATGATATTACGTAACGTTTCGTTTTCACGATTTAATTTTGCAATCAATGAAGCTTTCACATTTCCATTTCTCTTAGCCGTTTCCAATTCATCAATTAAACCTTCGATTTTTGTCTGCTGTTCCTTCATTGCCTCCTGATCTTCAGGACGACCTTCTTTCATGATTTTGTCATAATCATCCACCATGTTTTTAAAGTCTTTAAGCAAATTATCTGTTGCATTATCTCCAATGTAAGGAGCCATCATCGCATTCATGTCGTCCATGTCCTGTTTCAATGTTGCATTTTCATTCATACAATCATTTAATTCACCATTCTTTTTAGAATACATAACTGCCATTACTCCTATTCCAACTAATAGCAATAAAATAATACCAATAAAAACACCATTGCTTTTTTTCGCGGTAGTTTCGTTCAATTCAGACATACTTTCTTTATTTGATGAGAACAAATGTATTAATAGATTCGCAGTATAAAAAAATGTTATGTGGCTTTTTATGTTTTTTTATCAAGAAACCACTGTTAAGACCTCTTTTATCCTTCTCTGCGAAGTAAATTTAATGGATTTTCATTTTGTAATTCAAGTGGCAATAATTCATTTGGACAATTCTGAAATGCAACTGGCCTAGCAAAACGCTTGATGGAATCAATACCAACTGCGGTAAAACGACTGTCCGTAGAAGCTGGATAAGGACCGCCATGATGCATCGAAGGGCAAACTTCTACACCTGTTGGCACACCGTTAAATACAATGCGTCCGACTTTATTTTGCAGCAAATTCAACAAAGTCAAGTGCTCATTGATTTCATCTATTTCTCCTAAAACAGATGCTGTTAATTGGCCGTTTAAGTTTTTTAAACACGCTATAATTTCGTTCATCGATTCACATTCCACGACTAAGCTAAACGGTCCAAACACTTCCTCTTCTAAACTAGGGTTTTCTTGAAATACTTTTCCTGAAACAACCGCAATTGTTTGTCTACCTGAATTGACACCAATCTCACCTTCTTTTTCAAAATAAAGAAGGTCTTCAACTTCCAAACGATCTGCTTTCAAACGATTAAAACTGGCATGAATAGAAGGATGCAACATTGTTTGAGCCTCTTTATGAAGTAGTTTTTTTGTCAGTTTCAAAATAAACACATCACTTGCGTTCGATTTCACGGAAAACAACAATCCTGGATTCGTACAAAACTGACCACAACTTGCAGAAATTGAATCAGCATACATTGTTGACCATTCGTCTATTTTTTTCTCTAATGAATTTGGAAGAATGATAACTGGATTCACACTTCCCATTTCAGCAAAAACAGGAATTGGTTCTGGACGTTGGTTCGCTAAATCAAATAATGCTCTTCCACCCTTGATACTTCCAGTAAAACCAACCGCTTTTACCAATGGATGCAACACCAATTGATTACCTACCTCATAACGTTGACCATTTAAATTTGAAAAAATACCATTTGGCATTCCAGATTTCTTTGCAGCATCGATTACACATTGTGCAACTAATTCTCCTGTACCAGCATGTAAAGGATGTGATTTAACGATAACCGGACAACCGGCAGCCAATGCAGCAACGCTATCCCCACCAATCGTAGAATACGCTAAAGGAAAATTACTCGCTCCAAAAACAACCACTGGACCAATTCCAACCAACAATTTACGCAAATCCGGCTTTGATGGAATTCGATCTGGATTCGCTCTATCAATGGAAGGTTCACGCCAATTATTTTCTTTGACCAGTTCACTGAAACTTGTCAATTGAAATAATGTTCGTTTCATTTCAACCCTTGCGCGCTCCAATGTTAATCCCGATTCGTTGAGATAACTCGCAAGAATCTGCGCTTCATTTTCATTTAAATTTATGGCAATTTGTTCAAGAAAAGCAGCTCTTTTTAAATGCGAAATGCCTTTGAGTTCTTCAAAAGCATTGGACGCTAAAGCAACAGCCTCTTCAATTTCTTCAGAGACTGCCTCAACAAATAGTGTTTCGTTGTATGTATTATCGACTGAGTTAAACGTTTGAAACGTGTAAGTTCCGAGAGCAGACAAGTTAAATCCGACACTGTTTTTACCAGTCACCTGAAAATCTTAAGCCTCAGTTACGCTGAAAGCATAACTTTCCATAATTTGATTTGAAAGCAATTTTTTACACGCTTCCTCAACTTTTTGCTCTGCTACTTCTTTCGTTGCAGCTTCTACAAATAGACGTACGTGTCTACCGATACGAACTCCATCAATTTCTGGAAGTCCAATATTCTTCATACTGTTTGTAACTGCTTTTCCTTGCGGATCCAATAGAGCGTCCAAAGGCATTACATCAATCTCAGCTTTGAATTTCATGTTGTTTGTTTTTAAATAATATGTTATCGACAAGTGATAAAATCAGTTGCAAAAATACAATTAAAGGAATAGACCAAACAAGTAGAATTGGAATTAAAATCATACTTATTAACAAAAAGGTAAATCGGATTTCATTTCCTTTCCACTTGAAGTGTTTAAACTTTAATGAGAACAATTTCAATTCAGAAACAAGTAATAGGCTCATTACGATACACAATCCAACTAAAAAGTAAGAGTTAAAAATGTATCCATAGATTCCTTCATCATATCTCCACACATCAAATTTCAACCACATAATCAAGGGGAAAAATGTGAAGAAAATAGTATTCAAAGGAGTTGGAACTCCAATAAACGAATCTGTTTGGCGTGTATCTAAATTAAACTTTGCTAATCGAAACATTGAGAAAAATGGAATCACTAAAGCAAAGAAAGGCAACCATTTAATCGACGCATCCATTTGGTTCGGTACATTGTAAAAAACGGCGTTCACCCAATTTTGAATTTCAAAATGAACATGAGAAGTGAAACTTGTCGCCTCATATGGAACATCAATGTAAATTGATACAATAATCACAACCATCATTAACAAACCAGGAGCTAGACCAAACGTAATCATATCAGCTAATGAGTCTAATTGTTTCCCCATGTCACCGCTTACTTTTAATTTTCTGGCCAAAAAGCCGTCAAAAAAATCAAATAATCCACCTAAAAAAATGGCAAACGGCGCCAAATCAATTCTTCCAGCCAATGTTAAAATAATGGACAAAACCCCGCACATTAAATTCGCAGCGGTAAATAGATTGGGTATATTAAACATTCTCATTGTGCAAATATTAATTTCGGTATTGTATTCTTAGTTAAATGCCTTATTTTTACACTACCATTATTCGATAATCCTACAAAGAACACAATTTTTTAGTGAATATGCTGTTTATTATGTCTAAATTTCATTTAACAAAATTCAATATCGTGAGAAATATTTCAACGGCCCTGTTCACAATTATCCTATTTTCAGCCTATTCACAGGAATCGACTGTTGCTCCAAAATATTCAAATGAATTCTTAGCAATTGGTGTTGGTGCAGACGCTTTAGGTCTTGGAAACGCAATGGTTGCTCAAACAAATGATGTGAATTCTGGTTACTGGAATCCAGCAGGATTGACTGGCGCTAATAAATGGTTGGATATTAGTCTTATGCACTCGCCTTTTTTTAGTGGAATATCCAAATATGATTATTTAGGACTTTCTCATGCCATTGATGATAAAAGTACAGTTGGTTTTTCAATTATCCGTTTCGCTGTAGATGATATTCCAAATACTACGCAGCTTATCGACAATAACGGAAATATTAATTATGACAATATCACAACCTTTACTGCTGCAGACAATGCGTTTTTATTTACGTATGCTCGAAAATTGAAAGTAGAAGGTTTAAGTGTTGGTGGAAATTTTAAACTCATTCACCGCAAAGTGGGAGATTTCGCTAAATCATGGGGATTTGGTCTGGATGGAGGAGTACAATATAAAATCAAAGATAAATGGAGATTTGGCGTGATGGCTCGCGACATTACATCAACGTTTAACGCTTGGGTTTTTAATTTGGATCAGCAAATGCAAGAAGTTTTCGTTTCCACGGGCAATGAATTACCAAAAAATGGATTGGAACTTACATTACCACGTATCATTTTGGCTGCTCACGGAAAATTTGAACTTGGAAAAGGAATTTATGCTGCTAGTGAAATCGATTTAGATGTTACAACTGATGGTAAACGTAATGTACTGATTAAGTCTGGGGTTCTTTCGGTTGATCCGCATGCGGGAGTGGAATTCGGTTTTAAAAAATATGTAGCTGTGCGTTTTGGCGTGTCGAATCTACAATACATCAAGCAATTTGATGATTCTCAAAAATTAAGTCTTCAGCCAAACGTTGGAATAGGATTGGCTTTTAAAAATTTCAAGTTAGATTATGCCCTAACAAATTTTGGAAATTCATCGAATTTGTATTCACATGTCGTTTCTTTAAAAGTAAGTCTTGACAGGCCAAAAAATATGAAATAATATGAAAAAAATCTACGCTTTATTACTATTCATATTCGCTTTTATCGGGGTTTCGAAAGCTCAAACCTACGGAAATGAATGGATTCAATACGGTCAAAAATATTATTCTTTTGAGGTATACTCGACTGGTATTCACAAATTGGACTATATGGCATTAAGTGCTGCCAATGTTCCGCTAACAAGTTTCTCAACGGAAAACATTCAGCTATTTGGTCGTGAGCAAGAAATTCCAATCTACGTTGAAGATGGTGGTGATTCTAGTTTTGATTTTGGGGATTACATTTTGTTTTACGCTGAAAAAAATGATGGGTGGTTAGATACAACTTTATATGAAACAGCTCAAGATGTTGGAAATCCAAAGTTTAGTTTATACAACGATACCATTCAATACTTTTTCACTTGGAACAATTCTACTACTAATTTACGTTTTACGGATGAAACAGATGTAGATTTTAATTCCTATACTCCTTCAAACTTTATTCTTTCTGAAACGTATCAATCGTTCTTTAACGCATACAATGAAGGTGAAAAGACATCTGATGCATCAAGTTCATTTTATACGTCAGGTGAAGGTTGGGGAAGTACAGCAATCAACGGTGTATCCGGTTATACATGGGATTATAGTTCTACCCAATTCAATCAACTATATCAAGGATCCGATGCACCATTTGTAAAATACAAAGCAGTTAGTGTTGGTGTTTCGAACGCGAGTTTTAGTGGAACGGGAAACCATCATTCAAGACACTTAATTGGTTCTTCGAACTACATTTTAGCGGATACAATTTTCACAGGATATAAAGCAGTCCACATCCAATCACAATTTCCCGTTTCAGTTTTACCGAGTTCAGGAAACTCCAATTTTAAGGTTCAGATTATCGGCGATCAAGGTGCTTTAACTGATTATCAATCCTTAAATTATTGGTCATTTATTTATCCTAAAACTCCGAGTTTATCAGGTCAAACTTTTTCCAAATTCAATGTAAAAAACAATTCCTTGGAAAGTAAAATTCGTTTGGATTTGTCTAGTGTTGCATATGTTGATCCAATGGTTTTTGTTTTGGGAGATACACCGAGACGCATTCCCTTGATTGCCAACGGAGGAAACTACAGTACTTTGATTCCGAATAGTGTTTCTGGGGATGAACAAACCGTTATTTATCAAGAAAAAAGTACATTCATTACTATTGGAGCATTAACTCCGGTAAATGGAACTGGAGATTTTACAAATTTTGCGAATCTGAGTCCTGAGAAAGCCCTATTAATGATATACAACCCGGCTTTGCAAGCTGCTTCAGCAGATTATGCGGCTTACCGAAATTCGACGGCAGGTGGAAATTACAATGTCATTTTGGCTAATTGCAACGAATTGTATCAGCAATTTGGTGGTGGAATTGAAAAACACATCAATGGTATACGTCGTTTTGCACATTACATGTACGATGCGGCAAGCCAAAAACCTGTTGGTTTATTTTTAATGGGTAAAGGAATTCGTGAAGCGAATGTTACAGGAACAACAGTTACAGGTCCAGGAACAAGAACGAGTCCTGCAAACTTCGCACTTTCGTTGATTCCTTCATTTGGTCAACCGTCGAGTGATAATTGTATTACGTCAAATTTACCGGGAACAACGAAATGGACTCCTTTAATTCCGACAGGAAGGGTTGCAGCAAAAACCAATCAAGAATTAGCTGATTATTTGGAAAAAATTCAAGCATTTGAAGCAAATCAAGATCAAGCTGGCGTATATAATTCTTCAACAAAAGATTGGCAAAAACAAATTTTACATTTTAGTGGTGGAACAGACGCCAACCAAATGTCAACCTTCCAAGGGTATTTGTCAGCGATGAAATACATCATTGAAAATGAAAACTATGCTGGAAATGTCATTACGCACGCGAAAGTGAACAATGATCCAATGCCTCCTTCTGAATTGAATGATATCATGACGCGTATTCAAGATGGTGTTTCTCTGATTACATTTTTTGGGCATGCCGCAGCAACTACTTCTGGATTTGAAATTAACATTGATGAGCCTTCCAACTGGAACAATGCTGGAAAATGTCCAATAGTATTAACGAACTCATGCTACAATGGAAATATTTTCCAAAATGGTCTTTCTAAATCGGAGCAGTTCGTCAACATTCCAGACAACGGAGCAATAGGATACATTGGTACGATTGGACTTGGAATTGCCAGTACACTATATCAATATTCAAGTGAGTTATATCATCAATTTAGCTCGGGAAATTACGGCGGTACTTTAGCAGAACAAATGAAAAATACAATTAGTACAATTGAATATCCAAATGCTAATTTACTTGTTGAAAGTACCTGTACTCAAATGACATTGAATGGTGACCCAATGCTAAAAATCAATTGGCATACGGAACCAGAAATTGAAATTACAAACCAAAGCTTGACTTTTTCCCCGGATCAATTGGACTTAACAGTTGATAGCATTGAAATAAATCTTGAAATTAAAAACCTTGGTCGTTCGATTACCGACACTTTCCAAGTGGAAGTGACGCGTAATTTCCCATCTTCATCAGTTGATTCGGTTTATTCATTTTTTATTCCAAAATTAAACTACCAACACAATTTGAACTTTAAGGTTCCAATGCAACCAAATATTGGAATTGGGGTAAATAATTTCGATGTTAAAGTTGATTTACCAACCTTCGTTGATGAACAGTACGATGAAATCAACAACAATCAACTTACAAAAACACTGTTTATTAATGTTGACGGGATTCAACCAGTTTTGCCTTACGAATATGCAGTTGTTCCAGAAGATAGTGTAACTGTAAAAGCGTCTACTATCAATCCAATTGCAGACTTTAACACCTATCGATTTGAACTAGATACAATCGATTTTGTAGGAGCACCTAGTCCTTTCCATCGTTATGCAACCATTTCAGGGTTTGGTGGTGTGAAAGAAATAAATCCGTCACAATGGATATTGAGTTCATCCAATACAAATGCTCCTTTGGTTTGTACAGATAGCACTGTCTATTTCTGGCGAGTGGCTGTTGATGAACCGAACCCAATTTGGAGAGAAAGCTCATTCCAATACATCCCAGGAAAAATTGGTTGGGGACAAGACCACTTTTTCCAGTTTAAGAACAATGGATTTGATGGAGTACTTTATGATCGCCCTACCCGACATCGCTTTTTTGGTCCGAACACCAAAGAATTGACTTGTGATGCTTTGTCAACAACTTCGATTCCTGGAATTTATTACAACGCTTATTATATAGATGGAACACAACAGGAATATGCCATTTGTCAATATACGCCAGCTTTCTATGTTGCCGTAATTGATCCTGTTACATTAAAACCTTGGGGTACAAAATACGGTACAGAAAATCCAACTCATAACTTTGGAAATTTAAACAATGAAGGTGCAAATGGTTGTCATGGTCGTGTAGATAAATATTTCATTTTCCAACAAACAGATCCAGCTCAAGTGGCTTCATTTGAAAATTTGGTCAATAACATAGTACCTAACGGTTATTATATTTTGGTTTACACACCAATTGCAACGCTTTACAATTTATGGGATTCACAGTCACCGAGTTTGTACACCACTTTCCAAACTTTAGGCTCGGATAGTATTGTGCCTGGTAGACCAAACTATCCATTTGCTTTCTTCTGTAAAAAAGGAGATCCGAATACGGTTGTGGAAGAATATGCCCAAGGTCCAGGACAAAATGTTCACTTAAGTGCTGATTTAGTTGGTTTCGATTATATTGGTCAAGAAAGTTCAACAATGATTGGACCAGCAGCAAATTGGGGAGCAGTTTATTGGAAACAAGATTCATTGGAAACACCGAATGCTGACACCACACAGTTGTACATTCGCGCATATGATATTAGTGGTACACAACAATATGTCATTGATACTTTATTTACGGCCAATGATTCAATTATCAACTTGAATACACTCGTAGACGCAACACAATATCCTTACATTCAATTGGGTGCTTATTACAAAGATTCAGTTGGTTTCTCACCTGCTCAAATAGACAGATGGCACGTGTTGTACTCTCCACTTCCTGAAGCTGCAATCGACGGAAGTACTGCATATACGTGGCTACCTGCAAACGATACTTTAGTTGAAGGAGAAAGTGTACAATTTGCAGTTGATGTTAAAAATATTTATACCATTCCAATGGATTCTTTGTTGATTCGTTATTGGGTTCAAGATGCCAATCAGTCCATCCATCCAATTGCCTATGAACGACAAGACTCCTTGTTAGTAGGCGAAACGTTCAGGGATACAATTACTTTCTCAACGGAAGGAATGCAAGGAATTAATTCTCTTTGGATGGAAGTAAATCCATACGTAAACGGAAGTTTATTCGTTACTGACCAACCAGAACAGCAACACTTTAATAATTTATTACAAGTTCCTTTTTACGTAAATGGCGACAAGATAAACCCAATTTTAGATGTTACCTTTAATGGAAGGCATATATTAAACGGAGATATCATCGCTCCTGAAAGTGAGATTTTAATTTCATTGAAAGACGAAAATCCATATTTAATTATGGATGATATTTCTGACACAACATTGTTTGGAGTTTATGTGACAGATCCTGATGGAATTCAAACGCGTATTCCGTTCATTGATGCACAAGGAAATACAATCATGCAATGGATTCCAGCAGATGGTCAATCAAAACGTTTTAAAATTGTTTTCCCTTCTTATTTTGAGAAAAGCGGAAAATACTCCCTACTCGTTCAAGGTGCTGACCGAAGCGGAAATTTATCAGGTGATTTAGAATACAAAATTTCATTTGAAGTCATTCATGAGTCAATGATAACGTACATGATGAATTATCCGAATCCATTTAGTACAAGTACACGCTTCGTGTTCACGTTAACAGGAAATGAAGTTCCAGATGAAATGATTATTCAAATCATGACTGTTTCAGGAAAAGTGGTTCGTGAAATAACAGAAGATCAGCTAGGTCCAATTCAAATTGGTCGAAACATTTCTGAATATGCTTGGGATGGAACAGATGAATTTGGAGATCCTTTAGCAAATGGTGTTTACTTATACCGTGTGAAAGCACAAATCAACGGTGAAGACATCAAGCACATGGAATCTGGAGCTGATTCTCACTTTAAAAAAGAATACGGAAAAATGTATATCATGCGATAAGAAATGAAATCCCTGAGTAAACCACTTGGGGATTTTTCTTTTAGATCAAAAGAAGCGACAACTGAAAATCGCCGTATCATCCACAAGGGACAAATCTCCTCGCCATTCATCAAGTTTAGAGAATATTAAATTGTTCATGTCTTCCATTTTTAATGGGTAATAACTATGAACCAATTTAACTAAGCGTTCAATTCCGAAGAATTCTTCTTTCTCATTTTCAAGCTCAACAACACCGTCTGTGTATAGTACAATTGTTGTATTCGGTTTTAAAACCTGCTTACCAATATGAATAAATGGCAATTCATCCAACATACCCAAGCCGATACAGCCTGTAGAAAGCATTTCAACTTTTCGACCATTTGTTATAAATGGATGATTGTGTCCTGCGTTTACATATTTCAACTCGCGCGTATTTGCATTGTAATGCGCTATAAAAAATGTAATAAACTTCTCCCCTTTTGCGCTTCGCATCACCTTTTTATTCAATTCTTCCATCAAGAATTCCATTTCGAATCGTTGGTAATTAAAAAGGGTTCGAATCGTTGCTTGAAAATTTGCCATTAGCATCGCTGCACCAATTCCTTTTCCGGACACGTCAGCAATACAAATCATGTATTCATCATCACCCAAAGGAATGAAATCATAATAATCTCCTCCGACTTCATGACGTGGCGTATACTTTGCAGAAATATCCATTCGTCGATTCGATGGTAATTCAGATGGGAAAAGTAATTTTTGCATCTCTGAAGCAACTTCCAATTCTTTTTTGATCCGTTCTTGAATGATGCTTTGACGCGCCATTCGTTGATTTTCAATCGCAACAACAATGATATTTGTTAGGGTCTGCACAAATCCCATGTGCGCCATGGAATCATTTAATTTCAATACATCGTCTTTTGCAATTCCCGAAAACAGCAAATACGCAAGTGGTTTATCTTTATGAAAAACGGGGACGATGACATCAAATTCCATCAATACTTTCGACTGCGAAGATTCAATGACTGTAATTTCTTTGAAGCGAAAAAGATCGCGTTCAACATCGATGTCTTTTATTTTTCCTTTGAATCCCGTTTTCAATAAACAATTCCACTCATCTTGACGATTAAATAGAATGAATCGTTTAAATCCAAGTTGTTCTTTAAGAATGAATTCGTAGATTTTTACGAGCTGGTCTACACCTTGATTGGAATTAATAGCCGTCGTGATCTCTAGCAAAGAGTTTAATTTAAAATCTTTGAGTTTAATCTGATTTTCTAAATTCTTTACTAGTTTTTCTATCATTACAACTTATCCAGGATTTGAGGTAATCTTCTTAAAGCTGCCATTTCTCGGAATTTCTCCTTTACATCCGAACATGGACTACCGAAATAGGTTTTTCCACCTTCTAAACTTTTAGAAATTCCAGATTGAGCCAAAACAATCGCTCCTTCTCCAATTGTCACATCACTAGCGCATCCGACTTGTCCCCAGAGCGTAACTTTGTCTTCAATGCGCACACAACCTGCCAAACCAACGTTTGCCGCCATTAAACAATCTTTCCCAACAACTGTATCATGACCAATGTGAACTTGATTATCAATTTTTGTTCCTTCACCAATTGTTGTCATTCCTGTTACGCCAGCATCAATTGTGCAGAGTGCTCCAATTTCGACATTTTGTTTCAGGTGAACGCCACCGCACGTATGCATGCGATCAAATCCAGTTGATTTTTTCTTATAATAAAAAGCGTAATGACCAATCACTGAATTTGGTCCGACAATCACATTGTCTTCTAGGATGCAATCATCCATGATACAAACTCCTGGATGTAAGGTCACGTTTTTACCAATTTTCACCCGATGACCAATGAATACATTTGGATAAATTAAAGCGGACTCATCAACAACCGAATTTTCACCTATGGCTTGTGTCTGCGGTTTAAATGGCGAGAAATAGCGTGTCAACCGATTGAAATCATCAAAAGGTGTCTTAGAAATGATGAGTCCTTTTCCTTCAGGACATTCAACAGCTTGATCGATTAAAATAGTCGTCGCTGCACTTTTTAATGCCTTTTCGTAATATTTGGGATGATCAACAAACACCAAATCGCCAGGAACTACCACATGAATTTCATTGATTCCTGTGACCAAATGATTTGGATCACCAACGAATTCACACTTGATTAATTCTGCAATTTCCTTTAAGGTATGTGGAGTGTTTAATTTCATCGCGCTTTTTTTTGTAAAATTACAATCAAATCATTCCCATTTTATCTAAAAACAGTAGACTTTTCACCCACATCGTGTTAATAGCCTCACCAATTTTATAAGTGTGCGTTTCATATTAAAATTGTACGTTTGTATTTCAATGGAAAAGAAGGAAACAAAGAGCGAAAAAGCCATTAAAACAACCTACTGGAGTATTGCAGGCAACACCTTTCTTGCGATAGCGAAAGGTATTGCCGGTGTTTTTGGCAACTCTTATGCATTAATTGCCGATGCAATTGAATCAACTACTGATATTTTCTCTTCTTTACTGGTACTTTTTGGTTTAAAATATGCTGCTAAACCTGCCGATGAAAATCATCCTTATGGCCATGGCAAAGCAGAACCGCTGATCACATTTGCAGTTGTTGGATTTTTGGTCGTTTCTGCAACAATCATTTTTATAGAAAGTATTCATAATATCCAAAAGCCTCACAGTATTCCAAAACCATTTACACTGATTGTGTTAGGTGCAATTATTCTCTTTAAGGAAGCTTCCTATCGCTATGTGATACGAAAAAGCAAAGAAACGAACTCAACATCTCTTAAAGCTGATGCTTGGCACCATCGAAGTGATGCCGTGACATCATTAATGGCTTTCATTGGAATTAGTATTGCCTTGTTTTTTGGCAAAGGATATGAAACAGCAGATGATTGGGCAGCCCTTTTAGCATCGCTCTTTATCGTTTATAATGCTTATTTAATTTTTCGACCAGCTTTGGGAGAAATTATGGACGAGCATTTACATGACGATATCATTGAAGAAATACGCCTCCAAAGTAGTAAAGTAGAAGGTGTGATTGCAACTGAAAAATGTTTTGTACGCAAAATGGGAATGCTTTATATAGTTGACTTGCATGTGATTGTACAAAAAGATTTAACTGTTTTTGAAGGACATGAAATTGCGCATAAAGTGAAAGATACTTTAATGAATGATATTCCAGATATCGCTGATATCTTAATTCACATCGAACCGAATTAATCAAAATTCATCTATTTATTCTTAATAAAATGTGATTTGAGGGGCTAGCACCTCAGAATAAACCGTTTTAGTAACTTACTTTTGTACTGTAGTCGATTTGAGGTGATTAATGGAATCAATCATTTTTTAAACACCTCAAGCATATAATTGTTAAGGTTTAGGTTAGGTTTAGGTTAATAAGGATGGTCAAATGGTCATCCTTTTTTTTTGAACCAAAAAAGCGGTTAAGTGTATGCAAGAAAAAACTACACAATGAAACAACTTTTATTATTCAGTTTGTTATCCTTAACATTCAGTTATTCTGCCATTGGTCAAACAAAATTCATTTCATACAAAAGCCACAGTGGTCAGAAACACAATTTGACAAAAGCCTTGTCAAAAAATCTTTTTTCAATTGGAGAATCGAACTTTGGAATGGCTCCACAGCGAATGGTTAGAAATTCAAAACTCGACACTGTAATTCTATTGTCAGATAAAAAAGCTGTAATGATTACAAGTGAGTATTGTCATTTCGAAGACTACGGAGGCGGAGATCGATCTAGCGAACAATTATGGAATGCTGGAAAAGACACAGTTTATGATCACCCTGTTTTTAATTCTGGAAAAAGTGTCAGTGAAATAAAAAAAACGCTCAAACAAGATTACTTTTTTGCAAACTCAATTGATTCAGTTGTATTTCTTGGATTCGATGGAACGTATTATCAAGAATCACCAAAAAAAATGAAGCAAAAAGCGATACGTTTGGAACCAAAATTACAAGAAGCGAATACAGATGAAAACCTTGAAAAACCGGAGCCACGAAAACCAACTTCTCTCTTCATGATTTTCGTAATTTCTATTTTTTCTGTGATTTGTAATTGTCATTTTTGACCGAACCAATGCGGCTTTATCTCAGTGTCTTTATTCTTTTAGGAATATTTTTCATTCCAGTTTCTTCCCAGTTTTATGCTATCCAAAATTGGTTAACTGAAGTGTTTTTTGGTCAACTTGTGAATTGGTCAGCATACCAACTAAACATTCATTGGGAGCTCAATGATTTTTCATCGGATTCAACTCGTTTGTTGCTATTATATGGATGGTTACTGATCTTTTCTCTACCGATATTTTTCTTTATTAAGAATAGAAAAGAAAGCTTCGCTAAAAAAATCATTTCATTTACTTCGATTTTTTCGACTTATTTCATTGCTTGGATTTTATTGAAATATGGTTTCGACAAACTTTTCAAGGCTCAATTTTACTCACCTGAACCCAATATTCTTTATTCAAAAGTCGGTGATTTAGATAAAGACATTCTATTCTGGACAAGCATGGGAAGTTCTTACTCCTATTCAGTAATTACGGGTCTTTTGGAAATCATTCTGGGAATTCTCTTGCTCTTTCGAAAAACACGAAATCTAGCCATTCTACTTTCAATTGGTGTTTTCGTAAATGTTCTTGCAATCAATGTTGGATTTGATATTTCTGTTAAATTATTTGCAGTATTTCTCTTACTAACCTCTTTATACTTAGCAGCACCATTTGCTCGAAATCTTTGGCTTTTTTTAAGTAACCAATCGTTCAAACTATCAACAAACAATGAAAAACTCATCCCTGAATTCAATGGCGCTAAATGGCTCAAACTTCTATTGATTTTTGGAATTTTTCTTGAATGTTCATACCCGTTCATGAAGACCTCCAATTTTAACGACGATTTAGCTGAACGTCCAATATATCATGGAGCTTACGAAGTAGAAGCAATTGTTAGAGGAAGTGATACTCTTTCTCCAGCAAAAGCAAACTTGAAACGTTTGTTTTTTCATCGCGATCACTACTTGATTTTGCAAGACACAGCGGATAGCTTCGTAGATTATTCGTATTCTTTAAATGCAGCGCAAACTAAAATCAAATTAATTGATTACAACGAAAACAGTAAGGTTTACACTATTTCATACAACCCCAAAACAACCACATTACTATTAAAAAACAGCAAGGAACAATTGATTTGTAAAGCACTTCCTTGGAAACAAATGGCGCTGTTTCAACCATTGTTCCATTTCACAGTTGATTAATAATTCAGTAAATCAGCCAATGCTTCTTTCACTTTGTTTGAATTCGTCAACAAGGCAGCTTCCAATGTTGAATTTAAAGGAATTGCAGGTGTGTCAACTGAACCAACAATAGCAACAGGTGCGTCAAGTGATTTGAAATTATCGCGTTGAATTCGTCCTGCCAAACCAAGCGTAAATGATGCTTCAGTGGATTCTTCCGTTACCAACATTACTTTTCCA
Organism: Bacteroidota bacterium; assembly: GCA_039804825.1. Taxonomy (GTDB): domain Bacteria; phylum Bacteroidota; class Bacteroidia; order Flavobacteriales_D; family Crocinitomicaceae; genus M0103. The sequence continues at coordinate 26,269 of JBDLVK010000111.1, forward strand.
TGTTTACTTGATACCTTATTGATTTTCTCATGATCAAGTGGATTCAAGGTACGCAAATCAACAATTTCAACTCTTCCTTCAAATTCCTTTGTCGCTTCAAGTGCCCAATAAACACCGCGTCCATAAGTAATAATTACAGCAGAATCACCTTTATCGATTGCAGATTGGTCAGCCTCTTGCACAACTCTTGCTTTTCCAAATGGAATAATATAATCTTCATCTGGTTCAATCGACATTGCACCTTCTGTACCAGGAATTTTTGACCAATACAAGCCTTTATGCTCAAGCATTACTACCGGATTTGGGTCGTAAAATGCCGCCTTCATCAAACCTTTTAAATCAGCTCCTGTTGATGGATACGCTACTTTGACACCTCTTATGTTCGTCAAAACCGACTCAACACTAGATGAATGATAAGGTCCTCCCGAACCATAAGCTCCAATTGGTACACGTATCACACAACTAACCGGCCATTTACCATTCGATAAATAATACGAACGTGAAACTTCAGTGAATAATTGATTTAGTCCTGGCCAAATGTAATCAGCAAATTGAACCTCAACAAATGGTTTTAAACCAACAGCCGACATTCCAACAGTTGAACCAATTATAAACGCTTCTTGAATTGGCGTATTAAAAACTCGGTCATCGCCAAAGGTTTGCGCCAAGGTTGCTGCCTCTCTAAAAACTCCTCCTAAACGACCACCAACATCTTGTCCATATAACAAAGCTTCAGGATGTTTTCCCATGATTTCACGAACGGCAAACAGAGCAGAATCTACCATTACTGTTTTCTTTTTCCCTTTCGGTTCACGTTCGCCTTTTTCTTCGACAACAGGTGTTGGAGCAAAGATAAAATCAGTAACAGAACTTGGATCTGGATCTTCAGCATTCAATGCGCGGTCATAATCAGCGTCAACTAATTTACGTGTGTCTGCCTCAATATTAATGATATCAGCTTCGTCAATTCCATTTTGACGCAATAAATCTTTTAGTTTTGGATAAGGATCACGTGAAGCCGCTTCTTCTAGGTCGTCACGGTACCATTCTTTGCGTACACCAGATGTGTGATGTCCAAGTAACGGAACTTTTGCGTGAATGATAAAAGGACGACGTTCTTTGCGCACGATATCAAAAACCTCTTGAACTGTGTCAAAAGAAGTTTTAAAATCACTTCCATCAATTGTACGCACTTCGATTCCGTTAAATCCTTGCGCATAAAAACTCATATCTTGGGCACGTGTTTCTGCAGCATTTGCAGAGATATCCCAACCGTTATCTTGCACCAAATAGACAATCGGAAATTGTTTTAGCGCAGCCATTTGTAGAGCTTCAGAAACTTCACCTTCTGTACAAGAAGCATCTCCAAGCGAACAAACTACCACAGGATTTTCGCCATTATAATCTGCAGCAATACCTGTTTTTTCTTTGTACTGAATTCCCATAGCAATCCCCGTTGTCGGAATCGCTTGCATCCCAGTTGCTGAACTTTGATGCGGAATTTTAGGCATATTATCACGATTCAGTGATGGATGACTGTAATAAGTTCTTCCACCTGAAAAGGGATCGTCTTTTTTTGCAAAAACTTGAAGCATCAATTCATAAGGAGTCATACCGATGCTCAATAGAATACTATCATCTCGGTAATATGGAGAAACCCAATCTTGTGGTTTCAATTGCATTCCAACAGCAATCTGGATCGCCTCATGGCCGCGAGAAGTGGCATGCACATATTTAGCAGTAATTTCTTTGTTTGCTTCGTATTTTTCTGCCAAAGTTTTGGCTGTGCACATCAATTTGAATGCTTCTAAAAAGTTATCTTTTGACACTTTATTCGCTTTTTTGGTTGTTTTTGAGACTGTTTCTTCCATTCTTGGTATGTCCTAAATGCAGTGCAAATATACTAAAAACATGAAAGTACAACATGTTGTTCATACAGCAATTCTAGGGAAACAAAAGGAATCAAAAGCCTATTTATAAAGATTATTAATTGAGAGAAATAATTTAAAACAGCTAGATAAAGCGCACAAGTCAAAAAAATGTTTTTAACTTGCATCTTGACCGCAAGACTACATGATCAAACGTTATCAAAATATTAAAAAATGGTTCATTGGAGATCTTCTTGATGAGACAGACGATTTCTATCAGAAAGCCAAAATAAATCTGGTTTTTGATTTTCCGTTTTTCACGTTAAGTCTATTTATTTTATTTTCAATTGTCCTATTTCTTGTTGGTGCCAATTATTCGGTTTATACTGTTTCTGGTAGCTGGATAATGGGAATAGTATTTCTGTTTTTTTTGAAATATTCTAAAAATATTAAAATCGCAGCTATCATTTTATCAGTTGTGATTTTAATCCTCGTCATTTCTAACCTATTTGTAAATGAAAAAATCCTTCACATTGGCTATCCTTATTGGCTGAGTATTTTATTGCTTTTTGTAGTATTTAATTTAGGAATATATTGGGGAATAGGCTTTGGAATTTTGGGTTCTGCTGCTTACGTTTTCTACCGTCATTATGAAATGTATCACGCGATGGAATTGGCACACTTTGACCCAAATATACATTTAGTTACATTTATTGTTGAAGTTTCACTTACCACTTTTTTAATTCTTTACCTCATCCAATTATATCTGTTAACTTCAAGAAGTTCTGAAATTGCATTAAAGGAGCAAAACAAATTACTCGTTGCTAAAAACAAACTGATTGAAGAGCAACATGCTGAAAAAACGATCATGCTTAAAGAAATTCATCACCGAGTAAAAAATAATCTTCAAGTTGTGAATAGCATTTTAAGGCTTCAATCCTTTGAAATTAACGATCCAAGTGCACTTGAAGCATTTGAATTATCTCAAAAAAGGATTCACGCAATGGCCTTGATTCATGAACGTCTTTACACCTTGGACAAAATGAATTATTCGGTTACAGCCAAATACCTAAAATTACTGATTCGTGATTTGATTGCGCTTTATCAAAACAAGCAAGAAATTGAATTGGAAATAGATGTTCATGATGGAATTGTCCCTCAAAACAACATTGTTCCATTCGGTTTAATTTTGAATGAATTGGTTTCTAATTCACTAAAACATGGAATTGAATCGAAAGGAAAAATCACCATCAAATCCACCAAAACGGCAGCCCATGTTCATTTATCATTCAATGATGATGGCAAGGGATTTAATGCTGAAATGAAACCTGGATTTGGCTTAGAATTAATTGAAACATTAACGGAACAATTGGATGGGTCTGTGAGTTTCAATAACAATATTCCGGAAGGCGTTGTTTTTAATTTTGAATTTCCTTTATATGAAGAATAAAAATAAATGGCTCAGCAAAACACTGAACCATTTAATTGGATAAGATTGACAAATATCTTTCCAAGCATTCTTTTTCAACTTTAGCAACTAGTCGAATGAATTCATCTTTGCTTTTATTGACTTGAACACTTTCTAAAGCGGTATAATACGCCTTTCTACTCTCATAATCACCTTTAATATTAGCGATTACAAAACCTGAACTAAGTAAAATTAAATTCATCAATAGGCGAGAAGTTCTTCCATTTCCATCAATGAACGGATGAATTGTTACTAAACGTTCATGCATTTCAGCAGCCAACACAACTGGATGCAATTGGTTTTTTGCTTGTGCATACCAAACGAATAAATCCTCCATTTGCTTTGGAACGAGAAACGGTTGTGGAGGCATGTGAGAACTTCCTTTAATCATCACTTGGACATTTCTATACTTTCCAGCATGTTCTGGCATGATTCCGCGAAGAATTAAATTGTGAACTACCAACAATTCTCTTTCATTCATAGAAATATTGCGTTTCATCAAATCTTTAATGTACTCAATGGCCTCGTTGTGATTAACCGCTTCGAGATGCTCACGCATACTTTTTCCTGAAATTGTCAAACCTTCATTGATTACTAAATCTGTTTCTTGCAAGGTCAAAGTGTTTCCTTCAATACGATTACTTTCGAAGGTATATTCTAACTCCAGCGCTTCCGTTATTCTAAAGCTATCAAGTTGACGAATTTTGTCCAATTTTGATTTTAACGCATCAATTTCGATTAGCAAATGGTTGATATCATCCGCCAATTCAAGTTTAGTTTGATTTGAATAGGATGCAATTTCTTCTTGAACTAATTGAATAGCATCAGATGCGTTTGGATGATAATTAAGTTCCTGAAGAATTTTTTCTTTCAGCCACAAAACCGTCAAGCGCTTGTCTTGAATTTTTAAAACCTCTTCCAAACTTTTTACTTGAGCTTCTGTTGGAATTCTTTCACCACTTTCAAATTTAGAAATCAAAGCTTGATCAACTCCTATTAATTGAGCCAACTCACGAGACTTTAAACTGAGTGATTTGCGTTGCGTTTTAAGTAAAATTTTCATGACTTTTTTATTCTTGACAAATTTAGTCATTTATTATGTTCTAACCAAAAAAAAGGAGCAATTTAAATTTGCTCCTTCACAATATTTAGTTTTTCTTATTGATTGTTTTCAATCACATAGGTCAATACTTTTTCCATTAAGTGAACGCGATCTTTACCTGTCACATTATGCTTATGCATTGGATAAGGGAAGAAATCCATTTGAATTCCTAGTTCTACAAATTTCTTTACTAAAGCGAAATTGTGTTGCATAACAACAACGTCATCCACGGTACCATGAATCAACAACAAATCTCCTTTCAAATTTCCTGCGTGGGTTAACAAACTTGCTTGCTCATAACCTTTAGGGTTTTGTTCTGGACGATCCATGTATCGCTCACCGTACATGATTTCATAATATTTCCAATCTGTCACAGGTCCGCCAGCAACACCAACTTTAAATACGTCTGGATTTCTCAACATCAACGAAGTTGTCATGAAACCTCCAAACGACCATCCATGTACTGCCAATCGATTTGCATCAACATAAGGCAATGATTTCAAATAATCAACTCCCGTTAATTGATCTTCCATTTCAACTGTACCCAATTGACGATGAATTTGTGATTCAAATGCAAAACCTCTTTCACCTGATCCGCGGCCATCCAACGTGTAAACCAAATAACCTTGTTCAGCCATCCAATACATCCAAAGATTCGCACCATCCAACCACGAATTTGTAACCAATTGCGCATGTGGGCCACCATAAACATAAACTAAAACAGGGTATTTTTTCGAAGGATCAAAATTGCTTGGTTTAATTAAACGGGAATATAAGGTTGATCCATCTTTACCTGTCAACGTTTTTATTTCAGCCGTTCCAATTGTATAATCCGCCAACTTCTCCTTGCTTTCAATTAAGAATTTTATTGATTTTCCACTTGCTAAGAAAATTTCAGCTTTATGTGGAACTGAATGACTTGAAAAGGCATCATAATAATATTTACCACTTGAGTTCAATGAAAATTCATGTGTTCCTTCTGTTTTCGTAACTAATGTTTGTTTCCCAGCTAAATCAACTGAATACACCATAGTGTTCATTCCATTAGGACCTGTCGCTGTAAAATAAACTAACTTTCCACTGTTTTTTGCCGCTAGTATATCCTTAGTAACAAACAAATTTGAAGTCAACTTTTTAATCAATTTCCCATTGAAATCATAGTAATACAAGTTATTAAATCCATCAATCTCAGAAATCCAAATAAAGTTGTTTGACTTTTCACTTGGAAAAAATGCAGCATGCTCAGGCTCCACCCATTTTTCATTTTTTTCTTCCAACAATGTTTTAACGAAAGATCCAGTTTTAACATCATACACATTTAACCACATGTGATTTTGATCGCGGTTTACTTCTGCGATGATTACATAATTGTTGTCTGGTGTAAAAGTAATGTTCGTTAGATAATCATCTACAGACCCTTTCGGTGAAATGAAAACCGTCTGTTTAGTTGCCAAATGATAAATTCCAACTTTTGGCTTCTCTGATAATTGTCCTGTCATTGGGTATTTAATCGGCATCAATTCACCAGGAGTTTGAGTAATATCAACCAACGGATATTCATGTACATCCGTTTCGTCTTTTTGGTAAAAAGCTAAGTGCTGACCATTTGGAGACCAAAACAATCCACCAGAAATTCCAAATTCACTGCGAGCAATTGCTTGACCTGAAACGATATTCTTGTCAATGTTTAAAGTAACTGTTAATTTCAAACCATCCAAGGTATGAATGAAAACATTGTTCTCTTTCGTGTAAGCCACATTTTCTGTTGCGTTTGAAAACAAGGTTGCCCCTACCTCATCATCAATGGAATGCAGTAATTTACCTGTTTTTGTTGCGACATTGTATACATAATAATGTGTACCGTCGTTTAAATAAAATTCGTTTTCATTTTTCCATTCCATTCCGAAGAAACTCGTCATTTCACTTTTACAAGCTGTATTAAATGCTTGAATTGTGAGTATTTCACGATCTTCTTTTGTTATAGCCGAAGAAGTGAAAATTGTTTGATAATTTTTACTGAAAAACGAATAACTTTCAGTGTTTGGAATCCATTGAAAACCGTACAAACGATCAGGACCAAACAATCGATATTGATTCGATACAGCATCTTTTAATGTTAATTCTTTCTTTTGAGCAAATGTTCCACTTGTTAAAACAAGCGCTCCAATAAGTAAAATGTGTTTAAACATATGTAGTTATTTAACTAAAAAGTCACTTTTTAGTAGGTTATTAATTTCGTTTTATTAATTTACGGAAGTAGTTTTCTACCGGTTTCCCGGCATCAAAACAATCTAATAATAGCTTATCTAACTTCGGATCCAATACTGTTTCGGCATCAAATTCTGCATAAAAATACCATTGTTTATTAAAAATCAAGGGCTCTTTCTCAGCTGCTTCTTTTAGCTCCTTTGGTATCACTTTGTTTTTTTCTCCTAATATCGTTCCAAAAACGTTTTTGAATTTCGGATTTGAATAAGCCTCCTGAAATCCTTTTAAATCATTTGCTATCCCTTCACGGACCGTTAACAAATCATCTTTATCGATTTCATATATTCCACCATAAACACGCATATGTTCTGGGCCAAATTCAAAATAAATGCCATTTACCGCTTTGCTTTTCTTTCCCTCAGGAGCCACAACTGCTGAAACATTCAATTTGTACGGCGTTTTGTCCTTTGAAAAACGAATATCTCTGTTGATTCGAAAAATACAATCCTTTGCCTCTAAATCCTTGAAATTTGAATCTGTTTTTGCAATTTCGGCTATCAAGTGCTGCACAAAATTCTTAAATGGTTCTTTTACTGAATTTTCATAACGTTTGCGATTCAAATCAAACCAATCTTTGTGATTATTAGGTGCTAATTCAATGAAAAACTGCAAAAAATCGGGTGTAAAAAATGCCATGTAATTTAAGTTTAGTCAAATGTAAGAGATTTTAAAGAATCGATGCAATGCTTTTGGGAAAACTTCGCATTTCCAAATATTCAGTAACTTTACCAAAAATTAGTAAAGATGAAACACGTATCCTTCGCAAGTATTGAAACTGCAATAAAAAAAGTTGACAATTTAGACGACGATGGTT
>JBDLVK010000112.1:0-3273 GCA_039804825.1 Bacteroidota bacterium
AAAGAATATATAAATTAGAAATTTAAAGGGTAATCATGTCTAAGAGAAGAGCCATAATTAGTTACGATAAATTAACTATCGATCAAAAGAAACAAATCTTGAAGGATTTTCCTGACGGATACATCAATCACCTTACAACTATCAAAACACCAACAGGAGAAACTTTAGATGCGTTGATGTGGGAAACAGATGAAGTTATTTACTTAGTAAAAATCAACAAAATTGTGCCTAAAGCTGCAGTTGTTGATGACGAAGATGATGACTTCGAGGAAGATGACTTCGAAAAAGTTGATGTAAAAGACGACGAAATGGATTCAGATGACGATGATGACGACGATTATGATCAACCAGATGCTGACGAAGAAGAAGATGACGATGATGAATAATCATTAAAATAATTGAAAATCCCGCGCTAGTAAGTGCGGGATTTTTTGTTTTAAGGGGTGTAAAAGACGGCGGTACTTGTTTTGTTACAAAATGATCCACTTGATAAAATCGTAAGCTCAATTTTTGTATCAGAGTCTAAAAAATTTAATAGTCCAACAATTTGTTCGGAAAAGCCATCCCCCGAACCTAAAAATGTTCTGTCAATACTCGGAATGAACAGCGAATATTTCGCTATGTAAATTTTTTCTTTAAAGATGTTGGCTATTTCTGTAGTATATCCATAACGGATTTTGAGGTTATCCAAATCCAAAGTTTGCCCGTTCCGAGCATCTCCAATAAATAGTTCGCGTCGAGGCATTTGGCGAATGTAAAACACAAATGTATCTCGTGAGTAGATTGAAGTATCCTTGCCATTTAGATAAAAGTGCTCAACAAGAAGCAGTGAACTATCCGTTAAATTTGGGTAAATGAAAATTGTAGATGGGTTTTCTTTTGTTGTAAATAGTGAATCGTTTCGATGGCTGGCAATTTTTAGTTGATAACATGAATCTGCTGAACTGATTGTATTTGCCCTTCCACGAAACAATAATTTTATCGAGGTTGTGTCGTTAATAATTTGACCGTTCACCAAAATTTGGCTGAATCCAACAACATGAATTAATAAGAATAGAGAAAGTAAGAGCTTCATTTTCACATTTCACCTTTTCATAGAAATACAAAAAGCTGAACTAGTAACAATTAATATAAAAATGGTTGGACAGGTCGCGACCTATCCGTACCATTAATTATAAGTTCTATTGTCTTTAATCATTCAACTTCAAGACAGCCATAAATGCTTCTTGCGGAACTTCTACACGACCAACTTGGCGCATTCGTTTCTTGCCTTCTTTTTGTTTTTCCAACAATTTACGTTTACGTGAAATATCACCACCGTAACATTTTGCAGTAACGTCTTTTCGCAAAGCTTTGATTGTTTCACGTGCAATTACTTTCGCACCAATGGCAGCTTGAATTGGAATTTCGAATTGTTGACGCGGAATCAGTTCTTTCAGTTTTACACAAATCTTTTTACCCAAATCATAGGCATTACTTCTGTGAACCAAGGCTGAAAGGGCATCCAATTGTTCGCCATTCAACAACAAGTCCATTTTAATCAAATCCGATTGTTTGTAGCCAATAGGATGGTAATCAAACGATGCATAACCACGAGAAACTGATTTTAACCGATCATAAAAATCAAATACAATTTCAGCTAATGGCATTTCAAATGTTAACTCAACACGATCTTGCGTCAAATAAACTTGATTGCGTAACTCACCACGCTTCTCAATACACAAAGTCATAATTTGCCCGATGTATTCAGATTTTGTGATGATTTGAGCTTTAATGTATGGCTCTTCAATACGATCAACTCCAGATGGATCAGGAAGCTCAGAAGGATTGTTCACCGTCAACGCTTTTTCTCTATCTTTTGTCATGTAACAATAATAAGACACGTTGGGAACCGTCGTAATTACTGTCATATTGAATTCACGTTCCAAACGTTCCTGGATAATTTCCATGTGCAACATTCCTAAGAATCCACAACGGAAACCAAAACCAAGTGCAGCTGAAGATTCTGGTTCAAATACCAAGGATGAATCGTTCAATTGCAATTTTTCCATGGAATAACGCAACTCTTCATAATCATCAGTTTCAACAGGGTAAATACCAGCAAATACCATTGGTTTCACATCCTCAAACCCCTTGATTGCGCTATCACATGGATCAGCGGCTAGTGTGATTGTATCTCCAACTTTTACTTCCTTCGCTGTTTTAATTCCTGAAATAATGTAACCAACATCTCCTGCTCTTACTTCATTTTTCGGGCTTAAATCCATTTTCAAAATACCAACTTCATCGGCATTGTAATCTTTACCCGTATTGAAGAAACGTACTTTATCACCTTTGCGAATAATTCCATTTTTCACTCGGTAGTATGCAATAATTCCTCTGAACGGATTGAAAACAGAGTCAAAAATCATTGCTTGCAAAGGAGCGTTTTCTTCACCTTTTGGAGCCGGAATACGATTGATGACTGCTTCTAAAATTTTGTCAACTCCCAAACCAGTTTTACCAGATGCAGGAATAATATCCTCCATGTCACAACCAATCAACTCAATAATTTGATCTGAAACTTCCTCTGGCATAGCACCAGGTAAGTCCATTTTATTTAAAATTGGAATGATTTCTAAATCGTGTTCCAACGCTAAATATAAGTTTGAAATAGTTTGTGCTTCAATTCCTTGTGAAGCATCGACAATCAATAAAGCACCTTCACATGCCGCAATTGAGCGTGAAACTTCGTATGAGAAATCAACGTGTCCCGGAGTATCAATCAAATTTAGCACATAATCTTGTCCTTCAAATTTGTAATTCATTTGAATCGCATGACTTTTAATCGTAATTCCACGTTCACGTTCCAAATCCATATCATCCAAGGCTTGCGCTTGCATTTCACGATCAGAAATGGTTCCAGTCGTTTGCAATAAGCGATCGGCCAAGGTACTTTTTCCGTGGTCAATGTGGGCGATAATACAGAAATTACGTATGTTCTTCATAAATAAATTTGACTAATTGGTGGTCCTTGTTTTTCGATAAGGAGAGCAAAAATACATCAAAAAATCTATATTTCCTCGCTATTTTAGAAGACATTAAAGGGTTCGATTCAGGAAGTGAAATTGGAATGAATGGAAAAAGAAAAGGAGGACTCTTGCAAAATCCTCCTTTAAAACCTAAACCTAAACTACTACTACTTATGAAAACTAACTTTTACTACTATTTCGATTTTCAAATTGTGTGCCAACTTTTCAAATCGTTTGTCGGTAATTGTTATCTATTAAACGC
>JBDLVK010000113.1:0-7352 GCA_039804825.1 Bacteroidota bacterium
ATTCAATACAAACCCATTTACGGCACCCTGTTTCAGAATGTTACAAAAAATTAAAAAAAAATTAAGATATGTATACTAATTCCTTATTTTAAACTCAAACAAAAAGTATCTAATCAATTTAATTTCAATTAAATAGAAGGAATTTTAAAAGTTAGAACTATGAATTATTTTTTAATAAGCGGATAAATCAACCCTTCCAAGCCATTCACTTTCAATTCGAGAATGAGCTGTAATTGTTCGCCTAATTTTCCAGGCGGAAAACCTTTTTGGCGGTACCAAACCAAATAATGTTCAGGTAATTGTATAAGCAAATGCCCCTTGTATTTACCAAAGGGCATTCGCATATTTGCAAGTTTTATTAACTCTTGATGTTGCTCTTGAGGATTCAAAACCAATTAATTTGCAATTGGAGTTCGTTTAATCGTCTCTAACAAATAGCCCCAGAACTTTTGAACGGAAGAAATTTGCACTTTTTCATCCGGTGAATGCGCCGCACGAATATTCGGCCCAAACGAAATCATATCTACTCCTGGTAAATGTTTTCCTAGAATCCCACACTCTAATCCTGCGTGACACGCTTTCACTTGTGGCTCTTCATTATACATTTCACGGTATAAATCTGTCATCAAATTTAAAATTGGTGAATTTGGATTTGGTTGCCAACCTGGATAATCTCCCGATTGAACAACAGCGCATCCCATATTTTCAAATGCTGCACGAATGGTGTTTGCCACATCTCCTTTTGACGACTCAACACTACTACGTTGTAACGATTGCGTAATAAATTCACCATTTTTTATAATTACACGCGCTAAACTTGATGAAGCTTCAACCAAATCAGCGATATCAGGACTCATTCTAAAAACTCCATTATGAACTGCATAAAGCGTGTTCAACATTTTATTAATATCATTTGAACTCACAGCCATTTCATCATTCGAAACAGTATCAACTGAAAGTGTGAAATGTGGTTCGATTGTCGAATATTCAGCTTTCAAGATCGAAACGAAATGCTCAACCTCTCCCCTGAACTTCGCATCTTCATCTTTAGAAACAGCCACAACAACTGTCGCTTCACGAGGAATCGCATTCCGTAAGCTTCCGCCATCAAACGAAATTAATTGGATCTCTGTCAATGAATGCAAATGATACAACAAACGCGTCATCATTTTATTTGCATTTCCTCGTCCTTTGTCAATATCCATTCCTGAATGTCCACCCAACAACCCTCGAAGCGTTAATGAGTATTTTACAAACCCTTCATTTAAAGAAACTTGACTATACTTATATGAAGTATTCGTATCAATACCTCCAGCACAACCAATTGACAATTCATCATCATCTTCTGTATCCAAATTCAACAAAATCTTTCCTGAAAAATTTGAACCATCCAATTCTTTTGCTCCTGTCATTCCAGTTTCTTCATCGATTGTAAACATTGCTTCGATTGCAGGATGTGCAATATCAGTTGATGCAAGGATTGCCATAATTGCAGCAACACCAATTCCGTTGTCAGCTCCTAAGGTTGTTCCATTGGCTTTTACCCAATCACCATCAACAATCATTTCAATTCCTTGTTGATCAAAATCAAAGACCGTATCCGAATTTTTCTGATGCACCATGTCAATGTGCGATTGTAAAATCAAAGTTGTACGATTCTCCATTCCTGGAGTCGCTGGTTTTTTGATGATTACATTCTGAATGGCATCTTTTTTCGTTTCCAAACCCAACGAATTTCCAAAATCTACCATAAACTGAATTACACGCTCTTCTTTTTTAGATGGACGTGGAACAGCATTTAAATCTGCAAAGTGATTCCACAATGCTTTCGGTTCTAAATTTCTAATACTCATTTATTTTCTTTTCAAATTATTGACTTAACTGTTACGAATATTGTAAATTCGATTAATCCACAATTCTTCCACTTTCGCACGTGCCCACGGCGTTTTACGCAAAAATGTTAAACTCGATTTTACGCTTGGATTGCTTTTAAAACAATTAATTGGTATTAATTTTCCGAGATTTTCCCAACCAAATTCTTGTTCTAAATCAATTACAATCTGTTCTAATTTCACACCGTGTAATGGATCCATAGTATTTAATTTTTCGTCGTCTTCGAAAGAATCCGCAATCTAAAACAAATTACATTCTCTTTTAAAAGCGTTGACTAAGGCTCTCGAAGGTAACATCCCTTATTTCACCAGTTTTCTATACTTGATTCGTTTTGGACCATTGTCACCCAAACGTTTTTTACGATTTTCTTCGTATTCTGTGTAAGATCCTTCAAACCAATACACTTCCGAATCTCCTTCAAACGCCAAAATATGGGTGCAAATTCGATCCAAGAACCAACGGTCATGGGAAATTACCACTGCACAACCTGCAAAATTCTGAATCCCTTCTTCCAAAGCACGTAAGGTATTTACATCAATATCATTCGTCGGCTCATCCAGTAACAAGACATTCGCTTCTGTTTTCAAAGTCATTGCTAAATGCAAACGATTTCGTTCACCACCTGACAAAATTCCAACCTTCTTATTTTGATCAGAACCGTTGAAATTGAATTTCGAAAGATATGCGCGTGAATTGATTTTTTGATTCCCAACTTCCACATATTCCAAACCATTTGAAACTACTTCAAAAACTGTTTTATCTGGATGAATGTCTTTGTGGGTTTGATCAACATAACCTATTTTCACTGTCTCTCCTACTGCAAATTCACCACCATCAGGCTGTAACTCGTTCATAATCATTTTGAAAATTGTTGTTTTACCAGCACCATTTGGCCCGATAATCCCAACAATTCCAGCTGGTGGCAATTTGAAATTCAAATTATCATACAACAATTTATCGCCAAATGATTTCGCTACAGCATTCGCATCGATAACATTGTTCCCTAAACGAGGACCGTTCGGAATTGGCATTTCCAACAATGCTTCTTTGTCTTTCAAATCTTCAGAAAGCATTTTATCGTAGTTTGCAATACGCGCTTTATTTTTAGCGTGACGACCTTTCGGATTCATGCGCACCCACTCTAACTCACGCGCTAACATTTTTTGACGTTTCGATTCAGATTTCTCTTCTTCTTTCAAACGATTTCCTTTTTGCTCCAACCATGAAGTGTAGTTTCCTTTCCAAGGAATTCCTTCTCCACGATCCAACTCAAGAATCCATCCGGCAACGTTATCCAAGAAATAACGGTCGTGAGTCACAGCGATAACTGTTCCTTTGTATTGTTGCAAATGTTGCTCTAACCACTCAATCGATTCAGCATCCAAGTGGTTGGTTGGCTCATCCAGCAATAAAATATCCGGATTTTGTAACAATAAACGACACAATGCAACGCGACGTTTTTCTCCTCCTGAAAGTGTAGAAATCAACTGATCATCTGGTGGACAGCGCAATGCATCCATTGCACGTTCTAATTTTGTATCCAATTCCCATGCATCTAGTGCGTCAATTTTATCGGAAACAACACTTTGGCGAGCAATCAATTTATCCATTTTATCAGGATCATTCAGAATTTCTTCATCCATAAATGAATTATTGATTTCTTCGTATTCCTTTAAAACATCAACTGTTTCTTGAGCACCTTCAAGTACAATTTCTTTTACTGTTTTGTTCAAATCCAATTCTGGTTCCTGTGGCAAATATCCAACAGTATATCCCGGAGAAAAAACAACATCCCCTTGATACGCATTATCCAATCCAGCAATAATCTTCATCACAGTAGATTTTCCTGAGCCATTCAAACCAATGATTCCGATTTTCGCTCCATAGAAGAACGATAAGTAAATATTTTTAATGATTTGTTTCCCTTGTGGTGTGTTTTTCGAAACACCAACCATGGAAAAGATGATTTTTTTATCGTCTGACATATTTTAAAAAATGATTTTCTCAAAGTTAATAAAGGAAACTGAAACAACTTTGAAATGCGAAAGTTTATTGCATAAAAAAAGCCCTGACATCACTACCAGGGCTTAAGCTCTTTGTACTTTTTTACATTGCAGCTAAACCTAAAAGCCCAATTAAAAACAACAATCCGTAAATTGATAAGACTACTATCATAAGGATTCCTGTAAATTTAAATAAGGACTTTAAGTTCTCAAATCCATCTTCAAGATTATTTTGTTGTGAGTTTTGAATAGCAAGTTTCATTTTAACAGCAAAATTGTACAAGTATTGAGTAGGAAAATAATACAATAACGCCATAAGTAAATAAGTTATACCTATCAAAACAGGCCCGCCAGCAATTCCCGGAATTCTAGAAACTGAAGCACCTGCTCCAATCATAAATAGAGCACCTAATACCATTAAGCCAATAAAAACGAAACCAACAATGGCTAAGAATTTAGCCCACTTAGCAGTTTCCAGTAAAAAATTATTGATTTTAGAATTAAGACTTAATTCCGCAGATGTAACATTATTATCTAAAGTATCCATTTGTAAAGGTTTTTAATTGTAAAAAAAAGGCCTCTCAAAGTTGAGAGGCCTTTGTGAAAAAATTCGATTAATTATCTAATAAATCAGATGTTGGTTGAGCTTTATCACCATAAACATATGTTGAATCTCCGAATGCTAACATTGGGAAAAACACGTATGGTAAAAGAATCATACCAATACCGAAACCAGCAGATTTACCGAAAGCTTTTGCAATTTCAACAAACATAATGATGACGATAATAAAGTTGACAATTGGAATCAACAACAAAATAATCCACCAAATTGGTTTCTTAATGATTTCCAACCAAACAACATAATTGTAAATTGGAACTAAACATGCCCATCCTGGTTTCCCAGCTTTAGAGAATAGTTTCCACATACTTGCAATCATCAAGATTGCAATCGCCAATACCACAACAAGGTAGGCTCCTAAAAGTGCTAATAATTGACCCATAATTCATAATAGTTTTTAAGTTAACGAAGCCAAGATAAAATTTTAACATTAATTCACAACTATTTTTTTTTCAATGTTATTAACAATTTAATGTGAAAGTAGTGAGGCATTTACATTTTTTGTAAGTTTGGGAATATGAAAAAAATTATCCCATTTTTATTGTTAGCACTTCTTTTTTCATGTAAAAAAGGGAAGGCCAACTTCACTTTAAAAGGAACCATAACTGACATCACTTTCAATCAAAATTTGAGTGGTGCAAAAATTAAACTTTACCAAGTTGCTGTTGGAACAACACAGGAAGATTTAATTCAAACGGCCACAATTGGTAACGATGGAACATATTCGTTTACTTTTCCAAGGGATAAAATGGAAAAGTATATTCTGCGCATAACTAAGAACAATTATTTTGACATAGAAGAAACGGTTTATTTCAAGGATTTAACGATTGAAAACGATAATGTTCGAAATTATGGAACCTATGCCAAAGCTTGGGTAAAACTCACCTTTCGAAATACAATCAATCCGTCTGTTTCCGATCAATTTAAATTTATTAAACAACTCGGAAAAGAAGGGTGCTCAGAATGTTGCTCGATATCAGAACAATATTTATATGGAATTGTCGACACCTCTATTTATTGTATAAACAATGGAAACGACTATTACTCGTATTTGTACTTTAAGTTGAATACTGCTTTTTCTGGTTCCCAGGAAACTCAAACAATTGCTTTCGATACTACTGAAATAATTCTGAATTATTAAGCCAAGTTATTATAATATTGGCAAATTGAACCTTGTTATATCGAAGAGATGAACTATGAAAGAGGAACGATGTGAGATAATCCTTGAACCTTTGAACTCTTGAACATTCGAACCTTTGAACCTCTTGATCCCTTTGAATCTTTTGAACTTTTCATTCTTTTGACCTACTCATCCTCCAACACATCACGTAAGCGTTGACGCAATTGACGATTATAGGTTTCAATTAAGTATTTCAGGTAATTTGGTGTACTTTTCGAAATACACTTAGTGTAGTGTTTTAAACGATGCTCGACATGCTCTTGAAGTGCTGCCATCAATTCTAATCCATGAAAGAAATCTGTTGCAGCGGTTGAAATCACGTGAAAATGGTTATCCATTGATAAATCAACTGCATCCTTCCCTTTTCGGCCTTGATCCAGGCATTCGTAATAAACATCCTTGATATTAAATTGCTCCAAACGACTTGTATCAATGACTTCAGACAATGCACGAGGAAATTCAAATTCAACCTCAAATTCTAGGTCATCATTTTCTGTTAAACGGGACTCCAAGAAGCGATCTGGAAAACGAAAAGCATCTT
Source organism: Bacteroidota bacterium (assembly GCA_039804825.1). Classification (GTDB taxonomy): domain Bacteria; phylum Bacteroidota; class Bacteroidia; order Flavobacteriales_D; family Crocinitomicaceae; genus M0103. The sequence continues at coordinate 6,237 of JBDLVK010000113.1, forward strand.
GCCAATTCAAATAGTCTTGCCAAAACCCAAAACGTCTAACATTATTTCCGAGATCAATTAATTTGAATTTATCCTTGTTAGGCAATTTTCGAGAACCACGTCCAATCATTTGATGATATAACGTCAAGGAACGAGTTGCTCTATTTAAAATTATCGTTTGAACGGTCGGCTCATCAAAACCAGTTGTCAAAATTCCAACTGATGTCAAAATCGCATCAGGAGTAGATTTAAACCAGCTCAATACATCCTTTCGGTCTTTGTCGCTGAATGTAGAGTCCAAATGGCGAATTTTATACCCACGCTTTTTGAAAGTTTCTTCCACTCTTAACGAAGTATCAATACCCGAATTGAAAATCAAAGTTTTATCTCCAACAGCCACTTCCTCATATGCAAATAACAATTTTTCTTGCATGAAGAAATTTCCATAAACCTGATCAGAACTACTCACAGTGAAATCTCCATTCGACCCAATCTTTAAACCATGTAAATTAACATCATATGTATATGTTTCTGCATCAGCTAAATAACCACTTTCTATTAAACTAGAGATTGATTCTCCAACAATTAATTTATTGTAATTATCGTTTAATGGTAATGCTTTATTTGAACTCAAAGGAGTGGCCGTAACACCTAGAATATTTCCACCTTCATAGAATTGAAAAATCTTTCTAAAACTATTGTAATGCGCCTCATCAACAATCACCAAGCCCACGCCTTCAATGAAATTACCGTCTTCATTCAAGCGATTGTTCAAGGTCTCAACCATGGCAATAAAACAATTGTATTCTCCTTGGTCTGGAATCTTCTTCACATCGCTATTGATGATTTTATTGCGAACACCAATTGCAGCAAGTTGTTTGGATGTTTGTACAGACAGCTCAATTCGATGCGTTAAAATCAACACTTTTTCATTCATCTTTTCGATAAAACGCTTTGCAATCTCAGAAAAGATTACTGTTTTACCTCCACCTGTAGGAAGTTGGAAAAGCAAATTAAAGTTTTTTCCATTTTTTTCAAGTTCGTCAACAATTGAATGAACGGTTTTCTCTTGGAACGGGTAAAGTGTTTTTGCTTCGTATAATTCTGTATCAATCATTCTAATGTGTGCGAAAATGG
>JBDLVK010000114.1:0-19592 GCA_039804825.1 Bacteroidota bacterium
CCTGTAAAGGAAATTACAACAGTAAGGGGTAATAAATAAATTGTTAGATACTTCAGTTTTCTCATACCGATGAAATTACTGAACTAAGCTACAAAATTTTCAAGAAGAATTAGTGGTATTATATCAGTTTACCGTATAAATCGTAATGATCTGCATGCGTAATGTTCACATTGGCAAAATCACCTAAACGCACAAAACTATCCGCTTTTTTGATCAATACTTCATTATCCACTTCTGGAGAATCAAATTCTGTTCTTCCAATAAAGTAATCACCTTCCACTCTATCGAACAAAACCTTATAATTATTCCCAACTTTCAATTGATTCAAATCATACGAAATTCCTGATTGCAATTCCATAATCAAATCTGCGCGTTCTTTTTTTATTTTGGCGGATACAGTATCTTCAAAGCTATAAGCGTGTGTATTTTCTTCATGCGAATACGTGAAAATTCCTAAGCGGTCAAAACGACTTCTTTCAACCCAGTCATACATTTCTTGGAAATCTGCTTCTGTTTCACCCGGATAACCAGCAATTAACGTCGTTCTTAATGCAATTCCAGGCACTTTTTCACGTATTGCTGCAATTAACTCTTCTGTTTTTTCGCGCGTAATTCCACGACGCATCGCTTGCAATATTTTAGTCGAACCGTGCTGTAAAGGCATGTCAAGGTAATTACAAACATTCTCACGTTCACGCATAACATCTAAAACATCCATTGGAAAACCTGATGGATAAGCATAATGTAAACGAATCCAATCGATTCCTTCAATGTCAGCTAAACGATTAATTAAATCTGAAAGCGCTCTTTTTTTGTACAAATCAATTCCGTAGTAGGTCAAATCTTGAGCGATTAACATCAATTCTTTTACTCCTTTCGCAGCCAAACCTTTCGCTTGATGCACCAAATCCTCAATTGGCGTAGAAATGTTTTTTCCACGCATTAATGGAATTGCACAAAACGAACATGGACGATCACATCCTTCAGCAATTTTGAAATACGCATAATGATTTGGTGTTGTTAACAAACGTTCACCAACCAATTCGTGCTTGTAATCCGCTTTTAAGGTTTTTAACAAACGTGGTAAATCGCGTGTACCAAAGAAAGCATCTACCTCTGGAATTTCTGCTTCCAAATCATCTTTGTAACGTTCAGAAAGACAACCTGTCACATACACTTTATCAACTAAACCTTCAGATTTAGCCTCTGCGTAACGTAAAATTGTATCAATTGATTCCTGTTTAGCATTGTCAATAAAGCCGCATGTATTTATGATTACAATTTCCGCATCATCTTCCATCGATTCATGTTCAACCTCAAATTGATTCGCTTTCAGCTGGGCCATCATGACTTCCGAATCAAAAATATTTTTCGAACAACCTAAGGTTACGACATTGACTTTGTTTTTCTTGAGCGTTTTTGTTTTCATGCTGCAAAATTAAGGAAAGAAAGAGGCTTTTCAAACTTTATCTGAGATTTCATTGGAATTGGAATGCAAAAACGAATCATTGGTATTATCTTTGAGAAACAAAGGAAATTTCTGAATTATGAAAACCATCCTGATAGTTTGTTTAACAATTGTCGCATTCGGCTGCAAATCAACAAAGCATGTTGCCTCAGCTGAAAATCCTTCAAAAGATACAGTACAAAAAAATGAAAATGTGGTTATTGCTGCGTCAATTGGTCGAATTGATCAAGCTTCAGACCCAATTTCTATTTCTGATGTTCGAATTGATGGAAATAAAATGCTCATAGATGTTAGTTATGGTGGTGGTTGTGAAGAACATCAATTTCAAGTAATCGGGTCGCCGTTAATTTCAAAAAGTCTTCCTCCTATTCGCTCAATTCAATTGGTTCATGCAGCAAACGGAGACAAATGTAAAATGAACGTAATAAAAACACTTGAAGTGGAATTAAAAGAACTTGCTTTCAAACAAGAAGCAGGAAGCAAGATATATTTAACACTCGGCGGATGGAATCAACAAATTCAATATCTATATGAAAAATAATCAATACGTTCTAATCATAATATTCCTGTTTTCTGCCATCTCAGCATGTAAAACAACCAAAAACATCGAAAATAAACCCGAAATAACGACTGAAGTTTCTGTAATTCCAGATTTTCAAATCAAACCAATAGAATACACGGAAAAAATAGAATCTACGGATTGTCGAATTATTGAAATGAAACAATATGAAAAAATCTATATAGACCTTTCAATCATGCCTTCATTAGGATGTAAATCATACAATTACAAGGTTGTAACAATGCCAGCTTCACAGCAAGACACAAAACAGAAACTTGTATTTATGCTTGTTCAAACTTGCAGCGAAAGCATGAATGCGATAGATGGAAAAAAAATAGTGAGAATCGATCTTTCTGAAATCCTCTCAACGATAAAAAATCAAAAAACTATTGAAATTTCTTTCACTAACTCAGCTCAAACAATTAATTTTAATATAGAAAAATAACAAAATGAAAATTGGGGTACTATTATCTGGTTGTGGCGTATATGATGGCGCTGAAATTCAAGAAGCCGTTTTAACGTTATTGGCCATTGAAGAAATTGGTGCTAAAGCTGTTTGTATTGGTCTTAATCAAGAACAACACCATGTTATAAATCATTTAACGGGAGAAGAAATGCCCGAAAAAAGAAACATGTTGATTGAAGCCGCTCGCATTGCTCGAGGAGACATAAAAGATATTACTGAAATCACACCAGCTGATATCGATGCTCTTGTCATTCCCGGTGGATTCGGAAGTGCAAAAAATTTCACATCTTGGGCATTTAACGGGCCAGAAGGTTCAATTGATCCGAAAGTAAAATTGTTAATTGTGAACATGGTGAATGTTGGAAAACCAATTGCCGCATTATGTGTGAGTCCAATCGTTGTAGCTAAAGCACTTGAAAACTCATTAGTACATGCTCAATTGACTATAGGAACCGATGCAGCTCCATCTCCTTATGATATCAAAGGATTTTCACATGGTTTGGAATCACTTGGTGCAACAACTTCAATGAAAATGATTGATGAAATCGAAATTGATAAAGTAAACAAAATCGTTACCGCTCCATGTTATATGATGGAAGCATCTATAGTAGAAGTGCGAAAAAACATTCGAAAAGCCATTGAAACAATTCGTGATATGGCTGAATAACCAATCCTTATTTGAATCAAATTCAAAAGGACTAGCCTAAGTCTTTAATTGAAATTTAAACTTCAAACATGATTATCGCCTTTTGCTAAAACTCAGCAGCAGTAAACTAAACGTCATTTTGACACTTTGAAATTTAACGCTTTCCCAATAATGATGCGGTTTTAGGTTATTAACAAAGCTTCTTCTTTTGTTGGAAATTTTAACTTTAAAAACCTGCTAAGTCTAAATTCTTACTTTAATTTTGCAGTTCAAAACATAGCGTTAGCTGTAAAAATGAACGTATGAACGTATTTGGCAAACACGGTAACAATGCCGATTTAAAAGCTTCTTTAGGGTTGTATAACCTAGGAACACAATTTTGGAATTTAAGTCCAGCAGAATTAGTTGAAGATACTATCTTGAACGGTGATGGAACATTAACAGACACAGGTGCTTTAGCAATTGAAACTGGTGAATTCACAGGACGTTCTCCAAAAGATCGTTTCGTGGTGTGTGATGAGAAAACAGAAAATTCTGTTTGGTGGGGTGATATAAATATCAAATTTTCACCTGAGCAATTCGATGCATTGTACAATCGCGTTAGTGCATATTTGAATGGGCGTGATGTATATGTTCGTGATGCCTATGCTTGTGCGGATCCTGAACACAGAATGAACATTCGTATTGTGAACGAAGTTTCTTGGGGAAATATGTTTGCTTACAACATGTTCTTGCGTCCAACAGATGCTGAGTTAGAAAACTTTTTACCTGAATGGCACATCGTATGTGCTCCAGGATTCAAAGCAGATCCAGAAATTGATGGTACACGTCAACACAACTTTGCAATTTTGAACTTCACAAAGAAAATCATCTTAATTGGTGGAACTGGTTATACTGGTGAGATTAAAAAAGGAATTTTCTCTGTATTAAATTATGTTTTACCGCACGAAAGAAATGTACTTTCAATGCACTGTTCAGCGAACATTGGTAACGAAGAAAACGATACAGCTATTTTCTTCGGATTGTCGGGAACAGGAAAAACTACTTTGTCATCTGACGAAAATCGTCGTTTGATTGGTGATGATGAACACGGTTGGGCTGACAAAACTGTCTTCAATTTTGAAGGTGGGTGTTATGCAAAAACAATTGATTTATCGCGTGAAAAGGAGCCTCAAATTTACGATGCTATCCGATTCGGTGCAATCTTAGAAAACATAGGCTTTGAAGAAGGAACATCAACTCCTGATTACACGGATAATACTATTACAGAAAACACACGCGTTTCGTATCCAATTCAATTCATTGATAACATTGCAACTCCATCAATTGGAAATGCACCTAAGAACATTTTCTTCTTAACAGCTGATGCTTTCGGTGTTATTCCTCCGATCTCTCGTTTGACGAAAGAACAAGCAATGTATCACTTCATGTCTGGTTATACTGCAAAAGTTGCTGGAACTGAAGTTGGTATTACTGAGCCTACAACAACGTTCTCTGCTTGTTTCGGAGCAGCTTTCTTACCTCTTCACCCAGCTAAATATGCTAAATTATTAGGTGAGAAATTAGATGGTACAGATATTAAAGTTTGGTTGATCAACACTGGTTGGACAGGTGGTTCTTACGGCGTTGGTAGTCGTATGAAATTATCTTACACACGTGCAATGATTACTGCTGCGTTGACTGGAAAATTGGACAATGTTTCATACGAAAACTTACCTATTTTTGATTTAGCTGTTCCAACTCAATGTGAAAATGTTCCAACAGAAATTTTAAATCCAAGAGGAACTTGGGCTGATAAAGCTGCATACGACGAAACTGCAAACAGCCTTGCTGCTAAATTCGTTAAAAACTTCGAAAAATTCGCGGCTGAAACAAGCCCTGAAATTTTAGCTGCTGCTCCTAAAGTATTAGCATAAGCTGAAGATATATTCAAACAAAAAAAGCCCCGTATGTGCGGGGCTTTTTTTGTTTCATATAATTTTTATTTCTTTTTCAACCAACCTCGTTTCACAAAAACAAGAACGAGTGTAATAGCGATGGCGAACATCACCGCAACAACCGTATAATAACCATATTTGTATTTCAATTCTGGCATATTTTCGAAGTTCATACCATATACTCCAACGATAAAGGTTAACGGAATAAAAATAGCACTGACAACCGTCAATACCTTCATAATTTCATTCATACGTTGCCCCTGAACAGCATAATACAAATTAGCCATTCCTTCCAAGATTTGCTTGTTTGCATCAATCTCCTCTAAAACAGCTAAACAATTCTCTTTTAAATCGGCAAAGTAGTGTGCATTGTCCTTTGAAATAAATGGACTCTCCAATTTATCCAACTGAAACGTAACCTCCTTTAATGGCAAAACAATTTTACGTAACTCAATTAACTTTCGTTTTTGAAATTCAATCAATTGTAAGGTTTCGCTTGTTGCTGTTCTCAATAATTTCAACTCCAATTTCTGAATGGATTCTGTAATATCTTCTAATACTTCGAAATAATTATCAACGATTGCATCCAACATACGAAACAACAAGAAATCTGGACCTTTCAATCTAATTTTACCACGTTTTTTCTCGATTCGATCGCGCACATCTGTAAAGTGATCTGAACTTTTTTCCTGAAACGAAATCAAATAGTGTTTACCTAGTAAAAAGCTGATTTGTTCTTGTTGCAATATAAACGTGTTGTTCTCATCCGGAAGAGCTGAACGAATCGAAAAGAACATGTAATTCGCATATTCTTCCAATTTTGGACGGCGTTTTTCCTGGTAAATGTCCTCTACGGTTAATTTATCAATTGACAAATGTTCACACAAACGATCAATGTGTTGTTTCTCATTTATTCCATGGAAGTTAAGCCAAGAAACATAATCTGTATCAATCGCATTTTCGACAAATTCGTTCGCAAAATACTCCGGAGAATTCTTCGTAACCAAGAAAAATTCATGATCATATTTAAACAGCTGACAAGCTTGATTGTTATCCATTTTCTTTTATATTGAATGACAAATTACAAATGTTTCATCAAATAGCGATACAACTCAACCATGCACATAATATCGTACTTGAATACTTTTTCATCCGGTGTATGAACATTGTCCTCGGGAGCACCAATAAAACACCAATCAATTGCCAAATCAGATTTTTGCAAAGATGTTCCATCACTTCCTCCAGCTGATTCAACTTCCAATTGAAATTGCACACCCGATTCTTTTGCTAATTCAATAATTCGATTCAAATAAGTTCTACGTGGAATCCAACTATCACGCATTGAAATCGCAACTCCACCTGCATGAACAACACCATGTGTCACCCATGTAATATCAGAAATCAAAGCTTGACGAACACCATAATTTTCTAATAAATACTTCGCACAAAAACCTACTGAATTCCCTCCGTGCTCTTCGTATGTTGAAAAGACAATCGCACCATTTTCGAGGGTGGACGCCACTTTCAATGCAGACCAAACACCCAAACGATTATCCATATATGGCGATTGAACAAACTCCTCTGTTTCACGAAAATCTGGTTTAAAACTGAGTAAAGTTCCGCGATCAATCACGCGATCAAATACATATTTCAATTGACGTGAACCATCTTCCTCTTCGATAACCATTAATTCTGTCACAATCTCACCTTGTGAATCACTGCCAACAAGCTGCATTCCATCAATGGCTCTTGGTCCTCCAACTTTTATCAACTCCTTGTCATAACCAACAGTAAATCCAATTGTATCAATATGCGCATAAATTGCGGTGCTCGGTTTACCAAAAATTAATATGACACAGTCTTGGAAGCCATCACCTTCAACAATAGTTGGTTGTGTTTTCCATGTTGATGAATTTGTGTTTACGTAATTAATGATAAAATCTTTTATTGCACCTTCATCTCCAGAAACACCACGTATTTCTGTAAGTTTTTTTAATAGTTCCATGTTACTAAGATAAATAAGTTCGTTTAGGTATCAATAAATTCCTAGATGTTCTATTTCAACATTTGATATATCACTTAATTCTTCTTGTATAAATTGAGATTTATTCAACTGCAAGTGAACAGTTAGCGAACATGACTCCTCAAAAAGTTGATCCTTCATTTCCAAACCCTGCTGCTTCAACAAATTCATTACTTTCGGCATCGCTTCATAATCAAAAAGGATGCGAATCCAATCAAATACTTCTAATTCACAAATATGCCCATTTTCAATTGCTTCTTTTGCAGCAGTTTTGTAAGCATGAATCAATCCTCCTACTCCTAATTTTGTACCGCCAAAATATCGAACAACTCCAATTAAGATATTCGATAAATCATAGGATTGAATTTGCCCTAAAATCGGCGCACCCGCTGAATTATTTGGTTCACCATCATCATTTGCACGATACACTTTTTGATCCACACCAAAGCGATAAGCATAACAAACATGGCGCGATTGATAATGTTCTTTCCGCCATTTTTCTAAATATTCTTTTGCTTCTTTTTCTGTATAGCAAGGAACTGCAAAAGCAATAAACTTGGAGCCTTTTTCTTTGTAGATCCCTTCAGAAATTGCTGATAAAGTTCGGTATGTACTTTTTTGTTCCAATAAACAGATTTCGCAATTAAATTGTGTAAATTTGATTAAGCAAGAATTCGATTGTGCTTACAATGTTAGCAATTTTCTAACTATCTAGGCTTTCAAATTCTAATTAACTTTTTCTGAAAAACATGACAGAATATCAATTTCATCGAAAGCATTTCAGCCTTTTATTGTTCGTTTCAGTAGTCATTTTGAGCTCATGCGCACCTTCACGATATGTAAAACCTCTTGAACACAAACAGCATGCTATAAGTGGTTCTTTTGGAGGGCCAATGGCTACCATTCCCGGAGTTGCAACAATTCCTATTCCTTTCTCATCTTTGGGCTATGGATACGGATTAAAACCTAGAACAACCATATATGCGAACTGGTATACAACTGCTGCAATTTTTGGAGTAGCTCAATTCGATGCAGGTCTTACACAAGGGCTGTGGAAAAATACAAAATCTACAATGGGCATTTCGATTAGTCCTTCAATTAATTACTATTCGGACGTTTTCGAGCACAATACGCAAATCTATCCACAAATTGATGCGAACTATTATTTCGATTATTGGCACAAAACAAAAGATAACGAAAAAGGAAAAGAAAAACTTAAGACCAATAATTTTTATGTCGGATTTTCAAATTGGTTTGATTTAAAAAATACAAAAGCACATAATCAACCACAAACAAACCACGTGATTTTTAGCCCGCAATTTGGACATAACTTCGAACGAAATAATTGGAACTATGTGCTAGAAGTCAAATTATTGGCTCCCTATAAATCGAATAAAGACATTGTTATGGATTATGTAAGTCCTTTTGGAAACAGAGGCGCAATGGGAATTTACTTTGGTATTACTTATAAATTATAAGAATGAAAGCACTTTATATTTTTGGAATTGCAATTTTGCTGTTAAGTTCATGTCGTAAACGACTTGATGATTTTCTATTCAACAATGATAATTCAATAACTGAATACAAATTAGACAATTACGATGGTAGAACGACCTTAGAAGTGGGATCCGAGTATACCGTTGCTGATTCCATGATTCATTTTATCAATTATCCAATTATTTCTGAAGGTCAAACGTTAAACATTTCTGCTATTTACGTTGGTGATTTAGCAAAAATTGCAACAGATACGGTCATTTTATATTGTCATGGAACAGCAGATCATAATGACTTCTATTGGCCACGACAAAAATTGTATGCAAATCTTGGAGGAAAATACCGTTTTGGTGTTTTAATGGTCGACTATGCTGGTTACGGTTTATCAGAGGGAAAACCAACAGAAGCAAATATGTATGAGTCAGTTAACGGTGGATTAAAATGGTTAAAAGGTTATGGTTTAACGAACGACCGTTTAATACTATTTGGATTCTCCTTAGGTACAGCGCCAACGTGCGAAGTTGCCGGCAATTCATCTTCCTTTTACATGTCTCCGTCAAAAATAATTCTAGAAGCACCTTTTGCTTCATCAGAGGTAATGATTCAAGATGCATCTTTATTGTCTTTTCCTGCAAGCTATTTTGTAAACGTTAAAATAGATAATGCAGAAGAAATCAAGAAAGTGAGTGTTCCATTATTGTGGATTCACGGCGAAGCGGATTCTTTTTTAAGCATACATACCCATGGAGAAATTGTATATAATAACTATGTTGGAACCGCAAAAACAGCAGTTCGTGTACCTGGTGGCAACCACGAAGACACTCCTTTCGTTCTTGGATACACAAATTATTTGACAGAAATTTTAAACTTTATTGAGAATTAGTCAAATTTTACATCTCTTTTAAAAACCGATTTAGTTGATGTTTCGTATTTAATTTTGTTAATTTTAAATTAATAATAAAATCTTTTTGTTTACAATTTAACACCTAGAAATCAAGAAGAAAAAAATATTTTTTTGTTAAATCAACATTAAGTCTTTAACTTTGTGGCGATTATACTAGAAATTAACAATTATAATAGAAACCACTATGCGGTATTTATACCTTATTTTCCCTGCACTATTTTATTGTTCTGTTTCGTTTGGACAAGACTTAAGCTCTACCAGCAGACAAACAACCAAAGTTATTACTCCATTGAACCTTTATGGAAAAACTTTTCTTATCAAGGATATTGTTTTTGAAAACGGAGATAGTTCAATTGTAAACTCAGTGAATACGGCCGTATTTGATTCAGTGCGTTTACATTCTGAAGATATCGAAATTATTGATTCAGAAACAGGATTATCGATTATTGTCTTTTCGGATAATCGCTTAAGAAGCATAAACAGACAAGAACTTCAAACCACTTCAACTTACTAATTGAAATGAAAAATCTTATTGCAATATTAGCTGTTATTGTTTTCACGATGACACTAAATGCTACATATGCTCAGACATATTTAATCAGCACCGGCGGAACTGTAAACACTTGTACTGGAACTTTTTATGATTCAGGGAATAGTGGTGGACAATATTCGAATAATGAAAATTATACGATGACATTTTGCAGTGGTGCACCAGGTCTGTGTATTTCGGCAAATTTCACGAGCTTTAACACAGAACTAGGCTGGGATTTTTTATCCATTTACGATGGTCCGTCAACCGCCTCTCCTCTGATTGGAACTTATTCAGGAAACTTAGGCGCTTTAGGATCATTTTCGTCTTCTGGGACGTGTCTGACTTTTTCTTTCACCTCAGACAATAGCAATAAGAGAGCTGGTTGGGTGGCAGCAATTACCTGTGGATCATCATGTCCAACTGTCACAACAGTTGCACCCGCGGCAAGTCAAAACCGATGTCAAGGTTCAGCTGCCAATACTCTAACTGCTAGCACAACAACTTCTTCTGGTTGTGGAACACCAACTATTCAATACCAATGGTATTCCAATACTGCAAACAACAACACAATTGCTTCTGCTTCTGCAATAAGTGGCGCAACTTCTTCTACCTATACTCCACCAACGAGTAGTATTGGAACAATGTATTATTTCTGTGTATCCTATGCAACAAATAATGGATGTTCTCAAAGTTCAACGACTCAATCATTAGCTTCTAATGTTGTTCAAGTGAATACAATTGCTCCTCCATCAACCTCTGTTGCTGGTTCAAACCAATCAATTTGTATTGGAAGTACTGCCTCTTTAACAGCAAACACTCCGGTTAATGGAACGGGTGTATGGTCAGTTGTTTCTGGACCAAGTTTATCAAGTGCACAATTTAGCAGCATATCAGCAGCCACAGCTACATTTACTCCTGCGGGAGGAACCGGAAACTATGTTTTACAATGGACAATTTCAAATGCACCTTGTTCAGCAACATCTTCAACAGTAGGAATTACAGTAAATTGTGGCGGTGCTTGTCCTGCTTGTCCTTCAACGATATACACCCATCCAACTGCTGGGATTGCAAATGAAAAAGTAGGTTCATGTTTAGTCATGGATTGTGGGCCTGCAACATACACCGATAATGGAGGAGCCTCTGGTAATTACAGCAATAATATTGGTTCAGCTTCACCAGCAAATGCCCCATATCGCGTATTTTGTCCAAGCCAGGCAGGAAATTGTATGCAAGTAACATTTAATTCTTTTAACACCTTCAACAACTTAGATGTTCTATATGTTCGAAATGGCCCAACTGAATTCAGCCCAAACTTTACATCGGCTCCAACTGCAACTTCAGCATGGCCTTCACCTCCAAATGCGGCCTCATTTGACAAAGGTTTGTTTGGCGACCTAAGCTCATCTGTACCTTTTTCATTCACATCAACTGATCCGAGTGGATGTTTGACATTTGCCTTCGTGTCAAGCGCCGCTAATGTTCAAGCTGGATGGTCCGCAACATTATCTTGTGTTCCCTGTGCTGGCGGACCAAATGGCACTGATAATAGTGATTGTATTCGAGCAACGGGCCTTTGTTCAAACGCTTCAGTTGCTGGAAACTCTTCTGGACCAGGTATTATATCCGAAGGTTGTAATGGTACTTCATGTCCAAATGGTGGAGAAAACCATACGAATTGGTACGTATTTCAAGCTGCCACATCTGGAACTCTTGACATAACTGTAACTCCTACAAATGCTTCTGACGATTATGATTTTGCCGTTTTTGGCCCAAATCCTAATTGTACATCACTAGGACTACCATTAAGATGTTCTGATGCAGGCTCATCTGGCACGACAGGAACAAGTTCTGCTGCATTAGATTTTACAGAAGATGTAACAGGAAATAAATTTGTTGCTCAAATGAATGTTACAGCAGGTCAATCATTCTTATTAATGGTAGACGAATGGTCAACAGCATCTAGCAGTGGAGGTTATTCACTCAGTTTTGGTGGTACTGCTAGTTTAGATTGTACTGTTTTACCTATTCAATTGTCTGAGTTCAATGTTCAATATGTTCCCGAAGAAAAAGCTTCAAATATCTATTGGAGAACTGAAACAGAGAGAAACAATGATTTCTTTACTATTGAAAAATCGAGAGACGGAATTCACTTTGAAAATCTAACTTTTGTCGATGGTGCTGGAAACTCATCTACACCTACAGAATACTTTGCATTTGACCCAAATGTTGAAACAGGAGTTACTTATTATCGCTTGAAACAAACAGATTTTGATGGTAAATTTGAATATTCTGATGTCTTCTCGATTAATGCCTTGAATGAAGTTGATGATATTCTTTCTTTATTTCCAAATCCAACAACAAGTTCAACAGACTTGATCTTTAATTGTTATCAAACAGAAATTGCATATTTAACAGTAACGGATGCTAAAGGATTTGAAATTATTAAGAAAGAATTTCCGTGTAAAAAAGGAGCAAATTATCATTCAATTGACTTATCTAATTTCAACAGTGGAATTTATATGTTTACTTTGACCACTTCCACAAAAGTTTATTCAAATAGACTAATCAAAGAATAATTAATATTAAACACTGAAAAAGCCTCGCTAGTGCGAGGCTTTTTTTTTGCAAACTACATTGTTCACTTGACCAAACGCATGTGTTTTAAATAAAATGCTTTACTGTCTAATAAGACATTGAATTTAAAAGCTATATTGGCTCAATTCTTATTGTCAATTAATATTAAAACAAAAAGGCCATCTTTTCAGACAGCCTTTCTTAATAATATAAATCGATTATTGAATCGTTAATTTCTTTTCTAGATCCTCTAAATAAACTCTAAATTGTTTATCAGTTTCAGAAAGATTGATAACTGTTCTGCAAGCATGTAATACAGTTGCGTGATCTTTACCACCACAATGCGCTCCAATGTTTGCCAAAGACGATTTTGTCATTTTTTTAGAGAAATACATTGAAATTTGTCTTGCTTGAACAACTTCTCTTTTTCGTGTTTTCGATTTCAACATTTCAATTGGTAAATCGAAATAATCACACACCACTTTTTGAATGTACTCTATTGAAACTTCACGCGCTGTGTTTTTCACGAACTTGTCAACCATTTGCTTCGCTAATTCCAAAGTAATGGCTTTTTTATTCAATGAAGCTTGTGCCAACAAAGTATTTAAAGCACCTTCCATTTCACGCACATTCGTATTAATTGAATATGCCAAATATTCTACAACATCACGTGGTAACTCAATACCATTTCCGTACATTTTCTTTTCTAAAATCGCGATACGTGTTTCCAAATCTGGCGTACCTAAATCTGCTGACAATCCCCATTTGAAACGAGAAAGAAGACGTTGCTCCATTCCTTGCATTTCTACTGGTGGTTTATCCGAAGTCAAAATGATTTGTTTACCATTTTGGTGTAAGTGATTGAAAATATGGAAGAATACATCTTGTGTTTTCTCTTTTCCTGAGAAGAATTGAACATCGTCAATGATCAACACATCAATCATTTGATAGAAGTGAATGAAATCATTTGTTGTTTGATTCTTAATTGCATCAATAAATTGGTGAGCAAATTTTTCAGAACCAACGTACAAAACGGTTTTATTCGGAAATTGATTTTTAATCGCAATACCTATAGCATGTGCCAAGTGAGTCTTACCCAAACCTACTCCACCGTATATTAACAATGGATTGAAAGCAGTTCCACCAGGTTTGTTTGCGACAGCATAACCTGATGCACGTGCCAAACGGTTACAATCTCCTTCCATAAAATTCTCGAAAGAATAAGAAGGATTCAAATTTGAATCAACATTCACCTTTTTCAATCCAGGAATAATAAATGGATTGCGTATTTGATTCTCACTTAAGTTCAACGGCATTGTAACAGGAGCATTTTTCAATGAACGCTTGTTTAATGCTGGCAATTTAACCGTATAAGGAGTTGAATTAGTTGTGTTATTCTCCATAACAATACTATATTCTAATGTTCCTTCTGCTCCAAGTTCTTTTTTAACAACCTTTTTCAACAAAGTAATATAATTCTCCTCCAACCATTCATAGAAAAAATGGGACGGAACTTGAATTGTCAACACATTGTCCTCTAATTTAACAGGGATAATCGGCTCAAACCATGTCTTAAATGCTTGCAAAGAAATATTGTCTTTGATCACTTTTAAACACGCGTTCCATACGATTTCGTGACTATTACTCATTGATACGCTTTTTTAGTTAATGGTTATTTTCTTTTATATCGTAGACTGAAATTTCAGTTTTATATCGGGTCATTTTCTGTGATGACAAATATTTACATAAAAAAGTTAAAAAAAAAGTTGAAAAGGGGTTGATTTTTAAAAAAGTTTTACATGTACATTAACAAATTCGTTGAAATAAATTGTTAACTCTCTCACAGCAAACAATCTAGTACTTTTTACTTAAATCTCTACTATTTTGTTGATTTTTTAACCTTATCAACACTTAACGAAAATAACCTTTTCAAAGCAGAAATAAACAATACCATGGGGATAATTTTTACATTTGAGTAAAATTCAAGCACTTTATGAAAATTCCATTTAAAAATACAACACAAATCAGAGTTCGCTATGGCGAAACCGATCAAATGGGATATTGTTATTACGGAAATTATGCGCAATACTTTGAAGTAGGAAGAGTCGAGGCTTTGAGATCACTCGGTATGAGTTACAAAGCTTTAGAAGAACAAGGTGTAATGTTGCCAGTATCTGAATTTTCGGTTAAATACTTTTCACCTGCGTTTTATGACGACTTATTAACAGTGATAACAGAAATTACAGCTATAAAAGGCGCGCGGATTTATTTCACATATGAATTAAGTAACGAAAAGGGAACCATCATTAGTAAAGCAGAAACAACCCTTGTCTTCGTGGACAAAACTACCATGCGACCAACTCAAGCACCGGCAAACTTTACCGCTTTATTTGAATCAATTTAAGAACTATGAATTTTCAATTTAATCCATCATCCAATGAACAACTCTTGAATTGGACATCCATTCGTGAAGGTGAACTAAAGTTGGGACAAACGATTCAAACTTCAGTAACAAGTGAAACAAAATTCATTCTGTTAGGAATTGAAGAAAGTATTGGTCCTCAATCAAATTTTGGATTAGCTGGTGCAGAAAATGGATTCATGAGTTTTATTAAACGTTTTGCAAACATACAATCCAACCAATTTCTTTCTGGTCATGAAATTTGTTTCTTAGGCACAATTCAACAAATAAAGGATTTTTCCACAATTTCAAATGGACGAAATGCAATTAATGAATTAGACACGCTTGTCTCAAAAACTCTTATTCAACACACAAGCGAAAATATCATTCCAATAATAATTGGAGGTGGACATAACAATGCTTTTCCTATAATAAAAGCAATGCATTCTATAAAAACGTCAAAATTAGATGTAATCAACTTGGATCCTCACGCAGATTGTCGAGCATTAGAAGGAAGACATAGCGGAAACCCTTTCTCATATGCGCTAAAATATGCTTTCATCGAAAAATACACGGTTCTAGGTTTACATATGGGCTACAATAGTACCTTCATACTTGATTTTCTAAAAAATGAAAACTGCAACTTCACATTTTACGACAATTACTTGACCAATCGTGCACAACTTCTTGTGGATGTTCAAACGGAAATTTCAAACATGAAGCATTCCGTTGGTTTTGAATTAGATCTAGATGCGATTGCATTTATGCCCAGCTCAGCTTTTTCACCGAGTGGTTGGTCACTTGACGAGGCAAGAGCATATATTCAAACCTGTGCGAAAGCAAAGAACATTGCATACTTGCACCTTCCAGAAGGAGCCCCAAACTCGATTATCGAAGAAAAAATCGTTGGAAAGACCTTGTCTTATTTGGTTTATGACTTCATTCGAATAAAATTAATCTCCTAAAATCAAACTCATTCTAATTTTCACTATATTAGAAGAATGAGGTCTGTTTTCAATTTAAAAGCAATACGTATTATACGTTCATTCTTCCCTTTTTTAATCATTTTAGGGCAACTGAAGTATAATTTAATTTCATTGTTCTATTGGACTCTTCTCTTTTCTATTGTGTCAGATTCATTTGGAAGCGCCTTCGGTGTACCCTATTTGTTTTTCTCTCCAGAATACTTAGGAACTGTAAATCCGTGGTCCTTCTTACTCCTTGGTTTTGCTTTTGGCGGATTCACTATGGCCTTTAACACATACAGCTACATTAAACTTGGTCCACGCTATCAATTTTTATCAACCATTTCCAAACCATTTTATCGTTTTTGCATCAACAATGCTTTAATACCAATTATTTTTATTTGCTATTATTTAGTCAAAATGATTGATTTTCAGAAAACTGAAGAATTAGCATCAAATTCCCTCTTGTTCGTTTACTCCATCTCATTTATTGGAGGATTTGGCGGCTTCATTCTATTGTCAATATTCTATTTCTTTCCCACAACACGTGAAAAAGGAGCTCCTTTGGCTATTGAAGAAAGTTCTCGCAATCCGATTCAATCAATGACACAAGTTAAAGAAAAGTGGTACGATTATTTTCGAAAAGAAAAAGAACGACATTTCTATTACATAGGTAAAGGATTTAAAATTTACAAATCACGTCCAACCCATCATTTAGACAAAGAAATCATTGAACATGTATATGCAAAAAACAGGATAAACGCTTCCATTTTTGAACTTCTATCAATAGCAACATTCGTTCTACTCGGGTTTTTCGTGGATTTTCCACTATTCGAATTTCCAGCTGCAATGAGCATCATATTACTATTGACAATTATTCATATGCTTTTCAGCGCGTTAATGTCATGGTTTCATCGCTGGACTTACCCAATCATTTTTGGTGTTTTAATCGGAATGAATTATTTAAGCACACATAGCAGCTATTTTAAGTACACTAATTATGCCTATGGAATTGACTATTCAGAAAAGAACCTTCAAAAATATGGTGTGAAAGAAATTGCAGAAAACGTTAAAAATGAGGATTTATCTGGAAAATCACATGCAAATCAAATCATCCTTTTATCGAATTGGAAAAAACAAACTGAAAGCGAGAAACCAAAACTTATCATTTTAAACACATCAGGTGGTGGTTCAAGAAGTGCTTTATGGACGTTTACAGTTCTTCAAAAATGTGATAAAGAACTGAATGGCCAACTTTCAAAACATTTAAATCTAATCACCGGAGCTTCTGGCGGAATGGTAGGTGCTGCATATTACCGAGAAATTTTACTACGATACACGAATAAAGAAATTGTAAATCGTTTTGACGAGCGTTTTGCTGAAAATCTTGGAAAAGACTTACTTAATAAACTTGCATTTTCAGCCTCTACAACTGATATGTTTTTCAGGTATCGAACTTTCGAATACAATGGAAGAACCTACAGCAAAGATCGTGGTTATGCGTTTGAAGAACAGTTACACGAAAACACGGACAATTATTTGCAACACACATTAGGATACTACGCCATTCCTGAACGTAAAGGACAAATTCCGTTAATGATTTTCAGTCCAACAATTGTAAATGACGGCCGAAGATTATTAATCGCATCACAATCCCTAAGTTTCTTAACAGAATCAAAAGAAGCTTGGAATTCATATGAAAATATAGATTATCAGTCTTTTTTTAAATCAAATGACCCGCAAAACTTACGTTTTTCAAGTGTCTTGAGATCAAGTTCCACTTTCCCATTTATCATGCCGATGATTACCATGCCAACTTCTCCAGAAATGCAGTTGATGGATGCTGGAATAAGAGACAATTATGGTCGAAAAACAACAGTTGAATATTTGTTCGCCATGAAAGATTGGATTAAGAAAAATACGTCAGGTGTAATCATTTTGGAAATTCGTGACACAAAACGTATTCTCAACAATGAAGAATTCAAACACATTTCTTTCATTGACAAATTAACATTGCCATTCGGAAATATGTACAGTAATTTCCCAAGAACACAAGATTTTGATCAGGAACAATTGCAAAAAACAGCTTCATTCGGCTTCCCTTTCCCAGTTGATTTAGTTACATTCAATTTGCGTGAAAATAAAAAAGACAGAATATCGCTGTCTTGGCATCTAACAAAAAATGAGAAACTAAAAATTGCCAATGCTTTTTACAGCACAAGAAATTTACAAGCCTTTAAACGCCTGAAAAAGTTACTTTATTTTATTGAGTAAGTTGTTTTACATTTTCAATAGAAACAACCTTTTCTCCTTTACATCCTTCTGGTAACATTGCTCTGCTTTCTCTGAAGCTAAATTCTATTTTTATGTTCTTTTGCTTAAACTCTTCGGGTAAGTTAATCGCATAAAGATAAATCACCTGATAATCTTCAACAATTTCTATAACGAAACCACAACCGTCAAAATAACGGACTTTCCCTTGAACTAAAACTACGTTTTCTTCATCAGATTTTTTGACTTCTTCAGTTGGAATATCTGAACTTGCATTCTTACTTGTCTTACAACTAATAACACTTAAGAATATTGTTAAAACTAAAAACACTTTCATATTTCTTTTTATTATGATTTTCTTAGAACCGTACCAAAGTAATTAAACTTTTAATAAAAAAAAAGAGGCTTACTAATAAGCCTCCCTTCTCTTAACCTGTAGATGTTAATAATTGATCCGTTGACAATTTAACGCTCAAGTCCTCGAAAGGTTTCATTTTTAATGATTTTTTTAACTAATTAACATTTTGACATTGATAAACAGTGAGTAAGCTAAATAAAACAAATAACAAACAAGCCTACATTTGTTTTGGTTATGATGGATGAAAATTCAATAAAAGCGTTAATAAGTTTAATAGACGATCCAGATGAGCAAATTTTTGAGCACGTCAGGGATAAACTGTTGACCTATGGTCCATACGCGATTCCATTTCTAGAGAATTCTTGGGAAGATGACACTTATGGGCTAATTTTTCAGAGTAGGATTGAACAAATCATTCATGAAATTCAATTTGAAAACACCAAATTTCAATTGAAATCTTGGTATGATTCCGCAGATAAAGATTTACTAGAAGGCGCAATCATTGTCGCTAAATATCAATACTCAGGCTTAGACGAAGCTGCAATCACCCAAACGATCCAGCAAATTAGAAGGGATATATGGTTAGAGCTCAACAATAAACAAACAGCATTTGAACAAGTAAAAATATTCAATCGTATTTTTTTTGGAGAACATCATTTTCATGGTGATTCCAAGCATTTTCATTCTCCAATGAACTCGTTTATCAATACGGTCATTGAATCTCGTAAAGGTAATCCGTTAAGTTTATCCTTAATTTATAGCATCATAGCTCAATCACTCGATTTACCAATTTATGGTGTTAACCTTCCAAATCATTTCATTTTAGCCTATTTGGATGAAAATGGTTCAAGTCTATTCCTTCAAGAAAAAAATGAATTTGGTGTGCTTTTCTATATCAACCCATTTTCTAAAGGAAGTATCCTCGATGCCAATTCTATTAAAGAATTTTTAGATGGATTACATTTACCTCATCATCGAGAATATTTCGAGCCTT
>JBDLVK010000115.1:0-5332 GCA_039804825.1 Bacteroidota bacterium
TGGCTTCCATGATTTTACGACCATATCCTGAACCTTGTTCCGCTTTTTCAACCGCTACAAATCGAACTTGAAAAACCGCTTCATCCTGCTGATCCAAGCGAGCGATGGCTTTAAGAACACCGTTATCATACAAGGCAAAATGAATTCCTGTTGCATCGCCATCATTGCGTTCACTACCTCGAAGTTGATTTAAGGGTTCACGCAAAATACGGTAGCGCAAATCGAAGTAGTCTTCCCATTCACGTTCTGTTTGTGGTGCTTTTATTTCCATTTGAATGCAAGAGAAGTAACACGTTTAGTATTTTTTCCTTCGATTATTTCCGATCGAACTAATTGTTGTGCAGAGTTGTCTTCAAAGACTTCTTTTAAATCTTTGATTTTGCCACATGGAACATTGTTCTCAAGCATGTGTTTCAGAATTTCATCACACGAATAGTGACTAATTTTTTCCTGAAGTAATTCAAATAATGTTTCGCGATTTTGAACACGAGCCACATTGGATGAAAATGAAGGATCACTGCACAATTCATCCAATTTGAAAAAAGAACAGAGTTTGTGAAAATGCACATCACTGCCAATGGCAAACGTAATCAAGGCTTTGTCTTCGGTTTCAAAGATTTCACCATAAGGCGCAATATTCGGATGTAAACTTCCAATGCGTTGTGGAATTTTATTTTCCATGAGGTAATTCGACGCTTGATTTGCCAAACTTGCCACCGCTGCATCATACAAGGAAACGCTCACTGTTTTTGCAATTCCTGATTGTGCACGTTCAATTAGTGCAAGTAATAGTGCCTCTTTTAAATGGTGTGCCGCTAAAACATCAATCAAAGCGACTGGCATTTTTACAGGGCCACTTTCTGGTGTTCCATTCATCGACATAAAACCAGTTTCAGCTTGAAGAATTAAATCGTATGCAACGCGATCACTTTCGTCGCCAAAACCCGTTATTTTTCCGCAAATTAAGCGAGGATTTACAGCTCTTAGAACAGTATCTTGCAAGTTGAATTTCACATCATCTCCTAATTTGAAATTGGATAGAAGGATATCTGCTTGAGCAACCAATTCAAGGAATCGTTGATAATCGTTGTTGTTTTTTAAATCGAGTTGAAGATACTCTTTCTTGTAATTGATTGACGAAAAATAAGCTGATACAGAAGATGTTGAATCTTCGCTTCCCAATTTCCAAGATCGTGTAACGTCTGGAACTTTAGGATTTTCCACTTTAATAACACGCGCACCTAATTCAGCGAAAAAAGTTCCTACTGATGGGCCAGCGAGTACTGTTGATAAATCTAATACAACAAGATTTGAAAACATATTAGCCAATTTTTACCGAAGTCATCGTCAATGAACCAGCCATCGGTTCGTCATTGAAGAAAGAAATTGCATCTTTTTCTTCTTTTAATGCTAAGGTATATAAAAGTGGGTAATAATGATCTGGTGTTGGGATAGCTAATTTTGCTGCAGCATTTAATTTTTCGTAGGCAATTAACGCAGCATGGTCGTTCGCCTCGATTTTTTGTTTGAAAATGGTATTCATTTCGATGGCCCAATCAAATCCAAAAGGCTCATTTAATTTATCCCAAGCAACCATTCCAAGGTTGTGAACCATATTTCCACTTCCCATAATCAAAACGCCTTTTTTGCGAAGTGCTTGAAGGTTTTTTGCTAAATCGTAATGGTATTGAGGTGCTTGATTGTAATCGATACTCAATTGCAAAACAGGAATATCTGCATCTGGATACATGTGTCGAACAATTGTCCAAGTTCCATGATCCATTCCCCATTCATGATCCAATCCAACTGTCGTTGTTGTGAAAAGTTTTGCTGTTTCTTCTGCCAATTTTGGATCTCCAGGAGCTGGATATTCTACATCAAACAAGGCTTGAGGAAAACCACCAAAATCGTGAATGGTTGGTGGCTTTTCCATTGCTGTGATATAAGTACCTTTTGTTAACCAGTGTGCAGAAACGCAGAGTACAGCTTTTGGTTTTTCAATTTCTGTTGCCAATTTTTTCCAGTATTGTGAAAACGAATTGTCTTCAATACCGTTCATAGGAGAACCGTGTCCAACGAATAAAACAGGCATTTTAGTTCCCGTTTCAGGCAAGGTATCCATCAATGAATTTAATGCACTCACTGAACCGATAGCACCAAGTGAAATTGTTCCACCCATAAGTTTTAGAAAATTACTGCGTTTCATAATGGAATTATAATCCCAATTGCCAATTAACGTAAGCTGTTACATTTGCTCCTTGTGTTGCATCTAATTTCGCCTCTTTAATCATTGGAGGAAGAACTTTGTTCCAACGCTCTTTCGAATGTTCTCCGATAACAGGTAAATCATGACATTTTCCACAATTGTTATTGTACAATGCCATTCCAGCCATTTCAGCTTCTGTTCCTTCACGAAGCATTTTTGTTTCTTTAACCTCTTCAACTTTTTTAACTTCAACAACTTCAGCTGTTTTTGGTTGGCAAGCCGCAAAGATTCCAATAGCTGAAACTGCAAATATTATTTTTTTCATACTAATTAATTTTTTCAATTGTAACTGTTGTGATTCCATGCTGAACAAAGTTGAGTTTTTGAGCGGCCTTCAATGACAAATCAATGATGTGTCCTGATTTTTGACTCAAACGATCATTTACTTTAACAATCACAATAGAATCGTTTTTTAAATTTTTAACACGCAACATCGTCCCAAATGGAAGGTTTTTATGCGCAGCTGTTAATGAATCTTGACGAAAAACTTCACCAGAAGAGGTTCTTTTTCCTTCAAATTTGTTGTGATAAAAACTTGCTCGTCCTGTTTGAACTGTCGTTTGATAAACAAAACTACACACAAGTAAGCTCATTATTGTCCAACCAATTATTTTCATTACCATGGTAAATATATTTTAAATTATTGAAACACCAAGCGATGCGGGCGCAATTTAAGGAAAGATTAACAAACTATCTAGAAATCGAAGGAACTACTCTTCTTCTGAATTGGCAATTGGTTTGATGAATGTTGCGCGTAATTCCATGATTCTTCCTTCAACTTCTTTGACGATTTCTTCAATTTCAGCGGCTTTTGTTGTTGAGGGTTCACCAAACATTACATACGTATCAAATGGAACTAATAATTTTTCTCCTTTTGGAAGAACTTTACCCATTCCGCGCATATAAACAGGTATATATTTTATATCTGGATGTTTTTGAAGTAGGATGCCAATACCTTTTTTAAATTCTTGCATTTTTTCGGGTTCACCTCTCGAACCTTCAGGAAATAAAATCAACGAGCGTCCTTCAGATAAAGCGCGACTCATCATTTCTATCGGATTTTCACTGCTTCCATCTTTTGTTCTTCGAATTAAAATTGCATTCGTGAAAAGTCGGGTAATAAAAGACTTGGTAACAGAATCACCAAAATAATCTCCAGCTGCGATTGGATGGGTTTTACTTAATTGACGAAAGGATAAAGACGACATCAACGCCATTGTATCTAAATGACTATTGTGATTTGAAACAATAATGAATTGTTTTTCTTTGTTAATAACTTCTTTGTTAATGTATTTCACACCAACGATGATGCGCAAAAATCCGCGCATTAGAATACTATACAAAAAGGCTAAAAAAGCACTTCTCATTGTTTAGACGTAATGAAGATTGTAAACAATGTAAAAGAAAATAGGTGCGGTAAGTGAAAGCGAATCAATTCGATCTAAAATTCCACCATGTCCTGGAATTAATGTTCCTGTATCTTTTAAGCCAATATCTCGTTTAATTGCGGAAACAATTACATCACCTACAAAGCCAGAGCAAGCAATTGTGAAACCAATCAATACGGCTTCAATTTCTGTTAAAGGAGTTAAAAAACGCAAGAAATAAGCCAAAGCAGCAGTCGACAATACGCCACCGATAAATCCTTCCCAAGTTTTATTTGGACTGATTTTCTCAATGATTTTGTGGCGACCGAGTAATTTCCCCCAAACGAATTGAAACACATCATTGATTTCAGTTAGGAATACGACATATAATAACAATCCTCGTCCACCAGCATTGAAACCAGGGATTTCAGGAAGAGAAAGTAAATAGGCTAAATGACTCAAGGAGAAAATGGTTAGCATCATTTGTGTTGGTAAAACTCCCATCGAACGACCAATTTCGGTTGTAATTCCGCGGATAACCAACATGAACGGAATCCAAACATGCATAATCACAGGGATGAAAATGATGAAAATATTGAACCAACCTTTATAAGCAAAGAAGTATTGAATTGGAATGGCAAGGTAGCACCAAATAATTACACGTCTATCATCGTCGCGCACGTTTTTACTGATACTAGCCAATTCGCGCATGGCAGCAAAGGATAATAAACCAAAAGCAACAAATGAAACAACAGGATGTAAAATTGTTGCTAGAACGAAAATAGAAGCCATGACCCACCACGAATTGGTGCGCATTTTCAGTTCTTTTAATTGATTGGTTGGTTTAATTCTTCCCCAAATAAAGAATAAGACTGTTGCAAAAACCAATATTCCAAGAATGATACTTATTAAGATAATCACCTCTCGGTTTTGCTCGAATTTATCGGATTGAAGAAAATGCATCTTATTTGACTTTTAATGTTTTAGCAATACGTACACCTGTACTTAGAATTAATAATCCACAAATCACAATAAACGTATGATTGGAATAAGGAATGAGTGCTTCAGTAAAAAAGCTGATTAAACTAAAAAGTCCTACGACTAAAGCACGGTCACTTTTTCCCATCGGACCTTCATAGCGTCGTTCTCCACTCACAGCCTTTCCTAGGATTCCGGTGAATTCATTTACCATTGACAGAAATAAAAAGGCAATTAAAACGAATACATTTAGTTTGAATAAGAAATAGAGTGGTGCAAACATGATAAAATCGGAGATTAAATCGCCTAGTTCATTCAAAATTTCACCTTGTTTACTTTGCATATTATAGGTGCGTGCCATCATTCCGTCTAATGCATTCAAAGCCATACGAACTAAAAGAGCAAGAGGTAAAATTAGTAAGGCATTTTTTTCTGGATAAAACCAAGCGAAAGCTCCTGTTGCAATTGAAAGAAAAATTGCAGACCAAGTAATTACATTTGCAGTAACACCTAATTTATGTAAGAATGTAAGTATTGGCTTTAACAGTTGCTGAAATGCAGGTTTAATTTTATAAACTGATATCATTCGTTCTAATTTTAATCGAATAGGGTTTCTAGTGATCATCCAGTTCAGACAATTTATCACCAAAGTACTAAAAATTTAAAATTATGTGAACGTTTTCATCAAATAGACATGAATCTATTGAGTTGAATAGTTGCA
>JBDLVK010000116.1:0-5908 GCA_039804825.1 Bacteroidota bacterium
TACACCGGCTATTTCAGATTCAGCTGCAAAAGCTTGTTTGGAAGCTGTAAAAGCGGCTCATGATTTGGGATTAACCATCTCTTGCGATTTGAATTACAGATCTAAATTATGGCAGTATGGAAAGACTCCTGCTGAGGTAATGCCTGAATTATTACAGTATACCAATGTTGTTTTGGGAGATATTGATACGGCTTTTTTCATGTTAGGTCAAGCCAAGGTAAATCCAGATTATCAAGATACGAATTCATTGCCTGTTGTTTACGATAGGTTATTTGATTTGTGTCCCAATTTAAAAACAGTAGCTACAACCTTACGCTATTCTGTAAGTGCTTCGCATCAAAGAATAGGTGGAATCCTATATGATAAAAAAGCAATTTATAATTCTGTTGTGAGAGAAGCTACTCCAGTGGTGGATCGTGTTGGAAGTGGAGATGCCTTCATGGGTGCCTTGATCTACGGATTAATTTCTCAGCCTGACAACAAACAACGTATTGTTGATTTTTCTGTAGCGGCCTGCTCATTAAAACACAGTATCGCGGGTGATTATAATTTGGTTACCCTTAAGGAAGTTGAAAACATGATTGATGGCGACGGATCAGCGCTAGTTTCAAGATAAATTAGAATATGAATAAGATACAAAAAATAACAGCCGCGATTATTCAACAAGGCATGCTTCCATTGTATTACAATGAAGATGAGAATGTTACAATTGAAGTGTTAAGAGCCATTTATAGAGGCGGAATCAAAGCGGTCGAATACACCAGTCGTGGAGAGTCGGCTTTGCGAAATTTCACCAAAATGATTGAAGTTCGAAATGCAGAAATGCCTGAACTATTGTTGGGAATTGGAACCATTAAAAATGTAGAACAAGCCTCAGCCTATTACAATGTTGGCGCTGATTTTTTTATTAGTCCTGGATTTGTTCCTGAAGTTGCTTCATTTTTGATTGAAAAAGGCGCTTTATACAGCCCAGGATGTATGACGCCAACAGAAATCATTGCGGCTGAAAATGCAGGAGTGACTTTTATAAAATTATTCCCAGGTAATATGTTAGGACCTGATTATTTGAGTAGCATCAAAGATATTTTTCCAAAATTGGTATTTATGCCAACAGGAGGAGTAGATACAACACACGAAAATATTCAAGCTTGGTTCAAAGCCGGAGTTTCAGCAGTGGGGATGGGTAGTAAATTAATCAGCAAAAAGTTAATGGCTGATCAAGACTATACCACTATTGAATCAGAAACAAAAAAAGTATTGCATTTAGTACAAACCGTTAGAACAAATTTATAATTCATTGGAACCTAATTTTTCATTAGCGGGCAGGGTAATCGTTGTAACCGGAGGGACAGGAGTCCTGGGAGGAGCATTCGTTGATGGAATTGCTGCTGCTGGAGGTGTCGTAGGAATTTTGGGAAGAAACGAGAAAATTGCTAATGAAAGAGCAAATGCAATTAATCAAAAAGGCGGACAAGCTTTGGCTTTAATTGCTGATGTTACTAATGAATCGCAATTAGAAGCAGCTTGCCAGCAAATGCTTACTGCTTTTGGTAAAATTGATGGATTAGTCAATGCGGCAGGCGGAAATATACCAAATGCAGTTGTACAACCGAATCAGGATGTATTCGAGCTTAATTTTCAGGCATTGCAAGAAGTGATGCAATTGAATTTGATGGGAACAGTGATGCCTACACAAGTTTTTGGGAAAGCAATCAAAAAGAATGGTTCAGGAAGTATTGTCAATATTTCTTCCGTTGTTTCTCAGTTAGCCATAACAAAGGTTTTAGGATATAGCTTGGCAAAGTCGGCTATTGATTCCTACACACAGTGGTTTGCTGTGGAATTGGCCAAACGCTTTGGAGATGCCATTCGGATGAATTCGATTGCACCCGGATTTTTTTTAACAGAACAGAACAAAACATTACTCACCAATACCGATGGAAGTTTAACGGATAGAGGTCAACTAGTCATCCAAAATACCCCTTTCAAACGATTTGGAAATCCTGAAGAGTTAGTAGGCGCTTTGATTTGGCTTTTGAGTGATGCATCAAAATATGTAACAGGATCAAAAATAACTGTTGACGGAGGATTTACAGTTTTTGGAGGAGTATAAAATTTTAATAAACGGCTTATATCTAATTTGAAATAGCCTCTACTATTCCTCTAATGGAGGTTGTTAAGGAGAAGAAAATAAGTCGTTTATTCTAATTAAAAAATGATAAAATAGGATCGAATAATTAATACAATGGAAAAATTAAACAGAAAAAGTAAAGGTTTAGAAAACAGATTACCCATAAAAGTAGTTCAATTTGGAGAAGGAAATTTTTTGAGAGCCTTTGTGGATTACGCATTTCATAGGTTAAACAACGAAGTTGATTTTAATGCTGGTATTGCAGTAGTTCAGCCATTGAAAGAGGGTATGGTAAATATGATTAATGATCAGGATGGTTTGTATACGCTGTTTATGAACGGAATCAAAAAAGGAGAAAAAATTCAAGATATCCAGTTGATTTCAAATATTGTCAAAGCAATAAATCCCTATAGTGATTTTGCAGATTATTTAGCCTTAGCTAAAGAGCCAGCACTTCAGTTTATTGTTTCAAATACTACGGAAGCAGGAATTGAATTTCTGGATACCGATACTCCGGATATGCAGCCGCCAGCCGCATTTCCTGCTAAATTAACTCTTTTGTTACACGAAAGATTCAAACATTTCAATGGAGAGGCTTCTAAAGCAGTAACTATTATTCCTTGTGAATTGATAGATTACAACTCTGAAACATTAAAAAAATGCATCTTGCAATACTGTGATTTATGGAATTTAGACGCTGCATTTAAAAAATGGGTTTCAGAAGACTGTACCTACCATAGTACTTTGGTTGACAGAATTGTTCCGGGATATCCAAGAGCTGAAATTGAGGAGTACAATAACAAATTAGATTATCAAGATAACTTAATTGTTGCTGCGGAACCATTTTTCCTATGGGCGATTGAAGGTGGAGACGATTTGAAAGCCAAACTTCCATTCGACAAAACAGATTTGAACGTCAAGATTGTTGACGATATTCGTCCTTTCAAAATGATTAAAGTTCGTATTTTGAATGGTGCACACACAGCAATGGTTCCTGTTTCTCTTTTATTTGGTAACAAATTAGTTATGGAAACCGTTAATGGAGATTTTACTGGACCGTTTGTTGATAATGTGATCGCTGAAATTAGCGAAACGCTACCGATGGATAAAAATGAAATTACGGCTTATGCTGAAGAGGTAATGGATCGTTTTAGAAATCCATTTATCAAGCATGCATTAGCAGATATTGCTTTAAATTCAATTTCAAAATTCAAAGTAAGAGTGTTACCAAGTTTATTAGGGTATTATAAAACCACTAAAAAATTACCTGCCAGTTTGACTTTTTCATTAGCTTGTTTGATCCAATTTTACAAAGGAA
The DNA here is from genome assembly GCA_039804825.1 of Bacteroidota bacterium. Classification (GTDB taxonomy): domain Bacteria; phylum Bacteroidota; class Bacteroidia; order Flavobacteriales_D; family Crocinitomicaceae; genus M0103. The sequence continues at coordinate 3,450 of JBDLVK010000116.1, forward strand.
CTTGGAATAATGAAGCTTTACCGGTAAAAGATACTCCGGAATTAGTTGAAGCATTCAAAAAAGCTTGGGAACTAGGAAATATAGAATCAGTTGTGGCTTCAGTTTTAGCGAATACTGATTTCTGGGATGAAGATTTAAATAAGGTTGAAGGACTTTCACAAGCTTTAGTGCATGCATTAAAAGAAATTGAAGCCAATGGAATTCAGCAAGGTTTTTTAAACTTTAGCAAATAATAGTAAATTAATTTTTATACAAAATAACATGCAAAAAAAATTAATAAAAGTAGATCCTACTGATAATGTAGCTGTAGCTTTAGTTAACCTAGTTGCTGGAGAAACTATACCATATGAAGGAGAAGACGTTCTAGTAGTGTCAGACACTAAAATGAAGCATAAGATTGCGATGAAAGATTTTCAATCTGGTGATAAAATTATTATGTACGGGGTAATCGTTGGAAAAGCAAGTCAAACAATTGCTAAAGGAGATGCCATTACTACTGCCAATGTTAAACACGAAAGTGCCAAAGTAACTGGTAAAACAGATACGATTGGTTGGGAAGTTCCTAACGTAGACCAATGGAAAGATAAATCTTTCATGGGGTATCACAGAACAGATGGTCAGGTAGGAACAGAAAATGTTTGGTTGTTTTTTCCATTAGTATTCTGTGAAAACAGAAATATCGAAATCCTAAAAGGAATTTTCGAAAAGGAGTTAAAAAAACCAAAAGAAAACGATTACCAATTGTTGCTTCGCTCTTTAGTGAATTCTGAAACAGGAGCTGATGATGCCGTAACAAAATCAACAGAAGTTGATTTATTCGAAAATATTGATGTGAAATTTATTCAGCACCAAGGAGGCTGTGGTGGAATTCGTCAGGATTCTCACTCATTAGCTAAGCTTTTGGCTGGATACGTGAACAACCCAAATGTAGCTGGTGCTACTGTTTTAAGTTTGGGTTGTCAAAACTTGCAGATTTCTATTTTCCAAGATGCTTTGAAAGCGATTAATCCAAACAGCGATAAGCCTGTTTTGATTTACGATCAACAATCTATTGGAACTATCGAAGAAATGTTGAGTACAGTAGTAAAAGATTCTTTTGCTGCAATTAAAGAAGCTAATAAAATTGTTAGAAAACCAGCGCCATTATCTAAATTAACAATTGGATTAGAGTGTGGAGGTTCTGATGGATTCTCCGGAATTTCAGCTAACCCAACATTAGGTGTTTTATCTGATAAATTAGTAGCATTAGGAGGAACAACAATTCTTTCTGAATTCCCGGAATTATGTGGTGTAGAACAGGAATTAGTAAATCGTTGTGTAGATGATAAAGACGGGAAACGTTTCTTAGAATTAATGCAATGGTATGAAAAATCAGTGGTGGATGCTGGTTCGGGATTTGATATGAATCCATCGCCGGGTAACATCAAAGACGGTTTGATTACAGATGCAATGAAATCAGCAGGGGCTTCTAAAAAAGGTGGAACTTCACCAATTGTAGGGGTTTATGATTATGGAGAATACATTAACGAGCCAGGGTTTACCTTGTTATGTACGCCAGGGAATGATGTAGAATGTACTACTGCCATGGTAGGTTCAGGTGCCAATATGGTATTATTTACAACAGGTTTAGGAACTCCAACAGGAAATCCAATTGCTCCAGTTGTAAAAGTGTCATCAAACACGCAATTGGCTAATAAAATGTCTGATATTATCGATTTTAACACGGGTGAAATTATCACGGGTGATAAATCAATTGAGGAAATGGCTGACGAAATGTTAGAATTTGTCATTCAAGTAGCAAGTGGTAACATTAAAACCAAAGCAGCTATTCTAAATCAAAACGATTTTATTCCATGGAAGCGAGGTGTGTCTTTGTAAAAGAACACATTAGATTTAAATAAAAAAGGAGAGCCATTAGCTCTCCTTTTTTATTTATTTTGTCTATTAGAAGATTTACGAGTGAGTAATTCTGGAACAAGGACTACTTTCTTTTCAATTTTTAAATTGTTGGTATTATTGATTTGTTCCAAAAATACTTTAGCTGCCATTTTACCCATTTCCATTGGGGATTGATCTATAGAGGAGATGGACAATTCCATGAATTTGGTAAAAGGTTCGTTACCAAAACCTACTACACAAAAATCATCCGGTATAGCCATTCCTTGTTCTTTCAATTCTTGAATAGCACCTAATCCAGCAAAATCACTGGATGAAAAAATGGCATCAGGTGGGACATCTTGTAATAAAAGATCTTTGGCAGCATTAATTCCGGCCTCAACATTACTCTTCGTTTTTAAAACATATTCTTCCTGGAAAGGGATGTTGTGGTCAATTAAGGCTTGTTTGTATCCTTTAAAACGATTTTGAAAAATTTCTAAGGATTGATCGCCTGAAAGGTGTGCGATTTTTGTACATCCTTCTTCAATTAGATGTTTTGTTGCTATATAGCCACCTTCAAA
>JBDLVK010000117.1:0-2544 GCA_039804825.1 Bacteroidota bacterium
AAAAGAAGGTTTTGACACCGTAAAAACCTTCCGTCGTATCAAAACAAAAATCAGCCTTGAGATGAAAGATAAGACTCCTGATCAAATATTAGCAAGACTTGCTTTAGCAAGTAAGGAATACAAACTAAAAAACCAGTTAATAATCAAATAAGTCAAATTAAGAGATTCACAAATAGCGCTCTTATTATCAGTGAACTGATAAAACTTCTATTGATTCCTAGATTATAAGTTTACTGATTTTTATAGTGGTTGAATTGACTCACCTTTGAGAAAATAAACCACTAAAATGAAAAATCAAATATCCATCCTCAGCGGGCTGATTCTAACCTGCGTAATTTCCTTACTTTCTTGTACGAAAGAGACAATAATCGAACCAGAAAATTCCATTTCTACCTGGTACGGATTAAACAAAAATCCAGCTTCTCTCGAAGTAGTCCAATGGAACAAAATGATTACCTTACAACTATCGGATAGTTCCTTGGCCTATTCTGTACCTGTCAGAGATTCGGCAAATATTAAAGAACTTATATTTTTTATAGATGCTGGAAAACAAGAAGCTGTTTATAAAATATATTCTCCTCTCAAAAACGGACTTGAGCTAAAAGTGTATTCACTCTCAGGAATCTTGCTGAAAAATGGGATCATTAGTCGACCATCAGTCAATAAAAGCTCTTCCTCTTTTAGGGAAATGAAAAAGGAAATTGAAATTGGGACTTTACTAGATGAAGTAATCGTTACCGCACCTAAACTAAGCGGAGGTGATTGGAGCACTTGGACTGAAGTACATTATGGTGGAGGTGGTGATTATTCCCAAGGCTACCTCCCCTATTTTGGCAGTGGAGGTGGTGGTGGAAATTCCAGTCCATTAAATTTCTCGGACTACAACTATGCTAAAATTACTAATAACTTAACTAACCCATGTTTCATACAAGTTTTGGAAGAATTACAAGCGGGGAATGCATATGGTAGGGTTGGGGAGATTTTACGAAAATTCGGTCTCGAGAATTCTGGTTTGAATTTTACAATTAATGAAAAAGAAATACCCATCAGTTATTCTAAAACAAAGGTAAATGGTCTAGAATATGATATCGTAAATAGAAACTTTGGAAATACAATAGACAATACTATTACATTAAATCCTGTCACGCTTAATCAAGCTTCAAAAGAATTTATTGCTGCTACAATTTTACATGAAATGCTTCACGTTTATATAAATATTGATGGATTAACAGAACACAATCAAATTATTGAAAATTATACAAATGGTATAAGTGAAATGCTTATTTCGATTTACCATATGTCCTCATCAGAAGCTAAAAATATTAGTTTTTCTGGCTTAAGATCAACCGGGTTTTATACAAAAAATATATTACCAAATTCTATTCTACACAATTCAATAAATTTATCAATTTCGAATTATGCAAACTATCTAAATAATATGAACCATGGGACATACTGCAAAAATTAAATCAGCATTAACATTCATCTTTTGTGCATTATTATTCACTAGTAAAGGTCAAGTGAAGGAAGCAAATGAAATAGAATTCAAAAATTCAGAATTCAGAAACAGTTTCGCGACTTATGTTGAAAATGGATACATTGATACAACTACTTATTCCGTCAATATTTTTGTTTTCAATGTAGATGAAAAGGGAAAAGTTAATCATATTACCCATGAAGGAAATCTAGATTCCGCCGGACTAAAATTTGTGGTGGATCGAATAAAACGTAGCGAACCATTTTGGATAAAATCTAGTCATTCAGCTACAAATAAATGGTTTATATTACCATTCATTGCAGGTGATCCTAGGATTGACGGAAAACAACCGAATTTGGAAGAAATAAATCGACTAGTAACTATTATTTTATTTGAAATCAAAAATAGAGTGATTCCAGGCGTAGATAATGTTAGACTGCTAAATATGAGGCAATCCCTTTATGGCAATCGGGTAATTATGTAATTTGAAGCATAAAGTTGGTATCTCCTACGGAGATGTATTCATGAAATGTTGCTAAACTCATAAAAAAAGGCCACTAGTCAGAGGCCTTTTTTTATACAAACTTTATTCTTTGTGCTTTATGCTCTATGCTTTAAAACCTACGGTTTTATGCTAATTTAAACTCACTCGTAAAGTGGAATTCAATCTCCGGATTGTTCGTTTGGTTCATACGCAGAATCCAATCAGATTCCGCTAAGAAGACGTAGTTACCGTCTTTGTCTTGGGCGATGTTTTGGCCCTTTAAGCGAACGAATTCTTGGAGTTTTTTCGGGTCTTCCGAGGTGATCCAGCAGGCTTTGGTAACGGACATGCCATCGAAGCGACACTTCGCGCCGTATTCGTGCTCGAGGCGGTATTGAATTACTTCGTATTGAAGATCCCCTACGGTTCCTACAATTTTGCGATTTCCTAATTGAGGTTGCAGGAATAATTGGGCAACTCCCTCGTCTGTTAATTGGTCGATGCCTTTTTCGAGCTGTTTGGCCTTCATCGGATCGAGGTTAATCAACTCCTTGAAAATTTCAGGAGAGAAGGATGGGATACC
>JBDLVK010000118.1:0-16044 GCA_039804825.1 Bacteroidota bacterium
ACTCAAATTTGGCTCATGGAACACATTTGTCCCAGCACAGAAAGTGAAGTTGGTTTTGGCCATTGAGCAATATGGTGTTACCAATTGGACTAATTCAGGAATCCAAGCGAATAATCGTTCAATAGAAAAAACAATTACTTACAACATTGAATTGGAAACTGTTAATGGTGATATCGAATTGTTTGACTTTTTCAGTTATCAGGATGCCTTAAAAACGATGCAGGGAATTGGGCAAATCTTGGAGATTGAAACGGAAGATCAAGTACAAGAAATCATTGAGAATCGTAAAGCAAGGATGTTTGAACGAAGAAGGTTGAGGAGGAGGTAAGTGAATAGTTCAATTACTCATTTAATAGTTCTTCGATTTCTTTCTGAAGTATTGGTAAATAATTCATGACTATACCCCAAATTATTTCATCAGAAACACTATCATAACCATGGATGATTCTATTACGTACATCTACGATCTTTCTAGCATTTGAAATTAAAATTGAATCGTTTGATTTTAAAATACGACTCATCGCTTCTCCAATAATTTCTACATTTCTTTCAACAGCTCGTTTTGTTTTAAGGTCGTTTTTGAAAATTTCAAAAAGTCTCTCTTGTTCTGTAAAATAGCTATTTACTTCGTTAATCGAATTTAAAATATCAAAAAGCCAAGTACGAATTGAATTATCCATAGATCAATTTTTTGTGTTGATTTATGGCTGAAAGGAAATGTGGATTCTTAATCGCCGTTTCTTCAAGTAAATCAACCTTTCGCTGAAAAATTGACTCCAAAGAGAATTTAAAATCAAAGTAATTGTCAGCATAATCCAAAAGATCCAATTGCTGGAAGGAAACGATTAAATCGACGTCACTTAGTGAATTAAAATTGTCGGTCAAAGCTGAGCCAAAAGCATATAAGTTTTTCACTTTGTGAGTTCTACAAAGTTCATTTAACTCTTTCGTATATTGTTGAAATAAATTCATAGCTTTTGTTCGTACAAATCAAATTTAATGAAATTTCGATAAAAAAAAAACGGCACTCAATGATTTGAGCACCGTTTTTAGATTCGTATCTTTGTTTCTTACAACAATCCCAAAGCGATTTTCATACGAATAACGCGTTTAGCTGATGCATCAACTTTCTTTTTGAATTCAGCGTCTGAACGGTATTTTTTCAAAATATCTGAATGTGCTTTTTTAGCATCAACAGGCATCAAAACAATGTCACATCCTGCATTAACAGCTTTCACTTCGCATTGTGGGATACTAGCAACTCCACCCATATTCATGGCGTCGGTTACGATTAATCCTTTAAATCCATATTCACCACGTAATAATTGCGTTACAATCACTTCTGAAGTCGTTGCAGGCATTCCTTTCGTGTCGTATTTTGGATTGTTCATGACACCGATGTGTGCTACCATGATGGACATAACTCCGTTGTCAATTAAACTTGGGTAATTACCAATCTCTTTCAACTCACCATCAATCATTTGAAGCGATTTGTGTGTGTCTCCTGAAACCAAACCATGTCCAGGGAAATGTTTTGCAGTTGCAACAATGTTTTTCTTTTGTGTTTCTTCGATGAAGGCTTGAGACCAAGGGATGATGTTTGCAGGTACAGCTCCGAAACTTCTGAATCCAACGGTCTTGTTTGGTGACATATCAACAACTGGAGAGAAGTTGTAGTTGATTCCAATCGCATTCAATTCATCTGAAATTGTATTTGCTACTTGGCGCACTTCTTCGACCGTTTTTAATTCACTCGCTTTTTTCACAGGTGTTGAACCAATGATTTTTCTGTTCACTAAACTTGGCTCTGCATCGGCAGAATACAAGAATGGTAAGTTTCCAAGCGTGTCGTTCATCGCTTCGAAATTTTTGATCCATGAAGTGAATTCTTCTTTTGTTCCGTTCAACATCAACACACCACCAATGATTCTGTCCTTGATGTGACTTTTAATTGTTGCTTCTGTTTGACCTAAACGTCCAACTGCTGGCATTACTAACTGTGCTACAATTGCTGTATCATCTAAGGTTGCAAATACGCGCTCAACTTCTTTGTCAAGTGCTTCGTTTTCAGCAAGGAAATCGGTCAATTTGAATTCAACCTTTACTTCTGGTTGTTCACGTTTAACAGTTGCTTCTTTCTTTGGTGCAGCATCTTGTGCACAACTTTGAAATAGAACAGCACAGAGCGCAGAAACAATAAATAATTTATTCATTCGAGAATATTTTGTGTAAGTATTTGCCAAAAGTAACCTTCTTTAAGCTCCCAAATGGCATGATGTCTTCCGTTTTTTGAACAGTTCCATTGTCAATAACCATACCATATCCTTTAATTACCTTTTTCAATTTGCCATCCGAAAGTTGAGAGGTCAATCCAAAACGTAAATCATAGAAGTACATTGAATCCTTCGTCTGAACAGTTGTGAAATAACCGTTTGATATGAAATCCAATTGTTTTGCATAGTTTTTACCTTTCCATTTCAAGGTATAAAGTGAAGTTTTATCTTTTTGAATGGTATCAATTTGCGTTGGATCGAATTCATAGAAAATAGATTTATAGCCAACATAGTAGTTTTTTTCATCCTCAGTTAAAACCATCCAATAAAACGAAGTTAGAGGCATGGGAGTTACCATTGGATTAGTTGTTTTCATTCCATTTTCAGCAAAATAAGTCGTTGCATTTGAAAGAATAAACAATTTCACCACAACACCCCAAAGCAAATAAGCGGATGAATAATAGATTCCGAACATATTCCACTTCTTGCGCTTCGGATTGTCACGCTTCATGAACAAGGCAACGAGCAAAGTAACCATGAACGGAACAGTATAAAGTGGATCAATAACAAATACCGTGTTGAACGTGATTCTAAAACTAAACGGCCATAGAAATTCTGTTCCATAATTGGTGAAAATATCGAGTAGGGGATGTGTGACAATTCCCAGGAAAAATAACCACATCCATGATTTTTGGTCGTAGCGCTTTTTGTATAAACGATGAATGAGCCAACCTAAAATTGGTCCCATCAAAATAGCAAACACTAACGAATGCGAAAATCCACGGTGAATTAAAGCCGCATCAATCGGATGATAAAATGCGCGCAAAAAAACGTCTAAATCAGGAATTGTTCCAGCAATTGCGCCCCAAAAAGCGGCTTTTGCACCCATTTTTCTTCCTGCAACTGCTTCCCCAACAGCGGCACCTAATACAATTTGTGTCAATGAATCCATGCGATTGTGTCTTTTTTATGAAATTGAATATGTCGTTATTTTAACAGCTTGTGTGTGCATAAAGTTCAACTTTTTTCTTAAATTCAAGGAAGATAACCTACCGAATATGAAAATAAATCGAACAATTAAAGAATGGGCGGAAGATGATCGTCCGCGTGAAAAGCTCGTCTTAAAAGGAAAAAATGCACTTTCTGATGCTGAACTTTTGGCCATTGTGCTAGGTTCAGGATCGCGCAATCAAACAGCTGTTGAATTGGCAAAAGAACTTCTGGAATCAGCAGAAAATAATTTGGGGAATTTCTCAAAACTGTCGTTGCATGATCTTAAGAAGTTTCACGGAGTTGGTGAAGCAAAGGCAGTGACTGTGCTGGCGGCGCTAGAATTAGGGAGAAGAAGAAAAGAAGTTGATGTAAAGGTTCGACCAAAAATTAGTTCTTCCAAACAAGTTTACGAATACATGAAAAGTTATTTGATGGATTTGGAACATGAAGAATTTTATGTCTTGATGATGAATCGCGCCAACGAAATTATCCGTGCAAAACAACTATCAGTTGGCGGAATGTCGGGAACTGTTGCAGATGGGAAATTGATTTTCAAAGCGGCAATTGAAATGAACGCGCATGGCTTGGTATTGGTTCATAATCACCCGAGTGGACAAATGAAACCGAGTGATGCTGATCGTAGTTTGACAAAAAAGATGGTGGAATTTGGGAAATACATTGATTTACCCATTCTCGATCACGTTATTTTCACGGATTTTGGTTATTTTAGCTTCGCCGATAACGGTATGATTTCATAAAATGACCAAAATTGAAAAAACGAATTATTACAATCGTTGGTGCGAGACCACAAATAATTAAATCTTCAGCTATCAGTAGAGCAATACAATCAAAGTTTTCTGAGGTATTGGAGGAAGTAATTGTGCATACCGGACAGCATTACGATGAAAATATGTCTGAAGTGTTCTTTCAAGAAATGGGAATTCCTCGTCCAAATTACAATTTGAATGTAGGAAGCGGAAGTCATGGTGCGCAAACTGCTAAAATGATTGAAGGTTTAGAGGAGATTTTTGTGAAGGAAGCACCAACAGCTGTTTTAGTGTATGGTGATACCAATTCGACAATTGCTGGAGCTTTGGCTGCGATTAAAATTCACATTCCTGTTATTCACGTGGAAGCAGGTTTGCGCAGTTTCAATAAAGCAATGCCAGAAGAAGTGAACCGAATTGCGTGTGATCACATGTCAACCTTGTTGTTTACTCCAACGATTACAGGAATTGAAAACTTGACAAAGGAGGGATTTGCCATCGAAACATCTGGAAAAGCAACTGCGAATGCTCCAAAAGTATATCAGTGTGGCGATGTGATGTTTGACAACAGTTTGTTTTTCTCCAGCTTATCGGATGAAACTTCAACGATATTGGCAGAGAATGGCTTGGTTGCAAATGGTTATGTTTTAACGACGATTCACCGTGATTCGAATACGGACATCGCTGAAAACATGGAGGCAATTTTCACAGCACTTTTGACCATTCAAAAGAAAAGTGGTTTAACGATTGTCTTACCAATTCATCCGCGTACCAAAGGAAAAATGAACGATCAGTTGAGTGCTGATTTGTTTACAGCGATTGAAGAAAATCCAAACTTTAAGATCATTCCACCAGCTGGATTTATTGATATTATTGCGTTGGAAAAAAATGCACGATTGATTGTTACCGATAGTGGTGGATTGCAGAAGGAAGCATTTTTCTTCCAAAAACCATGTGTGATTTTGCGTCCACAAACAGAATGGGTGGAAATTGTAAACAACGGAAATGCAATTTTGGCTGATGCATCAAAAGCACGCATAGAACAAGCCTTTGTTGAATTAATGGCTAAAACTGATTATAGCTTTCCGCCGTTCTATGGCGTTGGAAAAGCAGCAGAATTTATTTGTTCAAAAATCGTAGAGGATTTATAAAAGATGGTTTTAATTTTTGTTGAACGTATTACTGAGCGTCTTATCTATACGCTGGATTTCGTCTTTAAAGAGCGAGGTCTGAGCTATGATTTGACCTCCGATCGACAAGAATTTCTAAATTCCGTAAAACCCCGATTTAATTATTCAGATCTAGATTTTGAAGGAATTCCGTTTTTGCGTCCTTCAACCATGTTGTTTGATACGGAATTGATCGTTTATGGAATCGAATCAGATAAATTTGAGAAGGAAGAATGCTTGAAAATCAATGGCAGAATTGAACCTCTTGCTGGAATTTTCTATGTTCTTTCTCGCATGGAGGAATATTCGTCAACCATTGAAGATGAACATGGACGCTTCCCATCAACGAATAGCATTTTAAACCGTTTTGGCTGGTTGGATAAGGTGGTTTGTGATCGTTGGGCAGTTGCGTTTTTACGTTACTTGGTGCACAATGATGTTCTTGAATTTGTAAATCATAAAACCGATGTGAACATTCGTCCAACCTTTGATATTGACAATGCTTACGCGTACCAGTTAAAGTTTGGTTGGAGACGTTGGTTGTCAGTAGCACGTGACATTTTGAAAGGCGATAAATTTCGTATTGTCGAGCGTAAACTGGTATTAAAAGGTTCGTCAAAAGATCCTTACGATACGTACGATTACATTTTATCGATTGCAAAACGTGGATTTAAAGTAAACATGTTCTGGCTCTTGGGCGATTATGCGAAATACGACAAGAACATTTCTTTCAAGAATCTACGTCACCAACGCTTGATTCGCAAAATGAACCGTACAACCACTGTTGGAATTCATCCGAGTTATAAATCGAACAGTTATGAATTCTATTTGTTGAACGAAAAGGAACGCTTGGAAGTGATTTTAAACAACATGGTTGAACATTCGCGTCAGCATTTTTTGAAATTAAAGATTCCATTGACGTATCCCTCGATTTCATCTATGGGAATTAAGCACGATTATACAATGGGTTACGCGGAACAATATGGTTTCCGTGCAGGAACAGCACGTCCGTTTAAATGGTTTGATTTAAACAAAAATAAAGTTTCTGACTTGACAATTCACCCATTTGCATACATGGATGGAACCTTAAATGAATACATGAATTTAAGTCCGGAAGAAGCAAAAGAACGCATTACGAAATTGTATCATGAAGTGGAACGTTTCGGCGGTGAATTTGTCTTTATCTGGCACAATGAAACGATTGGAGATTATGGCAAATGGAAGGGTTGGAAAGCCGTGCTCGAACATACTTTGTCATTAAAAAATACAACACATGAATAAACGAATTGTACTAACAGCAGCGGTTTTATTAATGCTTGCAATCATTCTTGGAGCATTTGGTGCACACGGTTTAAAAGATAAAGTTTCACCAGAACGCATTGCGACGTTTGAAGTAGGAGTGAGGTATCAATTTTACATTGGATTAGCCATGTTAATTTTAGGATTCAATGAGGAAAAATTGGGATTTAGTTTAAAACCAACATTCCTCTTGTTGTTGATTGGTGTTTTGTTCTTTTCAGTTTCAATTTACTTTTTGGCGATTCAAGAAATTCTTGGAGCGAGTTTGAAATTTTTAGGTCCAATTACGCCTCTTGGTGGACTTTTGATGATTATTGGCTTTTTGATCTTCCTTGTTAAATTAATGCGTAAATAAATTCGACGTGAAAATCACTGTGCTTGGTTCTGGAACTTCTCAAGGCGTGCCGATTATCGCCTGTGAGTGCCATGTGTGCAAGTCAACAGATTTGAAGGACAAGCGTTTGCGCAGTTCAATCATGATTTCGCACGAAGGACATAACTTTGTAGTTGATGCAGGTCCCGATTTTCGCCAACAAATGCTGCGCGAAAATGTAAAAACCTTATCAGCGATTCTGTTTACACATGAACACAAAGATCATTTGGCAGGATTGGATGATGTGCGTGCGTTTAATTACAAGGAACAACGTGATATGGAAGTGTTTTGCTCTTTTCGTGTGGAAAAAGCGCTGCATCAAGAATTTCATTATGTGTTTTCAGCTGAACGCTATCCTGGAGTTCCATCGGTGAACATTAATCGCATCGAGAACAAAGCATTTACCTTACCAGATGGTTTGGAAGTTTTGCCGATTGAAGTCTTGCATTACAAATTGCCCGTTTTCGGCTTTCGAATAGGAGATTTTACTTATATCACCGATGCTAAAACAGTTTCTACCGAAGAAAGAGACAAGGTGCGAGGGTCAAAAGTACTTATTGTAAATGCTTTGCATCAATCGCCTCATCTTTCACATTTTAACTTGGAAGAAGCATTGGCATTTATTGAAGATGTAAAGCCAGAAACAGCGTATTTAACGCATATTTCACATCAATTTGGTACACACCAAGAAATTCAGAAATTATTACCACCCAACGTATTTGCCGCCTACGACGGCATGACCATCACAATGGATTATTAATTCGATTACAAACAAGTTTTAAAACACATAAACAACAAATGAAACAACCCCCAAAATGGAAATTTGCAATCATGGTTTGGATTGCTATTTACCCAATGATTACGTTACTTCAATTCGCATTAGGAGCACAATTAAAAGATATGCCAATTCCGCTTCGATCGTTGATTATGACACTCATTCTAGTACCGATGATGGTATTTGTGATGTTGCCATTGTTGAGAAAAGTACTTGGTAAGTGGTTATCAAAATAAGTATTTATTTCAATCGCAAACCGATGACATTCGGTAAGGGCCAGAAATGATCGTTGTCGTCGCGTGGATAGGTTTGGGAAACATACGACCCGATTCGTTCAATGACTGTATCACCGATTTTTACATACAAACTCGTTTCTGGTCCACCTTCCAAATAAATAGCATTGGTCAATTCGAAAGGAAAATCCATCATGAATCCAATCATTTGATTGTGCGTATAGGGCGAACGACTGAAAATGTAGTAAATGTTTCCTTGTGCGTCTTTGGCTGCAATCAACATGCTGCATGACTGATTTCGCTTGTTCCAACTCAAGGCCTCTCCGTTGCAATCAATCATGCGCATTCCTTGGGAGTAGCAATGGTAATCAGATTTTACCTGGTCCCAAGAATCACACTTTAAATCGATAATTGTAAAACGATGGTCTGTCGTATCTTTTGGATTTAAGGCAATCATTGAGTTGTAATTCGGATTGAATGTCGCATTGTTGTGATGGTCGTAACTTTTCATGTAACCACGATTGATCAAACCATTCGACAATTCATACATACCTGCATTGATTACAACATTCAGGTTGAAACTATCCGCCCATTCGTTTACAGGACGCGAAATCTTTCCGTATTGCGTTGCTGTTAATAATTCGAAATCGAACTTGTTTGGGTTGATTTTGATAATTGTGAGTTTAGAATCTCCAACAATCGATAAACGAGGCGCAGATGGTTCGCACCAGTCAATTCCATCTGTTAAGTTTTTCCATTCGTAAACAGGAACAAGGACTGTGTCTAGATTCACGCGTATAGAGTCTACTTTTACCTTTAGAGTATCAGAACTTCCAGCAGTCGTTGGTTGTGCTGAAGAAGTAAACACACCCAAAAGCGAAAAAACCGAAAGTAGTATAGGGTTAAACAGCTTCATTCCAATCGAATTTTTTAGGTCTAAACGGGAAAACATCATACAAATCTCCCGAATAATAAAACTGAAACGCAATTGCGCCAAAAGAATACGGTTTTTCGTAAATTTTTATTGTTGAACCACCTACTTTCGGGTTTTTCTTTGGAACAGATTGAGGAAAACCAACATTGAACAAGGTCGCTAAAATCTCAGGACGATTATCAATTGGATAGCCAGCGCGTTCCCATTGATGTTTTACTTGTTTCAAGAAAACCGCAGCATACATGTAAGAGTAATAGTGATTGCGGAAAGAAGTCAATCGATCCATGCGCTCTTTCGCAGTGTCCGCTGTTTGGAAATCCAATAAATGCTCATATTTTTCACCCAAGTAATATTCGCTATTTTTGTCTTTTAACAAAGCTTCAATGCGTTTTGCTGTATGCTCTTTGATTCCAGTTACACCAAAGGAAAATTGAGATTCAACAGAAAGTACTTTCAAGGGTCCAATCCATTGTTTGTAGGCTTCGCGATTCGAATTGAACAAACGAATTTGCTCCCCAACCAAACAAGATACAATCAATCGTGCTTCAACCCCTGTTTGATTGGCAACTGAGTCAATGATAGCTTTGTCTTTAACCACTGCTTCTTTGAAGGTTTGCCATTCAGCAATGTTCATCCATTCATAGACACTTTCTTGCTTATATCTGAGTTTTTGATGGCGCTTTTGATAGAAATACTTGCTGACTTCTTTCTGGTATTGTTTGTTGTCTTTCAAATTGATGTCAACGGCATCCAACATGCGCAACACTTCAATATCATTGTGATTGCGTTGAAAAGCATGTAAAATATATTGTGCGTTTCTTGGGTAATATTTGTTGAGAATTAAAATGCGATGCAAGGCCTCATAATCTTTGTATTCAATACTTGAAGTGTCTTTTTTGAATGATTGGTTGTATTTATCCTTGTTTTGATCGAAGTAACGATTGTTCGCATCAATGGTGCCGCCGTCATCCGTTAAACGAAATTTTATCGCAACATAAGAAGCTGTTAAGAAGAAACCAATTAATGCAAAACCGACTAAAAATGTATAGAATGGAATTTTAAACCATTTACTGCGAAAGATTTTTTTCAAGTTCTTAAGATTTGATATTCAGCGCAAAATTAGTCATTCAAAAATGAATTTGAAACGCTCACTTGTTAATTATTTACCACACGTAACAATTTCACATAGGCGAATTCTATTATCTTTGTCCCAAATAAAACGAACATGGCAAATAATTTATTGAAAGGAAAAAGAGGAATCATTTTCGGAGCATTGAATAGTCAATCAATTGCTTGGCACGTTGCAGAGAAAGCACACGAGCAAGGAGCAGAATTTGTTCTAACAAACGCACCAATCGCAATGCGTATGGGTGAAATTAATGAACTAGCTGAGAAAACAGGTTCTAAAATTATTCCTGCCGATGCTACAAGTGTTGAAGATTTAGAGAAATTAATTTCAGAATCTATGGAGATTTTGGGAGGTAAAATCGACTTTATTCTTCACTCAATTGGTATGTCTGTAAACGTGCGTAAAGGAAATCACTATACAGATCAAAACTATGATTACACGCAAAAAGGACTAGATGTTTCTGCTTTGTCGTTTCATAAAGTAATGCAAGTTGCGAAGAAATTGGACGCAGTAAATGACTGGGGTTCAATTGTTGCGTTAACATACATCGCTGCTCAACGTACGTTCCCAGATTACAACGATATGGCTGATAACAAAGCATATTTGGAGTCAATTGCACGTAGTTTTGGTTACCATTACGGTGTTGAGAAAAAAGTACGCGTTAACACAATCTCTCAATCGCCAACAATGACAACTGCAGGAAGTGGAGTGAAAGGATTTAGTGAATTTATTTCATTTGCTGAAAACATGTCACCACTTGGAAATGCGGATGCAGCTGCTTGTGCTGATTACTGTATTGCGATGTTCTCTGATTTAACACGTTACGTGACAATGCAGAACCTTTTCCATGATGGAGGTTTCTCTAGCACAGGTGTAACAACAGCAGTTATCGAAAAATTTGGTGCATAAGCACTTTAAAATACTATTGAAAATGCAATGCCCTTTGGTGTTGCATTTTTTTTGCGGTAAAATAGATTTAGTAAACTGTCAAAATATTAACAAATCGTTTGTCATCATACTAATTGTATTACTTTCGCGTTGAACTAGAAAACACCAAAATCAATCGCATGAAACTACTAATTGCCGCGATGTTGTTGCTGGGAAGCTTCACATTTGCACAGCCTCTCAATCAAAAGAATTCCCAAGGAGGAATGTTTAGTTTAGGCGTTCGTACAACGCTTAGCACCTTCAATCATGGAGAATTTGGAAACACAGGAATGGGTGTAGGCGGACAGTTTCGTTTGCAATTTGCCGACCATGTCAATTCAGATTGGTTTTTTGATTACATCACTGGCGATATTGAAGATTATGCGCATCGAACAGATTATCACATTGGATGGAGCGTAATTTATTACCCTACGAAAAATTTAACGCCAAAAGTTCGTCCTTATGTTTTGGGAGGACATTGTTTTGATTATACCCGTTTAGTGGATAATTCCAATGCAACTAATTTTATGGAACGATGGAGTTCTGCTGTGCAAGGTGGACTTGGTGCTCATTTCAATTTGTCACAACGCCTCGATCTTTCAGTTGTTTCTCAGTACATGATTCACCTCGGAAGCGATGTTCACGCAGAAAACACGGGAGGAATAGTCGTATTTCATCAAGAAAAGGGGGCAAGTTTGGAAGGACATTTATTGTTCCATGTTGGTATTAACTATAAAATAGGGGATTTATGGTAAGAAGAATTGGAACCATTGTGGCATTGTTGCTCGCACTGAATGCCGCAGCACAAGAAGAAATTTACATTCGTCCTGGTTTATTAAAAGCATCTGCAACGATTGCTCCAGGAAAAATGTTGAATCGAACAGTGAATACCATTTATCTTTCTGGTTTCTTGGAATACCATATTGAAAAGAACTTAAGTCTGCGTGGTGATACGTATTGGTACATCGATGGAACAGCGGAAAAAGCAACAGATATTACCTTGAGAAATGCATCGAGAACTTATTTCGGGGTCTTTTACCATAAGAATGTAAAGAATTGGGATAATTACCTTGGTTTTCAACCAGGACTTTCATTGTTGCGTTTTGGAGCTATTTCCTATAAAACATCTGTTTGTCCTTCGTTTGCTTTAACTGCTGGTACAAGCTTTTATGTGTGGAAATATTTCCATTTTTTCGCGAATTTGAGCTATGTGAATTCAACAGCTCATGGGATCAATGGAGGTTCAATGCGAGCAGATGAATTGATTTTTTCAGCTGGTTTAGGATTTAATTTGAATACGAAAAAGTAAGCTTGTTATTTCTTTTTGCCGGAAAAGGCGTATTTTAAAATGCAGTAAATCACGCGCATTCCATCTTTGGAACTGATTTTCTTTCCTTCTTCTTTGTTGCGTGCAATGTAGGAAATAGGAACTTCTTGAATGCGTAAACCTTTTATTTTCGATAATTTCAGCGTGACTTCCGGCTCGAAACCAAAACGGTTTTCTTCCAAGTTCATTTCTTTCAGGATCTTAGAAGGAACCAATTTGTAGCACGTCATCATGTCGGTCAATTTGAAGCCTGTAAACACATTTGAAAGTTTCGTAAGGAAACCATTTCCCATGATGTGCCAAACAAAATTGGTGTTTTGATGATCTTTTCGCAGGAAACGCGATCCATAAACCACTTCTGAATTTCCAGTTAAAAGTCCTTCTAACAACACATTGATGTCGGCAGGATTCAATTCCAAGTCTGCATCTTGAATAACGATGTAATCTCCACTTGCCAATTCAATTCCTTTGTGAATTGCCGCACCTTTTCCTTGATTCACAGCTTGTTCAAAAGAATGTATATTTACTTCTGGAAATTCCGAAATAAATGCTTCGATTTCTTTTGCAGTTGAATCAGTTGAACAATCATTAACCACAATTAATTCCTTTTCAATTCCTTGAATTAAGTTCAATTGAGCCACGTTCGTTAAAACAGCTTTGATTGTTTTTGCCTCGTTATAGGCGGGAATAAGTATGGATAATTTGTTCAATTTCATATTTGCTTCCCAAATGTAGGGTTATTTTATGAAATAGGTTCATAGATTTCAATTGAAGTCGCTGTTCACTAGTTTGACATAGTTTTGTTAACTTGGCACTTGAAATGCGCATTAAACAATCACTTTTTTGGATTATCGCGGTCAGTTGTGTGCTGATTGGTATGTTTTCCGTTCGCGAGTTGGATGGACGTTATAGTCGTTCCATCAATGGAGATGCGAAAGCATATTATGCTTATTTACCAGCGCTTTTCATTTACAATGATCCAAGTTATTCCTTCATCGATACGGTTGAACAAAGGTATTATCCTGAAGATCAATCGCAGTTCAAGGATTTTCGAATTCCTCAAAAGAATGGGAAAGCGGTGAATAAAACTTTCCCGGGATTAAGTGTGTTGTATGCTCCATTTTTCTTTTTAAGCATGTTTGTAGCTTGGGTGTTCGGTTTTCCAGTTGATGGTTATTCGGCGCCTTTTCAATGGGGAATAGCTTTTTCGCACTTAGTCTATTTCTTCGTTGGTTTACGCTTTTTATTGGCTTTTTTTCGCTCCTACAAAATCAGCGATACGATTAGTTATTGGGTATTTACCTTCTTATTGTTTGGAACTAATTGTTGGTACTATTTGGTTTACGATCACACCGTTAGTCACATTCATAGTTTCTTCCTGACTTGTGTATTGCTTTGGTCGATGCAACGATGGATTTCTACGAAGCAAGTAAAAATGCTCGGTCTTGTTGCTTGTGTAATGGCTTTATTGGTGATTATTCGTCCAACAAATGCCGTGATGATCTTGTTTTTACCATTGTTATTGGTGCTGAGAAATGTCAAACTAAAAGCATTGTTGAGCAAAGAAGTTTTTCATTTGAAAGCGCTTATTCTGCCGGTAATTATTGGACTTTCGATACTTGCAATTCCATTTTTGTTTTGGAAATGGCAAAGTGATTTATGGTTGGTTTATTCGTATGGCAAGGAATCATTTGACTTTAAACATCCGCACTTGCTTGAATTTTTATTCTCCTACCAAAAAGGTTGGTTGTTGTGGTCACCGCTAACGCTTTTTGCACTGATTGGCGGACTCATTTATTTTGGAAAACAATCGTGGAAAACGCTATTGTTGTTCGTTTTACCGTTATTCATCATCGTTTACATATTATCGTCGTGGTGGTGTTGGACCTACGGTTCAGGTTTTGGACAACGACCAATGATGGAATATTTGCCATTCATTGCTGTGGGATTTGCTTTTTTTGCCCAGAAATACTTGAAGAAAATTCACTTGGCGCTGATTATCCTACCTTTTTCTGGATTAGCAATGGTGCAAAGTTACCAAGTAGCGAATAGCATTTTGAATGGAGGATTAACCACAAAAAAGGAGTATTGGTCGCATTTCTTGCAATTAAAAACCGATGCGCCAAAAGCAGAAATTCCAATAGGATTCAAAGTGAAATCGGCTGCAAAAATTAAACGTTTGTGTACCATCGATGAGCAACATGCTTTTTCCTATACAGTTGAGGCGACGAACCTAAAAGGTGCCGATAAATTGCGTGTTGAATTAACGATTGGCGCAGAACATAAAAACACCGATATTCGTTTGGTGGTGAGTTCGAAAGATGGCAGTTTTTACCAAGATCGTTTTTTAGGTGATTTTCTGTATGACTCACCGCGCCAAATGAGTTTTATGTTTGATCTTCCGAGCAAGGATTCATTGATTTACCAAACCTACGTTTGGAATGGGGAAACGAAGAGAGAAGCAGAAGTTGAGCAAATAGAATTAATAATTCTAGGAAAATAGATTCTCTTCAATCAAGCGCATTCTAATAAACTTTATGTCATTAAAGTCTTTTTAATGATGGATATTGGAGTGTTTACACATCAAAAAATAGATAGTAATTGATTTAATAGAACTTCAGGCTTTTCTTCACAATTACTCACTTTTAGTTTTAGTATTCCATTTTTCAAGGTTAATTGATCGACCTTAAATTCGCTTGCAAACGTTGAAAGTTCTTTTTGAATTTCAGTTTTTGAATCCGATTGTCTTCCAAACAGCAAGGCTTGAAACCAGTTTAAGCCAAAAGCCAATTTCTCTTGGGTGTTCAGCCCTTTTAGTTCGATGTGTAGTTCTGTATTGTCATGCGCATCAATGGGAACAATCATTCCATTTTGCGTGGTTTGATGTTTCGTTAATTGAAGAAAAACTTCTATTTGCTTGAATGTGGATTTGCCCTCTATATCATAACCATAAGCGTTGCACCAACCATTAAACGTAAAGGAAGACAAGTTCGCTACACATGTTTCAAGAAAACGTTTGTTTGCCTCGTAAAACGGTGATTCAACAGTTTGGTAATCGATCATGGCTTAGTTCTTTTTACTACTACTTGGAAACCTAAATTACGGAATTTATTCAGGCTAATAAATTTCAAAAATTTCTATTTGTTTTACTGTTTTTGTCATGTACAAATTGTCATCCAATGGATATTGTGGGACAGTTGTGTCGCGATCAACAATAAACCCGATTCCTTTGTATCGTGCAGTCCATTCGTAACATCCATTGCAACTGGTCCATTGAGGCTTTCCGTAAACATTAATGATTTCTTCAATTGTTGTGCCTTGAGTGGGAATTCCTTTATCGGTTTTACCTTCAAAGGCGGAATTAAATCGCATAGAAAAGACATTTCGTTCTGGTTGACCTTGGTAAAAATAAAAGGAAACTCCCAAGTCTTTATAAACCAATTCAATACTGTAGGAATTATGTTTGATTAATGTATAATTTTTCCCCAATTGCTGTTCTATTTCAACCTGACTGGTTTTTCCCAATTCAAATGAAGCATATCCTTTCCCTGGAACGATAATTTCTTGTGATTTTTCAATCGCTTGTGTTTCGGAGACTTCAGCCGTTTTTTGCATTCCACAAGCCGAAACTATGAGCCAAGATAAAAACAGTAAAACAAGGTTGGATTTCATGTTTTGTCTTATTGAAATTAAGTTATTGTTTAGAGTATTTCGACCCTTCGACCCTTCGAGAACCTATTAGATTAGCATCATTAAATAATAGAAGTTAATTTAGATTAACTGAAGAACCAGAGAAGGCGAGGTGAACTAGTTCGAGAAATAAGCTTTAGACTTTACCTGAGCAT
>JBDLVK010000119.1:0-36402 GCA_039804825.1 Bacteroidota bacterium
TGTTCAAACACTTCAATAATTAGAAGGATGCTAACGAATCTAATCTCATCGTTTCAAGAAGTTGGAAACAGCGAAAAAGTATTCGAATTAACTGAACTTCGCGATATTCTTGATTAATTAGCGAATCTCGAATTCTAAATCAAATTTTTTCAATTCTTTAAACAAAGTATTATTTGGATCAACCTTTATTGTTTTAGAAGGCATTCGAACTTCTACTCCATCCAGTGCATCAAAAATCGTGAAATGAACACTGCATTTCCCTTCATTTTCCAAAAACAATTTATTCAAATCCATAATCATTACTTGATCCAAGGCTTTTGTTGAAACCTTCAAATGAATACTATTTGCTTTCGTTTCTCTTAAATTCTGAAGCATGTCCACTGAATTCAAGACAAATTCTAATTCACTTCTTCTCGGTGGAATTTCAATTTTACCTTTTAAGGCAATAAATGCTCCCGGCTGAATAAAATGCTTGAATTTCAGGTAATTTTCTCGCCATAAAAATAATTTGTAGGAATCAGTATAATCTTCAATGATTAAAGTTCCAAAAGGATCACCATTTTTTGTAAAACGATGTTCTGCGTCAGTTATCGTTGCAGCGATCAATAAATCCTTGCCTTTGTGAAGCTCCATTTCGTTCAACATTCCAACGCGTCCATTACAAAATGATTCTATTTCAATCCTAAAATCATCCAATGGATGTCCTGAAATAAAAATCCCAACAACTTCTTTCTCGCGATTCAATTTATAAATGCTTCCCCATTCCTCTGTTTTCGGAATCTCGGGCTCCGGCATTTTTGTTCCGGTTGATTCTCCAAACATCGAAACTTGAGAAGAATTTTCACTTTCCTGAAAACTTGCTCCAAACTTCATTGCATTTTCAAGGAATGTTTTCCCTGAACCATCTTCTTTGAAATATTGAGCACGATGAACGCCTTTAAACGAGTCAAATCCACCAGCATAAGCCAAACTTTCAAACGCTTTCTTGTTACACAAACGCAAATTAATACGCTTTGCCATGTCAAAAATCGAATCAAATGGCCCGTTTTCTGTGCGCTCTTGAATGATTGCCTCGACAGGACCACTTCCCAATCCCTTGATTGCACCAAGACCAAAGCGAATCGCACCTTCCTTGTTCACTGTAAATTGATAATTCGATTCATTCACATCTGGACCTAATACAGGAACACCCATTCGTTTACATTCTTCCATGAAAAATGAAACTTGTTTGATATCGTTCATGTTATTCGAAAGCACAGAAGCCATGTATTCTGCTGGATAATTCGCTTTTAAATAAGCTGTTTGATAAGCAATCCATGCATAACACGTTGAGTGCGATTTGTTGAAGGCATAAGATGCAAATGCTTCCCAATCCTTCCAAATTTTTTCCAAGGGCTCAATGCTGTGTCCTTTTGCCGCTCCACGCTCTAAGAACGCTGGCTTCATTTTATCCAAGGTCGGGCGATCTTTTTTACCCATTGCTTTACGCAAAGTATCCGCTTCACCTTTCGTAAAACCAGCTAACTTCTGAGAAAGCAACATTACTTGTTCTTGGTAAACAGTAATTCCGTATGTCTCTGCTAAAAATTCTTCACAATCATCAACATCATAAACGATTGTTTCTTCACCATGTTTACGTTTAATGAAGGAAGGTATATACTCAAGTGGTCCCGGACGATACAAAGCATTCATGGCAATCAAATCCGCAAAAACTGTCGGCTTTAGCTCACGCATGTATTTTTGCATTCCGGGTGACTCGTATTGGAAAATACCAACCGTTTCGCCTCGCTGGAATAATTCGTAGGTTTTTTCGTCGTCAATCGGGAAATTATCTGGATCTAAGTCAATTCCCTTCGTCTCTTTGACATTTTTAACAGCATACTTGATTAGGGTTAAAGTCTTTAAACCCAAAAAGTCCATTTTCAACAAACCAGCGGATTCAGCAACAGAGTTATCGTATTGCGTACAATACATATCTGAATCTTTTGCAGTCGCAACAGGAACAAAATTGGTAATATCATCCGGAGTAATAATAACACCACAGGCATGAATTCCAGTATTTCTCACAGAACCTTCCAAAGCGCGTGCCTGGTTAACTACTCGCGCTGCCAAGTCATTTCCTAAAGCAATATTTTTAAGTTCTTTTGCTCTGGCAATATCTTCTTGATTGTTTTTTAATTTATCCGCCAATTCAGGATCACTCATTTTAAAGAGTTTCCCCAACGAAATATCTGGAATTAATTTGGCAATTCTATCAGCATCTGGCAATGGTAAGTCCAACACACGCGCAGTATCTCGAATCGATGATTTCGCAGCCATTGTTCCATAGGTAATAATCTGAGCAACCTGATTTGCCCCATATTTCTCAATTACCCATTCAATTACACGTCCGCGACCTTCATCATCAAAATCGATATCGATATCCGGCATGGAAACGCGATCTGGATTTAGGAAACGCTCAAAAAGGAGATCATACTCGATTGGATCTACATTGGTAATTCCAATACAATATGCAACTGCTGAACCCGCTGCAGAACCACGACCTGGTCCAACACTAACGCCCATATCTCTTGCTGCCTGACAAAAATCTTGTACAATCAAGAAATAACCGGGATATCCTGTTTTTTCTATCGTAGCCAATTCGAAATCTAAACGGTCTCGAATTTCATCCGTAATTTCTTCATAACGTTTCGCAGCACCAACATACGTCAAATGACGTAAATAATTATTCTCCCCACGCTTTCCACCATCTTCTAAATCCATTGGATCTTGATATTCTTCAGGAATATCAAAAGCTGGCAACAATACATCTCGCGCTAAACCGTAAGCTTCGCATTTATTAATGATTTCACCAATGTTCTCAATTGCCTCAGGTAAATCCAAAAACAATTCTTTCATTTCCTCTGAACTCTTGAAGTAGTATTCTTCATTATCGAGGCCATAACGGAAGCCTCTTCCACGTCCTATAGGTGTAGAAACCAGTTCATTGTCTTTCACACATAACAATACATCATGCGCTTCAGAATCCGTTTTCTCAATATAATAGGTATTGTTAGTTGCTACAAGTTTTACATTGTGCTTTTCAGAAAATTTAATAAGTGTTGCGTTGACGCGTTCCTCATTTTCTTGACCGTGACGCATGATTTCGATATATAAATCATCCCCGAATACACCTTTCCACCAAAGTAAGGCTTCCTCTGCTTGATTTTCACCAACATTCAATATCATGTTTGGAACTTCACCATACAAATTTCCTGTAAGACAAATAAGGTCTTCCTTGTATTGTTCAATTACCATTTTATCGACACGAGGAACGTAATACATCCCTTTTGTATAGGCCATTGAAGCCAATTTGATCAAATTTTGGTAACCGTTTTTATTTTTTGCCAAAAGAACAACTTGATATCCATTGTCCTTAACTGTTTTATCTTCTAAATTTTTGCAAACATTGAATTCACATCCAATAATTGGCAGCAATTCTTTTTTGGTAAACTCTTCACCATTTTCAATTGCTTTTGCTCTATCTGCTTTTACCGATTTATTATAATTGGAAACTGCTTTTTCAAAATGAAATGCAGCCATCATATTTCCTGTATCAGTCAACGCAACAGCATTGTGCCCCAATTCAACCGCTTTATTCACCAATCCACTAACATTGATTGTAGATTGTAGAATTGAAAACTGCGTATGATTGTGCAAATGAGCAAAAGGTACATCCTTTAAGCGCGCACGTGCTTCAGATAAATCTTCAGTAGGAACTGCAGCTTGACTGGCAGGTTTTTGTTTTAATTTTTCGCTTTCCTCTTTTAAATTGAGGTGTTTTAAACCTATCGTACCAATTGGAGCTGGGTTAAACGCTTTGAAGTCCTTAATGTATTTTTCCTCTTGTTGCAACATTGACAAGGGAAAATGTTCCAATCGGATTAATTCAAAGAAACAGCGCGTTGTTGCTTCAACGTCGGCTGTTGCATTGTGTGCTTCTCCAAACGGAACATTGAATAAAAACTGATGTAATTCCGTTAAGGTCGGTAATTTAAAACGACCTCCACGTCCACCCGGTAATTTACATAGTTCAGCAGTAATTTCTGTACAAGTGTCCAAAACTGGCATCGAAGCCATTGGAGATTGAACGTTTTGACGAACGAATTCACACCCTAGAACATTAACATCAAATCCAACATTTTGTCCAACAACAAATTTTGCTTTCCCCAAAGCTTCATTGAATAGAACCAAAACATCATCTAGAGATTCGCCAAATTTCGTTGCTAACTCAGTTGAGATTCCATGAATACGTTCAGCATCGTATGGAATATCAAATCCTTCTGGACGAACCAAAAAGTCTTTGTGTTCGATAAGGCGCCCCAAATCATCGTGCAATTGCCAAGCAATTTGAATTACACGTGGCCAGTTCGATGTATCAGTAATTGGAGCGTTCCAATCACGAGGCAAACCGGTTGTTTCCGTATCGAATATGATGTACATAATTTGTGAAAATTGAGGAGACTAAAATTACAAAAAATGAAGTATCATTTTCGTGATATTTATCAACAAAATACAAAAAAGCCACTCATCAATTGATGAATGGCTTTTCGATTATTTAGTAATTTTAAATCTTAATGATTTGAAGGCGCTCCAGATTCGTTAACTGGCGGAGTTACAGTCTCTGGCGCAAGAACAGTTCCTTTGATGTAGATAACTTTCTCTGGCTCATTTACAGCGTTAGAAGAAATCGTTACACTTTTATTAATTGCTCCAGTTCTCATTGTATCGTATTTCACTTTGATTGTTCCAGTTGCTCCTGGTGCAATTGGCTCTTTCGGCCATTCTGGAACTGTACATCCACAAGAACCTCTTGAATTAGAAATTAATAACGGAGCATCTCCAGTATTTTTAAATTCGAATACACATTCTCCATTTGCACCATTTTTAATTGTGCCATAATCATGTGTTTCTTTGTTAAATTCAATTTTTGCACCAGACTCAACAACTTGAGCAGCTGCTTTATTCATTCCAACAATTGCAACGAAAGCCAGAACAAGTGATAACATTATTTTTTTCATAGTTATTTTATTTTTTATGGTTTTTACTGTTATTTCAAATTTAGTAGAAGAATTAAAATTAGCAAATGGTTTAACACATTATTAACCATTTTAACAAATAATTTAAACGTGAGGAATAACATTCACTTTAATCCTCAGTTTTTCAATCTTCTTTTTTGTATTTGATGTAATTCTTATTTCTCGATCTTGAAAATATGCTTTCCCTTCTGTATCAAATGTCACTTTGACCTCAACCGACTCACCTGGTTTAATTTCCGATGCTGGAAGAAATGCTTTCGTACAATCACATTCTACTTCGTAAGAAAGTAATTTTAACGGTAAATCTCCTGTGTTCTTGATCAAAAATGTATGTTCTAAAACAACACCTTCATGTGTTTTAGGAAATTTGAAGGAAGATTTTTTACAAAAAAATACCGCCTCTTGACCGAAGCCAAGGGCGGAATTCAAACTTATTATTAAAAAGAGAATAAATCTCATTTTAGTTTCCAGTTGGAGCACCAGAATTGTTTACAGGTACGCCACCTTCTGGTGCAGGTAAAACATTTCCTTTGATACGAATCACTTTCGTAGGTTCGTTTACAGCATTAGAGTTGATTGTAACACTTTTGTTAATTGGACCAGGACGTTTTGTATCGTATTTCACTTTAATTGTTCCTTTTGCTCCTGGAGCAATTGGCTCTTTTGGCCATTCTGGAACTGTACATCCACATGAACCTTTTGCATTGGCAATAATTAGTGGCTCTGTACCCGTATTTTTAAATTCGAACGTACACGTTCCGTCTGCACCATATTTCACAGTACCGTAATCATGCGTTTCTTTTGTAAATTCGATTTTAGCACCAGTTTCAACTTGCGCAACAGCTTTGTTCATTGCAACAGCTGCAACGAATGTCATTAATAAAGAGAAAAATATTTTTTTCATGGTGTAATTTTTTAAATCTTATTTTCAAATGTATAGCAAGAAAGGTACCAAAAATGATATTTAACACATCATTAACAGCAGATTTATTTCACAGCTATTTCTTCCATTTTGTAATTAATGAACTGATCAAAATCCATATCAATGTGTTTCAAACGATCTTTTAATCCTGCCAATTTTTCTTTATCCATATTCGGATTTTCCTTAATCAGCATTTCGTAATAATACTTCACTTTTGCCTTGTTACGCGGCAAAATAAAAATATCGTAGTTACTTCCTTGGCTTTCCAATACCATTGCTCGATTTTTATAATCAGGATATCGCTCCAATAAAGTATCTGCGTATTGAACAGCTCTTATGTGAATTCCCAAACCAGAATATTTCATATGCACTTTGTCTAGGCATTCTGCTGCATATTCATCATCTGGATAAGCATGGTAATAATCTAACAAACGATTAATTAATTCAAAATGCGTAAGATTCGGAATTTGTTTTATTTCCTTCAAATTCGCCTGCAAACCTTTCAACGAATCTTCCATTTCTGTAATACGCTCAATCAGCACTTCTTTTGATGGCTTATCTCCATCCCCACTGCACGAATAAATTAACCCAACGAAAACAACTGCACTAAAAATTAACTTCAACTTCATAATTTTCATTTTTAATTATCTACCTTTTTT
This sequence comes from Bacteroidota bacterium, assembly GCA_039804825.1. Classification (GTDB taxonomy): domain Bacteria; phylum Bacteroidota; class Bacteroidia; order Flavobacteriales_D; family Crocinitomicaceae; genus M0103. The sequence continues at coordinate 6,660 of JBDLVK010000119.1, forward strand.
TACTGCTGGAAACTTCATTTTATAATCAACATTCACATCTCCTTTCGAAATGTTTTGTAAGCGCTTGGTCAATAATCTTCTTTTCAATGGAGAAAGATGATCTGTGAACAAAATTCCATCGATATGATCGTACTCATGCTGAATTATGCGCGCTGCATAACCATCAAAATACTCTTCATGGAATTCCCAATTTTCGTCGTAATACGAAATTAGAATGCGCTCTTTTCTGAATACCTCTTCTCTAATTTTAGGAATTGATAAACATCCCTCATGAAACCCCCATTCTTCTCCATCCTCTTCTTCAATTATTGGATTTATAAATACTTTCTTGAAATTCTCAATTCCAACTGCACGTGGGTCGGGTTCAAAATCTTCTTCCTCATCATCGTCAGCAAATGGACTACCATCGACAATGAACAAACGTATTGATTTACCAATTTGTGGAGCCGCCAAACCAACACCTTGTGCATGATACATTGTTTCATACATATCCGCGATTAATTTTTTCAAATCGGGAAAATCTTGCTCAATTTCAACCGCTTCTTTTTTCAAAACGGCATCGCCGTAAGCCACAATTGGTAATATCATTCTAAATTAGTTTTATGCAAAATTAAGGGATTCATGAAAAGAAAACGACTACTTCACAAAATTTATGAAGATTAACTCACCATTTATTAAAGTGTTTCCATGTAGGATTGCAATATAATCGCAGCACTAATCATATCCACGGTTCCCTTTTCTTGGCGTTGTTTTTTCTTCATTCCGGAATCAATCATTGATTGAAAGGCCATTTTGGAGGTAAATCGCTCGTCCATCAACACAATTTTCTGTACTGGAAATTCCTTTTCTAAAGCAGTTTTTAACATGCGAACATTTTCTGTGACATGTGAATCCTGATTATTCAAACGTTTTGGTTCACCTAGAACAATTGTACCAATTTTTGATTTTACCACCGTCTCCTTCAAAAATATCATCAAATCTTTGGAATCAACAGTTGTTAATGGCGAAGCAATAATATTGGCTTCATCTGTAATGGCAATTCCCGTTCGTTTAAGACCAAAATCAATGGCAAGAATTCTATTCATGACTCAAAGATAGGATAAAACAATGATTTGATGATTTGATGATTTGATGATTTGATGATTTGAATATTCAAATTTTCGAATCTTTGAATCTTTGAATTCCTTTTTAAGATTTATCTTTGTGAAAATTTGAAAATTATGAGATCAATCATCGAATCAGCTTGGGAAAACAGAGATTTATTAAATCAAGCAGAAACAATTCAAGCAATCGAACATGTCATTGAAGAAATTGACAAAGGTTTATTGCGTGTTGCTGAACCAACTGACAATGGAGATTGGATTGTAAACGAATGGGTCAAGAAAGCAGTTGTAATGTATTTCCCTATTCGTAAAATGGAAACAATTGAAGTTGGACCATTTGAATTTCACGACAAAATGGCATTGAAACGCAATTATAAGGACTTAGGTGTTCGCGTTGTTCCTCATGCTGTAGCACGTTATGGGGCGTTCATTGCCCCAGGAGTAATTTTAATGCCTTCTTATGTTAACATTGGCGCATATGTTGATTCAGGAACAATGGTTGATACTTGGGCAACAGTTGGTTCATGTGCTCAAATCGGTAAAAATGTTCACTTGAGCGGTGGTGTTGGAATCGGCGGAGTGTTAGAACCGTTACAAGCAGCTCCAGTTATTATTGAAGATGACGCGTTTATTGGTTCACGTTGTATTGTTGTTGAAGGAGTTCGTGTGGGAAAACAAGCAGTTCTAGGAGCAAATGTTGTCTTGACAAAATCTACAAAAATCATTGATGTTTCAGGTCCAGAACCAATTGAACACCGCGGATATGTTCCTGAACGTTCAGTTGTTATTCCAGGATCCTACACAAAACAATTTCCAGCAGGAGATTTTCAAGTACCATGTGCCTTGATCATTGGAAAACGTAAAGAATCAACCGATTTAAAAACCTCTTTAAACGATGCGTTAAGAGAGCACAATGTTGCTGTTTAAAATGAATCAATAGTTGATTTAAAACATCTTGTTAAAAATAAAACAATCTGTTTTTATCTCTTATAAAACTATAGTCTCACAAGCATGTGAGACTTTTTTTTTGATATTTTAACAAATTAACGCATCGTTTTAAACACTTGTTTAATATTCTTGTTTAATTTTGTGGCGTAAGTTTATTTATAAATGAAAAAAGACACAACTACAGAAGAGAAAATTAAAGAAGCTGCGCGAACAGTTTTTCTCACAAAAGGTTTTGAGGGTTGTTCATCAAGGGAGATAGCTAAAGCAGCAGGAATGAATGTTGCCTTAGTGAATTATTATTTCCGCTCTAAAAGTCAACTGTTTCAGCTTATTTTCAAGGCTGCCATGGAAGATTTCATGGAATCAATGATTTACGTTTTTAGCACGGATCAACCTTTAGAAGATAAAATGCGCATTTTTATTGAGCGTGAATATGATTTTTTAGCGAAACATCCTGAATTACCGAACTTCATCATCAATGAAATGAATCGTGAAGAGGCTTGCGCATCAAATGAACATTCGGTCATACTGGAAAAAATAGCAGAAACCGGAATTTTCAATGATTGTCAAAAAGCACAAGCAGAAGGCAAGATGCGAAAAATGAATTTAATCAGTTTGACACTTTTAGTCATGTCAAATTGCCAATATCCAATAATGGCAAAAAACCTGATGCAATCCATTCATCAATTAACAAAAGAAGAATACGATGAACAATTAGTGCTTCATAAGGGTTATGTCACTGAAATGCTTGTACAATACTTATTTCCAAAACAATAATTTTATAATTCAACACCACATGAAAAATCAACTTTTAGCAATTCTGGTATTGGCAGGAGGATTTTCTCTAAAAGCTCAAACACTGGATTTGGAGACATGTCTAAAAATGGCTGACACGGCGAATTTAACTATTCGTAATTCACAATTAGACATTGATATTAACGATAGACAACGTCAAGCATATATGTCTGCAAGGTTGCCACATATAGCTTTTTCGGGAGATTACAAATACAATGCTATTATTCCTGGACAGGTAATTCCAGCTCAAATGTTTGGAGGACCGGCAGGAACATTTACGACAGTTCAATTTGGTGTACCTTACAATTTAAGTAATACACTACAATTAACTCAGGTATTGTTTAACCCACAAGTAAATTACGGTTTATCAGCGCTGAAAATCAATTCGGAAATTGTTGATATTCAAAAGCGTATGGTCGATTTGGATATTAAACAACAAGTTGCAAGTACGTTTTTCAATTTACAAGCAATTAACAAACAATTGGGGTTTGTAAACGGAAACATCGAAAACATGGACAAGTTGATTAAAAACATGGATGCGATGGTGAAACAAGAATTGGTAGTACAAACAGAATCTGACAAACTACAGATTAACCGATTGACCTTAGTCAACACCAAAGCGTCATTAGAAGCTTCTAAATATCAATTAGAAACGTATTTAAAAATTTTAATAGGTAAAAACCCTAGTGAAACAATTACAATTGCTTCTGACAATTTGGTTGAAAAATCTATTCTTGTGGACAATTCTGAAATAAGCTATCCTGAATTGGAATTGATTGGTGCACAACAAAAAATGAATCAAGAAGAGCGTAAAGGAACAAATATGGCGTATTTGCCAAACCTATCCTTCTATGGGGTTTATAATTACAACTACAATTTAAAACCTGAAAATGATTATCGCGTTGGAATTAAAGGTGCATTTATTGGATTAAAACTTGACTGGACACTTTTCGATGGTTTGGAAAAATACCACAATCAACAAGTAAATGCTTTGAATCGTGAAAAATTAGAGAATCAAAAAAATCTTGCACAACAGCAATTGGACATGAAAGCAGAAAACACAAAACGCCAAATCCAAGTTCAATCAAATGCCTTAGAAGTCTCAAAAGAACAGTTGAAATTGGCTGAACGCGTTTACCAACAAACAGAATTGAAATTTCAACAAGGAACAATTGGTTCAAATGATTTAATTGTTGCGGATAACAGTTTACAGCAAGCACAAACAAATGTTGTTGCTGCCTACATTCAATTGCGTCAAGCTGAATTGGAATATTTAAAATCAATCGGAAATATTAAATAATAGTCGAAAGACATTTTACATAACACACAAAAAAACACACAATGAATAAGCGTTTAATAATTATCGTAGTGGTTGCAGTTGGTCTTGTTGGGTTAACAGCAATGAAACTAATGTCAAACCAAGAAGCAGTAAAAAAGAAAATTTACATTCACGATAGCGAAGCAGCAGTTTTAGTTGAAGAAACAGCACCTTCAATTCACACATTCGAAAGTGCATTCAGTTACTTAGGAACTTTTGAACCAATTCGTCAAAATACGATTGGCTCTGATGCAAGTGGCAAAATCATCCGATTGAATATTGAAGAAGGAGATCGCGTTTCTCAAGGACAAGTGATTGCAAAAATTGATGATGAGATGCTACAGTTACAATTGCAAAATGCAGAAGTTAACATTGAAGGACAACGAAATGATGATATCCGTTACACGAACTTGGCAAAAGACAATGCAGTTCCTGGAGTCCAAGTTGAAAAAACTAAATTAGGATTGAAATCAGCTGAAATTCAAAAGAAACAATTGCAAAAACAATTGAGAAGCACGAACATCACAGCACCTTTTTCTGGAGTAATTACAAAGAAATTAGTAGATCTAGGTTCTGTAATTGGAGGCGGTTCTCAAATCGTTGAAATAACTGATATTTCTTCGTTGAAATTAACGGTAAGTGTTCCAGAACGCGATATTTTGAAATTCAAATTTGGACAAGAAGTTTCGATTAAAGCTGATATTTATGGTGATCGTTCATTCAAAGGAAAAGTAACGAATGTTAGTATTCAAGCGGACAAATCGCACAATTTCAAAGTTCAAATTACCGTTAAAAACGCTCAACAAGAATTGATGGCGGGAATGTATGGATCTGTTTCTTTGGTAAATTCAAAAAGTGTTACCGCACTGGCAATTCCGAGAAAAGCACTGATTGGTTCATCAAAAAACCCACAAGTCTATGTCATTCGCAATGGAAAAGCAATATTAACTTCTTTCAACGCGGGAACTTCAGATGGTGAATTCATTGAAGTAATCAGTGGACTTTCAAAATCAGACAAAATCGTCATCAAAGGACAAGTCAATTTACAAAACAACTCAAACGTTAAAACGAAATAAGCAACGTCATGACTTTAACAGAATTATCAATTAAGCGACCATCGTTTATAATCGTGATTTTTACGATATTAATTGGTGGAGGATTGCTCAGCTACAATCAGTTGAGTTACGAATTACTTCCAGACTTCTCTCCTCCCATATTAACAGTTACAACAACTTATCCAGGTGCTTCACCAGCAACGGTTGAAAGTCAAGTTTCAAAACCTATGGAGGACGCCTTGAGTGGTTTAGAAAATATAAGCGAGGTAACAGCATTCTCCTTAGACAATGCATCCGTACTTTTACTAGAATTCAAAGCATCTGCCAATATTGACAAATCGCTTGAAGATGCACAACGTAAAATAAATAACATTCTCAACAATCTTCCGGAAGGTGCTCAAACACCTGTTGTTGCGAAGATTGAACCAAATGCATCTCCTGTTCTTCAGGTTAGTGCAGTTGCTAAAAACATGGACGATCGTGAATTCATGGAATTGATGGATGATCAGTTATTACCACAAATTAAACAAACGAAAGGTGTTGCTGAGGTCCAAGTAATTGGTGGTGAAAAACGTGAATTCCGTGTAAATGTCGACAAAGACAAAATGAAATTATACGGTTTGTCTTTGGCTGGAATCAACCAAGCAATTAGCACATCAAACGTTGAGTTTCCAACAGGTAAATTGAAAAACGAAGCAGAACAAATGACTGTTCGTTTAGCTGGAAAATTTAAAACCGTTGATGATTTAAGAAACTTAATTGTTTCAGCAAATGGAACTTCTACCGTTCGTTTATCTGATGTCGCTGATGTAGAAGATGGTTCGCAGGATCAAGTAACAGTTTCACGTTTTAACGGTGTTAATGGAATTGGTCTTCGAATCAAGAAGCAAAGTGATGCCAATGCGGTAGACATGGCGAAAGCAACGAAAGCAAAATTCAAGGATATCGAGAAAAAATACGCGAAAGAAGGAATCAAATTTACGGTTGCGACAGATACGTCAATCCCAACAATCGAGTCCGTTGACGCGGTGATACATGACCTTGAGCTAGCAGTCTTATTGGTTGCTGCGGTGATGTTATTGTTCTTACACAGTTTACGTAACGCCTTCATTGTCTTGATTTCAATTCCTGCATCGTTGATTTCAACATTTGTTGCCATGTATTTACTTGGTTATACTCTAAACTTGATGACTTTGTTGGCAATGTCATTGGTGATTGGAATCTTGGTGGATGACTCAATTGTTGTCTTGGAAAATATTTATCGCCACCTGCAAATGGGCAAAAAACGCAGACAAGCGGCTTTGGATGGACGTAATGAAATTGGATTTACTGCATTAGCCATTACTTTGGTGGATGTTGTAGTATTCTCGCCAGTTGTATTCATTGAGGGAACAATTTCAGATATTCTTCACCAATTCTCAATCGTTGTAGTTGTTTCAACCTTGATGTCTTTGTTCGTATGTTTTACATTGACACCATGGTTAGCATCACGCTTTGCGAAAGAAATAGAATTGAACCCAAAAAATCCGTTCCAAGCCATATTAATTTGGTTTGAAAAACGCGTGACAATCTTTACTGAGCAATACGTGAAACTTGTAGGTTGGTCATTGCGTCATAAAATCATTATGGGAATAGGAATCATTGTCCTTTTCATTGGAAGTTTTGCAACAATGGGCTTGGGAATCGTTGGTCAAGAATTTGTTGCACAAGGAGATCAAGGCAAATTCATGATTAAATTGAAATACGACAAGAGTACAACCTTTGAAGAAAACAATGCTACAACGCTGGAAATCGAACAAATGATTTTAGCTCAGAAAGATATTGTTGACATTGTATTTGCCAATGTTGGAGGACCAAGTTCTGGAATGGGAGCGGCTTCATTTGGTGCTGAAAACAAATCTGAGTTGACAGTTAAAATGAAACCGGGTAAACAGAAAGAGTATCCGACAATTCAATACATGACTGAGATTCGTAAAAAAATTGAAGATAAATATCCTGGAATCGAAGTGAAAGCGCTGAACATTGGGATGGTTGAATCTGAAGAAGCACCAATTGAAATCTTTTTGTCTTCTGATGACTCAGAATTATTAATGAAGGAGGCACGTCGCCTGAAATCGGCAATTATGGAAATGAAAGGAGCTAAGGATCCTACAATTTCAACAGATGATTTAACACCTGAAGTGCGAATTGAATTGGATCGCGAAAAAATGGGACAACTTGGTTTACCAATTGCGGTGATTGGTATGCAATTGCAAAATGCCTTAACAGGAAATGATGATTCTCAATTTGATGACAAAGGTCAAGAGTACGACATACGTGTGATGGTTGACAAGTTTGACCGCAAAGATGTTGAAGATATTCGTTCGATGACTTTCTCAACGAATGATGGAAGACAAGTTCGTTTGAGTGAGTTTGCTGATGTCACTGTAGAGAATGGAAACGGTTCGTTGGAACGTAAGAATAGAATTTCTAACACAACAATTCGTTCATATGTTCTAGGAACGGCTGCTGGAAACATTTCAGCAGATATCGAAAAATATTTAGAGAAAAATCCGTTGGATGAAAATGTAAGAATGTTGTGGGGTGGTGAAGTAAAACGTCAAAAAGAATCTATGGGAGCATTGGGAACTGCAATGGGAATAGGTTTGATTCTGGTTTACTTAATCATGGTTGCCTTGTATGACAACTTTGTTTATCCGTTTGTAGTACTGTTCTCAATTCTGGTTTCTTTGATTGGAGCAATTCTAGCATTGAATTTAACCTCATCGAACATGGGAATCTTCACAATGCTTGGAATGTTGATGTTGCTCGGACTCGTCGCCAAGAACGCCATTTTGATTGTGGATTTCACGAATCACTTGAAAGCACAAGGAAAATCTGTTTACCTTGCCTTACTTGAGGCTGTTCGTGAACGTATGCGTCCGATTTTGATGACAACAATTGCCATGGTAGTAGGGATGATTCCAATTGCAACAGCAACAGGTTCTGGAGCAGAATGGAAAAATGGACTTGCCTGGATTTTGATTGGTGGATTGACCAGTTCAATGTTCTTGACAATCATTGTTGTACCGATGATGTATTACACGGTCGATCGAATTCAAGCGAAAGTCTCTAGAAAAAAAGCCAAAGAATTGCATTTCGAAGAAGAAGAAGAAATCTAAAATATACGCAACATAAAAAAGCCATTGGTCAATTGATCAATGGCTTTTTTTATTTGAATATTGTTAAACGCGGTGGTAATCTGCTTGCCAATCTGTAATTGCCAACTTAATTTCTTTACTCGTTAATTTCTCTGCAATTGCACGTTCCATCAAAGGAAGTAATTCCGCGTCACCTGCAAAACGCAAAGCAATTATTTGACTCATTCTCAATTGTTTTTCCTTTGCGGAAAACGAAGTTCCAGTCATTTCAAAATAACGCTGACGCATTTCCAACCGAATAATTCGATCTTGATTTTTTATACCATATGATCGAGCAATAAACGAAGCCAATAATAGAGCAGTTGCAGCGATGATTGCAATTAAACGCAATTTTAAATCAACATCTGTATCGAATGCAAATACAATCGACCAAACAAAAAATAAAACAGTCAACGGAGTTAAGACAAAATGATGTGCTGGATTTAAACGGGTGTGATTCTTGTAATTTTGCATATGCTTTCAATTGTTAGTTTGTTGAGCTACAAAACTAATCAACCAATTGAACTTTAACAATTGAAAAAAGTAATGAACTTCTCGAATTAATTAAAACTTGTAATCTCTCTTAGAAAAATAAAAATCCTTAACTTCGCACACAACATTTTTATTGTTAGAAGATATGAATTACGACATTATAGTTATTGGAAGTGGTCCTGGTGGATATGTTACTGCCATTCGTGCTTCACAATTGGGTTTAAAAACAGCAGTTGTTGAGAGAGAATCATTGGGTGGAATATGTTTGAATTGGGGATGTATTCCAACAAAAGCTCTATTAAAAAGTGCAAACGTGTTCGAATATTTAACACATGCAAGTGATTACGGTATTACAGTGAAAGACGCAAAAGCTGATTTTTCTGCAATGGTTGAAAGAAGCCGTGGTGTTGCTAGTGGAATGAGTGCCGGAATTCAATTCTTGATGAAGAAAAACAAGATTGATGTTTTGAAAGGTACTGGAGTTGTGAAAGCTGGTAAAAAAGTAGCTGTAACAGCTGAAGATGGAACTGTAACAGAATATACTGCTGACAAAGGGGTAATCATTGCAACAGGTGCTCGTTCACGTGAATTGCCTAACTTGCCTCAAGATGGTGAGAAAATCATCGGATATCGTCAAGCAATGACATTGAAAACACAACCGAAGAAAATGGTTGTTGTTGGTTCTGGAGCAATTGGAGTTGAGTTCGCTTACTTCTACAATGCTATTGGAACAGAAGTAACAGTTGTTGAATATTTACCAAACATTGTTCCTATTGAAGACGAAGAGGTTTCTAAGCAATTAGAAAAATCGTTCAAGAAAATGGGCGTTAACGTAATGACAAATGCATCTGTTGAGTCAGTTGACACAAAAGGTAAAGGATGTGTTGTTACAATTAAAACGGCAAAAGGAGAAGAGAAAATCGAATGTGATGTTGTTCTTTCAGCTGTTGGTATTGCTGCAAATATTGAAAATTTAGGATTAGAAGAAGTTGGAATCGTTGTAGATAAAGGACGTATTTTAGTAAACGACTTTTACCAAACAAATATCCCAGGATTTTATGCAATTGGTGATGTAATTCCAACTGCTGCATTGGCACACGTTGCTTCAGCTGAAGGAATTATTTGTGTTGAGAAAATCGCTGGTCACCACCCTGCTCCACTTGATTACGGAAATATCCCAGGATGTACATATTGTTCTCCGGAAGTTGCATCAGTTGGAATGACTGAAAAAGCTGCAAAAGAAGCTGGTAAAGAAATCAAAATTGGTAAATTCCCATTCTCTGCGTCAGGTAAAGCAAGTGCTGCTGGAGCGAAAGATGGTTTTGTTAAATTGATTTTCGATGCGAAATACGGTGAGTTATTAGGAGCACACATGATTGGGGCAAACGTAACTGAAATGATTGCTGAAATCGTAGCTATTCGCAAATTGGAAACAACAGGTGAAGAATTGATTAAAACAGTTCACCCTCATCCAACAATGTCTGAAGCGATTATGGAAGCTGCCGCTGCCGCTTACGGTGAAGTAATTCACTTATAAGAATAAGATAAATGAAAAGCCCCGTTTGAATTATCAAACGGGGCTTTTTCATTTTATGAACTTCAGTTTTATTTTTTTCCAATACCAACCTTAACTCCACCTGTTATTAAAAAACGGACTCCATCAAAAGTGTTTCTGTTCCAATAATAATCATACATTCCAGTTGTATTATTATAGGATGAATTAACTGTTTTTGTTATATAAGATTCATATGCCAAACCTATTCCACCAAAGAAATCCATTGAAAAATGATTGGATAACCACGTTTGAAAACCAAAATTAAACGAGAAATTAAAGTCATTTTCACTTCCTTTTGTATCTGCTAGATTTCCCGAATAATCTTGATAGCCGTTATTCATTAATCGGTATTTAAATACGGGAGAAATGTAAAAACCATTCAATACTCTTCCATTGTCTAACGGATAAAAACGGTATCCCGCCGATAGAAAAAATCCAGGTTTACTTGTTTGAACAGCATAACTATAATTACCAAAAGGATCATAATAATAATGGTTATCTGTTACAGAAAGGCCAATATTCGAAAGAGTAGGTCCGAATTCAAATTCTACACTTGACATTTCATCGACTTTTCTCTCGTAACCAAAGTTAATTTCTCCTGCTATCATTTGAAGTGGACTAAATTTGATAACCGATGTATTGTCAACCAATTTACGTTCTTTTTCTTCTTTTTGCTGTTTTCTGTATGTTCCTTTATCAATGATAATTACTTTTTCGTCTTGTCCAAACATGTTGAAAACAAAACAAAACACACCAAAACTTGCGAGTATCTTTTTCATACGTATTTTTTAATTTGCTTAGTCTATAATGGGAAATTAACAGTTTTATTTTATTTCGATGATATCTTTTTTTGCAAAACACTTAGAATCAATTTCAAAATCCAACCTTCCAACTTGCAATCCGGCCCAACCAACTTGATTTATTAATACAGTTTGACCATCTAGATTATTTTCTTCCGTCGGTTTCTCCAAAAAAGTGTGCGTGTGCCCACCAAGAATTAAATGAATATTCTTAGTCTCTCTAGCTAATCGGCGATCAGAAATTTTATCATCTGCATATTCATAACCTAAATGACTTAAACAGATAATTAGATCACAACCTTTTTTCTTCAATAATTCCGCTTGCTCATTTGCCGTCTTTATTGGATCCAAATAGATCGTACCTCCAAACTTCGCATCTGGAACAAGGCCTTTTAATTCAACACCCAGGCCAAATATACCAACTTTAATTTTCCCTTTTTTTATGACCACATGAGGAACAGTTTGCTCCTTCAAGATTGTATTTGAAAAATCATAATTCGCACAAACAAATGGGAATTTGGCATATTGTTTTGCTTTAAGAAAGCCATCTAAACCAGCATCAAAATCATGATTTCCCATAGTAGCAACATCATACCCCATTTCAGTCATGAGTTTCATTTCCAAAACACCACCATATTTATTAAAATAAGGTGTTCCTTGAAATATATCTCCTGCATCCAACAATAATACATTTTCCTCTTCTTTTCGAACTTTATTAATCAAGGAATAGCGCTTTGAAACACCACCCATATTAGGATATTTCGAATGATTCGCTGGAAAAGGGTCAATGTTAGAATGTGTGTCGTTGGTATGCAAAATAGTTAAACGAGCCACTTTTTTAGTTTTTCGTTCAGCATTCTGTGCAAGTAGTTTTGATGAAACAACAAGTCCTCCCGAAACCAAAAATCCAGTTCTGACAAAATCTCTCCTTTTCATATTAGAAAGCTATTCGTTTTACAGAATCTTCAACTAAAACTCCTTGTGATTTTGCTTCCTCAATCAAACAGTTTCGTATCACTTTACCTGTCAACACAACATCTTCCGCTTTGGAAAAAAACGACATTTTATCACCGCCATTTTTCAAATAATCGGAGGTTATAACCCAAAAATGTGTAGTTGATTCGTTTCCTCCATTCAACTTCAAAACTCCGTTTTCAACACGAGCATTGGAAATTGGTTCACCTCCTGATTTAACCAAATAAGTTTGAATATCTGGTAGAATATTTATCGGTAATTTCACCCACACAAGTTCATTATCGAATGGCATTAACTTAAAAATATCTCCGACTGTAATCGAGCCTTTGTTCAGGGAAGCTCTGAGTCCACCAGTGTTTAACAATACAAAAACTGGCTCGCTTAAACGCACATTTTTGGTTTGATTCACAAAAATGGCATCAGCCACCCAATTACCTAAATTACTACCTGGACGTTCAACAATAAAATCAGTTGTTGCTTGGGCGATAACCACATTCATTTCAACACTCAAAGAATCTTTATATGGTTGAATTAGGCTGTCAATATGACTGTTGGCTTCGTAGGAAGCGTTCAATTTTTCTGTTGTAGAATTTACAGACAAGGTATTAACAGAAGAGCAGGCCCAAAGACCTGCTCCAATGAAAAATATACTTATTATTCTAATCATTATTCAATAACAATTGAGCGTGTTGCAACCCCATACGGAGTTAAAGCTTTCACAATGTAAGTTCCAGCCTTTAACGATGCAATGTTCAATTTAACTAAAATTTGATTGTTTACTTCTGAACTAAGAACCACTCGCCCTTGAACATCAACAATTTCGTAAGATGAGATTGTCGTTGCATCTACGTGTAAATTCAATTCGTTTTTCGCTGGATTAGGATAAACGATGAATCCATGATTTAACATTTCTTCAACAGATGCAGTACATCCATTTGGTTCATACGTCATGTTCGAGAAATTCACGAAACAAACGAAATCAACACTATCCACGAAAGGATTACGATTACTTTGTAATGAATCGATATAGTCATTTCTTGAAATTTCCCAGCTATCTGGTAAATCATTAAAATGCCATTGTTTCAAAATTGCTTGATCTTGTACAGCTGGTAATGCCCATGTGTTACCACTAACTGTTGTATAACAAATTGTTTCATACATCATAGCTCGTGCTGCATCTCCTTTGTGCTCGTCTCTTGGTTCAAACACAGTGTTTCCATTTGCATCTTGACCAAATTTACAACCTAAATATGTTTGTTGAACAGTTACAACTTCTCCTAAAGGATAGTTACTTCTCAAAGCATTTACATCGTTTTGATTTGTTGGAAACAAGTGGTGGTAATCGTTATATTCTGGCAATGATTGTGCAGGATTTGTTGGCATCCAAGAGTGACAATAAGTATGCTCTCTAGAATATCCAACAGCTGTAAAATCAAATGGTTCAATGTAAATTTTGTTTTCACCAGAATAAACACATGTAATTACACGGCGATCTAATGTAGTGTCTCGTGCCGCAAATCCCTTTATCATATAATTACCATAATTACTATAGAATTGCATTGTATGTGGATTAGTTAAATTATGTAAATCCGCAACGAATGAAGAACTTGTTGTATTAATTCCATTGTAATAGTTTGAAGGCATCATCGTTGCTGGTGTTGTAACATTTCCTGTTAAAGGAGATGTTGTCAGATAATTGATGTTAGAACCAGTTCCATTGTATGCATAAACAGCGAAGTAATATCCAGTAGAAGCAACAATGTTATTTGGAACAAACGTAGTTGCGTTTGCTGAATAAACAACTTGTGCATCACCAACAATATCACCTCTTTGGTAAGCAGTTCCATCAACAGGAACTCCAGTAATTGCAGAACCTTTCTTTCTCAAAACCAAATAGCCACTTGCACTAGAAGAAGGTGTGAAATTTCCAGTCAAACGATATGTTTTTACATTTGAAAGAACCATATTCGTTGGCTGTGCAGTAGGTTCTGTTGCGAAGCTACCTCCAATACCATTAAGATTAATCACATATGACGCTTCGTCAGCATCATTACTAGCAATTGTCAAAACAGCAGTTCTTGTACCAGCTGCTGCAGGTGTAAAGTTCACAACCAAGTTACCTGTTGCTAATGCTGCAACAGTTGAAGGCGAAGACGCAACAGAAAAATCCGCCGCATTTGTCCCAGAAATCGTTGCTCCTGAAATGTTTAACGTATTTGCTGTTCCTAAATTTTCAACGGTAAATGTTGTTGGAGTCATAGTTGATACAGGAGAAGATAAGGTATATGTTCCACCTGACAAAATAGTTGTTGCTCCTTGTTTTACGTTAATTTCTTGAGCTGGAGTTGCGGCACCAGCAGCAATATTCACATCATCCAATCCAATGTTCCCAGAAACTTTATTGGTATAAATAAAACGAATATAACGTGAAGCGCTCAAAGGCACATCAGTAAATTGCGTATAAGTTCCAGCAGGAGGTGCAGTGTGAGCATGTAAAGTTGTCCAAACTGTTCCAAATTCAGATTCTTCAACCGTAAATGTTCCACCTGTAAAACTGTTTCCTGCTAAATAATAAGTTAAATTACCAGGATTACTTGCAAAATGAATAATCAAATTATCTCCCGTTGTATCAAACTTTTTCGCTGGTGGAGTATTTCCTGAAGCAGTATAAAATAAAACCTCCGATTCAGTCCATCCAGTGGGTAATGTTGTTGTTGTAAAACTCCAATTTGTTGGCAAAACTGCCTGCGATAATCCTGTAAAACTTACTAGCAATACAAGAATCGACGCGTAAACCATTTTTTTCATGTGTTTAAAATTTGCGTTAATTTAAAAAGCTACTTTTAGGCCAACATTGAAGCGTCTTCCCATCCCAACATAGACTGTTGCAGTTGAAGCATCAAAACCAGCACCATTTTGAGCATCTGTAATGTATACAGTGTTCAAAATATTCATCATTCCTCCACTAATCGTGGCTCTATATTTTTTCAAAAATTTTATGTCGTAACCAAAATTAAAATCCAGTAAACTATAGCTTGGCATTTTCCATGACTCACGATCTTTATTTGCACCAATCAATCCTACTGGATCAAAATTCGCATAATTTTTATCAAAATATGTGAATCGTAACTTTACATAAAAATCTTTAATTATTTCATAGCGTAAGCTGCTTCCTAATTGAACTTGCGCAGCATCACCTACATGAACATCTTTTGCACTAAAATCAACCTGTCCAACAATATTGTTGTCTTGATCATATATAGTTACGATACTTCCTGAAATCGTTTTCCAATCTCCAAGCGAGGCTAATCCTTCAAAGTCCAAATTTGGAAGGATTTTATAAATGAAATCTAACTCAACACCTTTGTGCAATGCATCCAAACCATTGATATTATAAGAATCCCCATCCAATGTTGTGTAGGTTGATTGAGGTGGTTTATTTCTCCAAAGTGTGTAATATCCATTCACATTCGCTGAAAACTTCTTGCTTTTGTAGCCATATCCAAGCTCAACAGAATATACTTTTTGATTTTTGATTTCTAAAAACTGACGATTATTGTTATCAAAAACCGCATTCATTTTTGGCGCAATGTTCAAATAACCAGTATTGAAAAACACGTTGTGATGTTTATCAATATTATAGTTTGCTCCTGCTTTAACAGTTGCTCCAGTGAACCATTTTTGGTCTGTAGTTGCAAAACGTGCTTCAGAAGAATTAATCGTATATTTTTGACCATTGTATGCTAATGTATCTCCATAACCAATTGCCTGAGAAAAAGTAGTGTCTGACAAAACAATATCTTTCTTTTTAAAATAATCTACGCGTTGGTAACCGGTCTCGTTAACAGAAGAAGTTAAAAATGTACTCCATTTATCCTTTTTGTATTCAACTTGACCAAAAACTCCTCCCCATTTCACAAATGCATCATTGTAATAAGATACTTTATCACCTACACGTTTCATTGAACTTGAAGTGTTTCCTGGAGTTGGAATTGGTTGGTTTTCATCTGCATTATCAATTGCATAATCCCCACCCATCAGGTTATAAATTGATTGATAATGAGAACCTTTGTAATATCTGGCATCAATACCGAACATTGCAGACCACTTTTTATTGATTTTATAATTGAAAGTTGATAATAAACCAACCCACTTGTGATCATTATTAGCTGAACGAATGTAATTACTAGCAACATGCTCAGTTGTACTATAGATAGTTGAATAATGTGTTGAATTGTAATCATACACATCTTGCATATTGATTAAACCTGTTGTTGTATCTCTAGAAGTTTGGTTCTTCATTGACGTTCCTCCTCCTTTTCCGATTGACATATAAACAACTGTTGTTAAGTTTATTTTGTCATTTGGATCATATGAATGTGTAAGGTTCAATTGAGGCTTGTGAAAATAATTCACTTTTTCATTGAAATCCGATCCATTAACAATACCATAATTTGGGTTGTAACGAATTCCTCTTGCTCCAATTGTTGGAGTTGTATATTGTGAGTTTGACAATGCTGAAATCGAATCCAACGAAGCCAAATAATTAATTCCAGTTCTTTCAGCCAATCCTTGGTCTACGACCGCAATTGGTAAGCGCGTGGTGCGTTGTCCGTGAGACTGAGGCGCGCCATTCACACCTAAGCTTAATAGGTGTTTATCAAATTTCTTTTGAACTTTTAAAAAGTATGACCAAGCATCATCAAAAGTAGCGTCTGCATAACTTGACCCCCATTTTCTTGCTCCTGCTAGGGTTACACCCCAATTTCCTTTTAGCATACCTGTATTGTAGCTTAAAGAAGTTTTATATAATCCGTAATTATTAATTTCTTGTTTAACAGATGCACCCATTTTTGCATCAATCCCCTTTGTAACAATATTCATTGTTCCACCAACAGATACAATTGACAATTTGGAAGCACCAAGTCCTCTTTGAACTTGCATGTATCGCGTGATATCTCCTAATCCGTCCCAGTTACTCCAGTAAACTTGTCCATTTTCCATGTCATTAACAGGTACACCATCTACTAAAACGGCGATGTTTCGTTGGTCAAAACCACGAATTGAAACGCGCGCGTCACCAGCACCACCTCCCTGCTCTGTCGCATAAGCACCAGGGGTTGAATTCAGTACCATGGGTAAATCGCGTGTACCCAAATCTTCAGAGATTTGTTTTGCTGATAATTTTGAGAAAGCAATCGGTGTTTCACGTGTTTTAGCTGCATCAACCTTCACAATAACCTCATCCATCACCTTTTCATATTTTGGCATCACAACATCAAACGTAACTGCTGCGCTTCCCACTTTTACGTCAAGAACCATTGTATCAAAACCAATGCAAGTGATTGTTAATTGATGTATTTTATTCGCATCAACTTGAAACGTATATTTACCATCAACATCCGACTTAGTAATGAGTGCCTTGTCACAAACGATTTTAGCACCAACAACAGTTTCGTCGTTTTCTTTGTCAAAAATGGTTCCATTCAACTCAACTTTTACCTGACCGTATGAAACAACGGTCAGAGCAAAAATTGACAATATGGAGAGTATGAACTTTCTCATAGATCAGTTATTTTCTAAAAAGAAAAGGGTATTATTGAATAACTAAATTTGTTTGAGACTGCGTTTTATCAGCAAATCGAAGTCTAACAGTGTAAACACCTTTTGTTAAATCAGCAGCATTCAACGAAGTCGTTTTAACAAGATCCTTAACTTCAGTTGACAATACAACTTGACCCAATAAATTGATTACTTCAACATATTCGATGTCTTCAGAAGCCGAAATGATTACACTCCCATTAGAACTTGGATTTGGGTAAACTGCGAATGAAACTGCATTAGTAATTTCTTTCACCCCTAACAAACAATCACAAGTGTGATGACCTAACTCAGTCCAAGTATCTTTGGGTAAAGAATCCCATTCAGTTGTTACAATAAATGGATCTGGATTAACAGAAACACCAACTTTCACAGATGCTTTACGAATTAAAGTTTGGTCTTTTGTATACCAAGCACCCGCTGAACCATCGTATGGAAAAGCATCACTCCATGATTGACCCGAAACCATTGATGCATCACCAATTTTACCCATTAAATCAACCATAGTTGAACCGTTAAACAATGCAATTGCATCATTTCCGTTCATAAACATTGGAGCTGGATAAGCACCATCCAATAAATCTGCCATTGCTTGTAACGCTGGAGTCGCAGCTGGAGACGTTCCTGTAGCTGTTGAAGTTACACCCACACCGTTAACGATTACAAACGTAGAATAAGGTGCAATTGAACCACTCAAATTTAATACTCCCCCTGCAGCTGAAGTTGCGTCCCCATTCGAAAAACGCTCAACACGGTAACCTGTTAAATCAATTGCTGAACCAGTTGGATTATAAATTTCTAACGCTTTGTCATTACCAGATCCCTCAACATATTCCGAAATAAATAATTCTGAACAATTTTGAGCATAGGTCGTTCCTAACGCTAAAACACTAACAAAAAGTAACGTTTTTTTCATACGATATTGGTTTTAAATTTAAAGAAAATGCTTGTGATAAGAACGTGAAAATAAGAAAGATAGTTGGGTGTATTTAATTTATACTGACGCAAATTGAGAAAAGATCTCAACCAAAACCCACTATCGCATTTTAACATTATTTTTTCATATCGCTCTGTTATATTTTTTCATGGTTTCAGTCTAATACACTTAGCATCAAGGAGAACATGAAAAAATTCGAAGCAAAAATAATATAATTTTCAGCTGGTAGCATTATTTAATTGTTAACATTCTGAAAAGGTTTTGAACCATTTTACAACTGAGAAACAAACATTTTATATTTTAGCATACATATAACTATCAAATCATGAAAAAATACTGTTTGTTTTTATTCGTTGGCATCATTTGCTCAATTCAGACTATTGCACAAGACCTTTCCGTTGAGAAAATTTGGAAAAAATATGAATTTTCAGGTGCGTACATCGATGGTTTTAGATCCATGAAGGATGGCGTTCATTATACAAAACTGGAAGAGAAAGACGGAAAAGTATCCATTTCTAAGCACTTAATCACAGATGCAAATGCATCACCTGAAACACTTGTATCGAGTGAGCAATTGATTTATAACGGCACTGTAATTGGTATCGACGATTACTTTTTCAACGATGATGAAACAAAGATTTTAATTACGACTCAAACAACTCCAATTTACCGAAGAAGTTTCAATGCTGTTTATTATTTGTTTGATTTAAAAACAAAGGCACTAAAACCGTTAGACGAAACACACCAACCACAAACATTAGCTGAATATTCTCCGGATGGAACAAAGGTTTCCTTCATTCATAAAAATGACTTGTTTGTAAAGGACCTAAATACAGGAAAAGTAACCCAATTAACAGAAGATGGTAAACGAAATAAAATTATCAACGGTACAACTGATTGGGTATACGAGGAAGAATTTGCCATTACAAAAGCATATGGATGGTCTCCCGATAGTAAATACATTGGTTTCTTGAAATTCAATGAGAAAGAAGTAAAAGAATTTACGATGACCTATTATAAAGAACTGTACCCTGAATTATATACATTCAAATATCCAAAAGCTGGTGAAGCAAACAGTAAAGTTACTGCGCATATTATCACGATTAAAGGAGGAAAAATAAGCAATTTGGATTTGGGTGATTACGAATATATTCCGAGAATTCAATGGTCGGGTAATTCTAATAAATTGATTTTACAAACGTTGAATCGTCACCAAAATGAATTGAAATATCACTTAGTTGACATGACAAGCAAAAAACCAATTCACAAAGTATTTTATCAGGAAAAAGCAGCCCAATATGTCGAAATTGACAATAATCTATTGATTTTAAAAGACGGCAACACGATTCTTCGAACGAGTGAACAAGATGGTTTTAATCACATCTACAAACTTTCTTTTGATGGTCAAAGCACTCAAATCACTAAAGGCAATTGGGATGTAATTGATTTCTTCGGAATAGATGAAGAAAAAGGAACTATTTATTTTTCTTCAGCTGAAAAATCTCCTATTTCAAAAGGTATCTACAAAGTGAACATAGACGGAAGTAGCAAAAAAGCAATTTCATTAGAAACAGGAATGAATGACGCCGAATTCACTTCAGGAATGAAATATTTCGTTAAAACCTATTCAAATGCGAACACACCGCCTGTATACACCTTGTGTGATAATGAAGGAAAAGAGATTACTATTTTAGAGGATAATTCAAAACTGAAAGCCGTATTAGCGAATTATAAATTAGCGACAAAAGAATTTGTAAGTTTCCATTCAGGCTCGACAACATTGAATGGCTCGATGATTAAACCAGCAAACTTTGATCCGACGAAAAAATATCCAGTTTACATTACGATTTATGGTGGCCCGGGTCACAATGAAGTGAGCGATGCTTGGGATGGTAATGATTATATGTATCACCAATTGTTAGCTCAAAAAGGATACATCGTTGTTTCTGTAGATCCAAGAGGAACAATGTACAGAGGAGCTGAGTTTAAAAAATCGACTTATTTACAGTTGGGCAAATTAGAAGTAGAAGATTTTATCAATACTGCAAAAGAATTACAAGGAATGAGTTTTGTTGACCCAAATCGCATTGGAATCCAAGGATGGAGTTACGGCGGATTTATGACATCACTTGCCATGACAAAAGGTGCTGATGTGTTCAAAATGGGTATTGCGGTTGCTCCTGTGACCAATTGGAAATACTATGACAATATTTACACAGAACGATTCATGCGAACACCACAAGAAAACCCAACAGGTTACAATGATAATTCACCCATTAATTTTGTGAACCAGTTAAAAGGAAACTATTTATTGATTCATGGCTCAGGTGATGATAATGTTCATTATCAAAATACAATGGAAATGATTAATGCCTTAGTGAAAGCTGACAAACAATTCGACCTGTTCATTTATCCAAATAAAAACCATGGAATTTACGGAGGCAACACCCGTAACCACCTATTTACCATGATGTTTAATTACACAATAGAGAACCTTTAATCAGACTTGAAATACGTACAAAATAGAATTTGTTATTTTTTTGAAAAAATAATCGCGTAAACATGTTTTTTTAAAACAAATTGTTTACTAATTTAGGCGTGAAATAAATATACGACGTAAATAATTGGCATTATTAAGATGAGCGAGATTGCGAAAATTGAACTAGAAGGAAAAACATACGAATTTCCTGTTATTACTGGAACCGAAAACGAAAAAGCTATTGATATTAGTAAACTTCGTGACACAACAGGCTATGTAACATTAGACACTGGTTACAAAAACACCGGTGCAACGAAAAGTGCTATCACTTTTTTAGATGGAGAAAAAGGAATTCTTCATTACCGAGGTTATCCAATCGAGCAATTAGCTGAAAAAGCTACTTTTATCGAAGTTGCTTATTTATTGATTTATGGTGCTTTACCAACTCAAGCTCAACTAGATTCATTTTCAAACAGCATCACAAAACACACGTTGGTGCATGAAGATATGAAACAATTCTTTGAAGCGTATCCAGCGAAAGCGCATCCAATGGGTGTACTGTCTTCTATGGTTTGTTCTTTATCGACTTTCTATCCTGAATCGTTAGATCCGAATAGAAGTGCTGAAGCGAAAGATTTGACCATTCATCGTTTGTTAGCGAAGTTACCTACTTTGGCTGCTTGGTCTTATAAAAATGCAATGCGTCACCCATTCATGTATCCAAAAAATGAATATGACTACTGTGGGAACTTCTTGCACATGATGTTTGCTATGCCTACTGAAGATTACAAAATCGACCCAGTAGTTGTTAGCGCATTAAATAAATTATTGATTTTACATGCTGATCACGAACAAAACTGTTCTACTTCAACAGTAAGAATCGTTGGTTCATCTCAAGCAAATTTATATGCAACAATTTCTGCAGGAATTTCCGCACTTTGGGGACCTCTTCATGGTGGAGCGAATCAAGCAGTAATCGAAATGTTGGAGAAAATTCACAACGATGGTGGTGATGTAGACAAATGGGTTGCTAAAGCGAAAGATAAAGATGATTCATTCCGTTTAATGGGATTCGGACACCGTGTTTACAAAAACTTTGATCCACGTGCAACAATTATCAAAAAAGCATGTGATGATGTTTTAGAAAAAATGGGAATCAATGACCCAATGTTAGAAATTGCTAAAAAATTAGAAAAAGTAGCATTGGAAGACGAATACTTCAAAGCACGTAATTTATATCCAAACGTTGATTTCTACTCAGGTATTATATACCGCGCATTGGGAATCCCAACTGAAATGTTTACTGTAATGTTCGCATTAGGACGTCTACCGGGATGGGTTGCGCAATGGAAAGAAATGACGGAGAACAATGAACCAATTGGAAGACCAAGACAAATTTACACTGGTGCAACACCAAGAGATTACGTCGAAATTTCTAAAAGATAATTTTAAAATAACTATAAAAAAAGCCGTTAATCATTGATTAACGGCTTTTTTATTTCTAATACTTACTAATTTACTCAACATCAGTTGAAGCTAATTTATGCACCTTTTTGGTTCCGTCGTAAATAGAATATTTTCTAAAACTACATTCCAACTCACCATTAAACACTTTGATTTTCTTATCTGGTTTCAAACCAATTGATTTGAATCCTTCTTCACTTGATGAAAGCACCCAACAATTAAATCCTTTCATTTCGTGTTTCATCCAACTTCCAAATTCCTCATACATTTCTTCAATTTCCTCTCCCATACGAATACCATATGGTGGATTTGAAATCAATACACCCTTTTCCTCCGGAGCTTTCACTTCTTGAAATGGCAGAACAGCTGTCTTAACAAAACGACCAAAAGGCAAAGCGCGCAGATTTCGTCGAGTTTTCAATATCATTTCATCACTGATATCAGAACCAATGATTTCACAAGGCAAACCAGTGACACGTTTGCGTGCGTCATTCAACATTTTCTCCCAAACTTCTGAATCAAAATTGGAAAGGTTTTTAAATGCATAATGCTGACGTTCGATATTCGAAGGTATTCCAGTTGCTAAAAATGCTGCTTCGATTAAAAGCGTTCCTGAACCACAAAAAGGATCCATAAATGTTGATTTGCGGTCCCAACCACTCAAACGAACCAAACCAGCTGCGACTACCTCATTCAATGGTGCTTCACCTGCTGTTTCGCGGTATCCTCTTTGAAACAAAGGAACACCACTTGTATTCACCGAGATTGTAGCTTTTCGGTCGCGAATATATAAATCAAACATCACTTGAGGTGTTTTGATGTTTACATCAGGACGTTCATTTAATTGTTTTCTAAACGTATCGGCAATCGCATCTTTCACCAACAAATAAGGGAATTGTGTGTGATTAAACATATCCGAAAAAACGGCACCTTTCACAGCAAACGTTTTGTCTACAGAGAATATACTTGGCCAATCAATTCGCATACATTGTTTGTACAAATCGTCCTCATCACGCAAATCAAATTCTGCAATTTTCACCAAAACAGAAATCACACAACGACAATGCAAGTTTAGTTTATAAACATCTTCCCAATCTCCTTTCAAGTAAACCGCTCTATTGGCCATTGTCATTCCCGAAAAGCCTAACTCCTCTAATTCTTGCATTACTGCCTCCTCTAGTCCAAATACAGTTTTAAGAGTAATTGTTAATTTACGAGTTGGCAATGTTGATTTATCTTTCATTTTAATAACTTTAAGTGCAGAAACACTATTTTTGTACAAAAGAACGAATTTGAAATCAATTAAGCGGTATATCATTGTCTTCATCTGCTGTTTCTATTCCACTATTTCTAATGCACAGCAAAAAGTTGGGCTTGTACTAAGTGGTGGTGGAGCAACTGGACTTGCTCACATTGGCGTTCTAAAAGCACTTGAGGAAAGGGGAATCCCCATTGATTATATAACGGGGACATCAGCTGGCGCGTTAGTTGGATCAATGTATGCTGTTGGATACAGCCCTGAGGAAATTGAAAAGTACGTCTTAAGTGATGAATTTCAGTTAATGACAAAAGGAAAGGTCAAATCCAATCAACGGTTTTTATACAAAGAAGAAGAAAACAATGCGAGTCTAATTGACTTTTCATTTTCAAGAGATAGTATTTTAAAAAAATCACTTCCCACGAACTTCATAACTTCTTCCTATTTGGATTTTGAAATGATGAAAATGTTAGGAACAACTGGTGCGAGTTGCGGCAATAACTTTGATAGCTTATTTGTTCCTTTTCGCTGTGTTGCTTCTGATATTGTTAAAAAGGAAAGCATTGTTTTTTCAACAGGCAATTTGAATCAAGCAGTGCGAGCATCAATGACCTATCCTTTTTATTTTAATCCGATTCGAATAAATGGAACTTTATACTTTGATGGAGGACTTTACAATAATTTCCCCGCAAATGTGATGTACCACGATTTTAATCCAGATTATATTATTGGAAGTAATGTATCCTACAACGCAGATTTACCAATGGAAGATGATTTGATTTCACAAATCACGAACATGTTGGTTTCATACTCCAAGTATGAACTACCTTGTGATTATGGTGTAATGATTCAACCTGAAACTACTGTTTCTACATTTGATTTTGAAAGTGTTGAAGAAGCGATTAGCGCTGGCTACAAGTCAGCTATGAAATACATTGACTCGATTGAAATGCACGTCGATCGACGAGTTTCGAAGGAAGAATTAACAAAGAAAAGAATGGAATTCCGTTCGAAAGTCATGCCCTTGGTTGTTTCATCCATAAGTAACAACTCCAACAGAAACAGAGATATTACCTACGCAAGGAAATCTATGATTCAAATGAAGAAAAAAGAAGAGCTGGAATATGAAAAACTTGAAAAAAGGTATTTTCGATTATACGCCACCCCTCAAATTGAATTCATTTACCCAATATTAACGTTAAAAAAAGACAGTACTTATAATCTGAATTTGGAGGTAAGAAAATCGAAAGATTTTAAATTAATGGTTGGTGGACATTTTTCTTCAAGGGCTGTAAATACAGGTTATTTAGGTCTTGATTATCGTTCTATTGGAAAAACAGCATCGACGATTCATGCATCCTCTTATTTTGGAAAATTTTATGGTTCTGCTAAAGTGAAATATACACTTGAAATACCTTCAGTGTTTCCAATTTCAGCTTCGGCCTATTTTGTCATGAATAGATGGGATTATTTTAGAAGCTTTGCCACTTTTTTTGAGGATGTGAAACCGTCTTTCCTTGTTCAGAACGAAATGTACTATGGATTAAAATTAATTCACCCAATTGGTAATACGACTAAAAGTTCATTCGATGTAAGGATGTTCAATTTGGAGGATGACTATTATCAGACTGAAAATTTCACAAATAAAGACACATCCGACATTACGCGTTTTGACGGTGTATCTGCTTGTTGGGAATTTGAAAAAAACTCTCTTAATCACAAACAATTCGCGAATTCTGGACATTTTCTCAAATTCAAATCACGTTATGTTAATGGAAAAGAAATCAGTATTCCTGGTTCAACGTCACTTTCAGATTCCATCAATGAACATTTACATGCTTGGATCAACTTGAGTGCAGAATTTCAAACTTTCATTGTGGATCATCAAAACTTTCATTTCGGAATCAATGGTAAAGGCGTTTTTAACAGCCAGTCACTCTTCACAAATTATACTGCAACCTTATTATCAATGACATCATTTTCATTGGTTCCAGATGCTGAAACATTCTTTTTACCCGAATACCGTTCACCTCAATTCGTTGGTATCGGTTTAAACACAATTTTTACAATTAAAAAAAACATCGACATTCGATTTGATGGTTATTTCTACCAACCTTTTGTGATTATTCAAAAAAACAACGATGGATCACCAACCTATTCAAAACCTTTCAAAGGTGAAACTTATATGGCTTCTGCAAGTGTTATTTATCATTCGTTTATTGGCCCAGTGAGAGCAACTTTAAACTACTTCCCCAAACAAACAAGTGCTCCTTTATCCTTTCAAATAAGTTATGGGTATGTATTATTTAATGAGCGCGCCATTCGTTAATCGAAAGCTGTTCATTATCTTTGTGATGAATTTTATCAGATGGAAAAAATAATTTGTGGAATACAGCAAATGGGAATTGGAGTTCCAAATGTTGCTGAAGCTTGGAAATGGTATAGAAAATTCTTCGGAGTTAATGTAAAAGTGTTTGAAGAGGCTGCAGAAGCACCTTTAATGACGCGTTATACAGGTGGAGTTGTTCATTCAAGAACTGCAACATTGGCTCTTAGCATGGAAGGCGGAGGTGGTTTCGAAATTTGGCAATTTACAAGTAGACCAACGGAAAAAGCAACTTTCAATATTCAATTGGGGGATTACGGATTATATTCTTGTAAAATAAAATCTCGCAATGTAGCACAAAGTTATGCCTATTTCAAAGCAAATGGAGCAACTATTATTGGAGAATTGCATAAAAATCCGGCAGGAAAAGAAACTTTTTTCGCACAAGATCCAAATGGAAATATTTTTCAAATCGTAGAAGGAAGAGGCTATTTTTCTGAAACAGGTCATGCTTCAAACTGTGGAGGTGTTGCAGGAAGTATCATTTGTGTTAGTGACATTGAAAAAGCATTACCGCTTTATAAAGACATATTAGGGTACTCGACCGTTGATTATGATGTAACAGATAACTTTGAAGATTTAGCATCACTTTCAGGTGGATCAGGAAAATTTAGACGCGTACTATTGAGTCATAAAGATGCTCGAAAAGGTCCTTTCGCTCGTTTACTTGGCCCAACTGAAATTGAATTAGTTCAATCCATCGATAGAACAGATTGCAAAAAAATATTTGAAAATCGTTTTTGGGGAGATTGGGGATTCATCCATCTTTGTTTCGATGTTCAAGGAATGAATTTACTTCAACACGAATGTGAATCTAAAGGATTTCCTTTCACAGTGGACAGTTCCGATACATTTGACATGGGTGAAGCCGGTGGTCGATTTTCGTATATTGAAGACCCAGATGGCACTTGGATTGAGTTTGTTGAAACACACAAAGTTCCTATTATGAAAAAATGGGGATGGTATATTAATTTAAAAAATAAGAAACCAGGAAAACATTTACCAAACTGGATGTTGAAGGTTATGGGAATGAATAAGGTAAAAGATTAATGAATGATTGATTAAACCAAGCACTTCATTTAGTTAACTGTCATCATAACAATCAAAATTTCTGTATATTTGATTTCTTTTTATTAAAATGACTATGAAACAAACAATTCTATTTTTAATCAGCTGTATAATCGGAACAGTTCTTATTTCTTCATGTAATGAGGAAGTAGACATGATTGGTGATTTTGAAGAAACAGCGGTTGTTTATGGATTGTTGGATAAATCTGAAAATGTACATTTTATTAAAATAACTCGTGCTTACATCGGACCTGGAAATTCATTAGAGATTGCACAAATTCCAGATTCAAGTTATTTTAACCAAGTCGATGCAACCATTACTGAGCGTATCAACGGAACACAAACACGTGTTTGGACCCTGAAAGATACAATTGTAGAAAATAAAGACACGCAAGGAGTATTTTATGCACCGACACAAAAGCTTTACTATTTTACCACCGCATCAAATGCACCGCTTGATAACAATGGAATCTATACATTGGATATTTCTGTCAATGGTGGCGAATTTGAAGTTCAAGCTTCAACTGAAATTATTTCAGGAATAAGTACCACTGCTGATAATCAAAATTTCCGATTCGATTTTGTGAAAGACCCCGGTGTATTCCAACAAAAAAGTATTTCTGTGGATGGTGGAAATGGCTATGTTGTAAATACGAGCTTGCAAGTTTACTTTAAGGAATTTATTACAGGAGTTGATACAACTCTTTCTTCTTTTAAATGGACACTTGGAGAATACGATGTTACACCTGGTAAGTCTCAGGGATTCAATATTCCTGGTCAAACATTTTATGATTTAATGGCATCAAATGTTACGAATAACCCATTAATTAATAAAAGACAAATGTACTCTGTGAAGTTAATTGTTACTTCAGGTGCAGAAAACTTGTACAACTATATGAGCGTCAATCAACCCTCATCTAGTTTGGCTCAAAGTAAACCAACTTACACAAATTTAACAGCTACAAATGGTCATAAAGTAGTTGGAATTTTCTCTTCACGATATACGTATGTTATTGAAAAATTCTTCATTAATCAAAGTAATAATACTTTGCGCATGATGGCGCCAAAATCCGTCGCTGAATTGTGCACTGGAGCAATTACAGGTAATCTTTTCTTCTGTAGTCAACATGTTGGTGATATTGGGACATCTTATCAATGCCCGTGATAATCAAATAAAATTATCGTTAGTACTTTAGCACATGTCTGAAAGAAAAACGTTTTTCGTTGATGTGGTGCTGCCAATTCCTGTTCATAAGGAATTTACGTACCGCGTTCCTTATGAATTAAATGACGCTATTTGCATAGGTGGACGTGTAATTGTTCCATTTGGAAAGTCAAAATTATACACAGCAATAGTTACACGTATTTCTGAAACAGCACCTTCTGATTATCAAGCGAAATACTTGGAGCACGTACTGGATAATCAACCAATTATTACCAAAGAGCAATACAATTTTTGGAAATGGATAGCGAATTATTATATGTCACCTATTGGCGATGTGATGAATGCTGCTTTACCCGCAAATTTCAAATTGGCTAGCGAAACGAAAATCGTCCTTCATCCCGATTTTGACGGTAAAATCGACCATTTGGACGATCGAGAATTGCAAATAGTTGAAACAATTGAAATCCGTGAACATCTTGATTTAAAGGAGCTTTCCGAAATTATTGGAATAAAAACAGTTCAACCAATCATCAAGCGCATGATGGAAAAACGAATTGTTTTGTCAATGGAAGAACTGAATGATAAGTTTGTACCTAAAACGGCCGTTTATGTTTTTCTACAAGATCGTTTTTTAAAAGAAGAACAGTTAAATCATTTTATTGAATCTTTAGAACAAAAGAAATCAAGTGAAAAACAACTTGAAGCGCTTTTAACACTTTTGAAGGAGGGTGAATATCGCAACGGAACATTAAAACCTGTTTTGCGCAAGACATTGCTTGACTTAAATTGCTCACCATCAGCATTAAACACACTAGAAAAAAACGGAATCGTTACTCAACAACGAATTGAAATTTCTCGATTCGATTCTTCGAATAAGGAACAATTTGCGTTTAAAGAATTGTCTTCAAGTCAAAAATTGGCCCTCGAAGAAATAAATACTAGCTTCGAAAAATTCAACACCACATTATTACACGGAGTAACTGGTTCTGGGAAAACAGAAATCTATGTTCAATTAATCCAAGAACAATTGGATTTAGGGAAACAAATATTGTTTTTACTTCCTGAAATTGCTCTTACAACTCAATTAATTCAACGGTTAAGCGCATATTTTGGTGACCAAATTGGTGTTTACCATTCAAAGTTCAATCAAAATGAACGTGTTGAA
>JBDLVK010000120.1:0-4247 GCA_039804825.1 Bacteroidota bacterium
ATGCTCAGGTAAAGTCTAAAGCTTATTTCTCGAACTAGTTCACCTCGCCTTCTCTGGTTCTTCAGTTAATCTAAATTAACTTCTATTATTTAATGATGCTAATCTAATAGGTTCTCGAAGGCAGCGTTTCTCGAAGGCAACGATCAAAAACCGTAATGCTCAATAATCTTATCCGCTAAAACATCACTCAATTTGAAATAGCTTTCTTCTGTCCAACCGCCAACATGAGGTGAAAGAATGACTTTGTCAGAGTTTAATAAATACGAGAAATCTGCTGGAATTTCTTGTTCAAAAAAGGATTCAAAACTTGTTTTTTCATATTCTAAAACATCAAGTCCAGCACCCAGCACTTTACCAGCTTCCATGGCTTTTACGAGGGCTGCGGTTTCAACAATTTTTCCACGCGATAAATTCAACAAGAAAATGGGTTTTTGAAGTTTTGCAAAGAACTGGTCATTCGCCATAAATAGCGTTTCATTGTTTTGCGGAATGTGAAAACTTATCACATCAGCATTCTTTAAAATAGCATTGAGTGTACACTCCATCACGAAATGATCACCAAAGTTCTTTTTGTATTTATCGTAGGCCATTAATTTGACATCGAAACCACGTAGTTTTTTCGCAAAAGCACTTCCATTGTTTCCATAACCAATGATTCCAACTGTTTTTCCATCGAGCTCTAAACCACGATTCCCTTCACGATCCCATTTTCCTAAACGCACATCACGATCTGCAGTGTGCAATTTGTTCATGAGAGCCAATAACATTCCCAAGGCGTGTTCACCAACTGCATTTCGGTTTCCTTCAGGCGCATTAAACAACACAATTCCACGTTTTTTGCAATAAGATTCATCGATGTTTTCCATTCCAGCACCCGAACGAGCAATGAATTTTAATTGAGGTGCAAATTGCAGAAATTCCTCATTCATCGTATAGCGCGAGCGTATCACAATTCCATCCGCAGAATGTACTTCCTCTAAGCATTTCTCCTTCGAAAAATCAGCAGCTTCAATGCATGAATGTCCTAAAGCACTCAAACGCTCGGCAAGAATTGGATGAACTGTATCGAGAAAAAGTATGTTCATAAAGAAGAATTGTTACTCAAAGAAAAGGAAAATTAGATGAACTGAAGAATATTAGTGTTTCGGATAGAAGATTTGTCGTCATTCATCTGTATTTCCTTTAATTCGCTGTAATTCTTGTATATCTAAAAAGTCTTTTGGTCTTCCAGCTTTAATTTTACTAGTAATCAAATCATTCAAACTAATGACATGCCATTTTAACAAAGGATGATTATTAATTATGACGGGTTCTGATTCAACATATGCTTCATCAAAGGTTTTATTAATGGAAAATCGAGTAATTAATTCTATAAAAATGCTTTCGGGAGAAAATTTCAATGAGATGTTTTGTTCTTGATTTTGCACGCTTTCTGGGAATTCAGTTATTTCGTATCCCATTTCGTTAAGCGCAAAAATTAATTTTTTGAGATTTGAAGGAGATGTATCTAACCAGAAATCAACATCAGCTGAATGTCTTTGATAACCATGAAAATTAACAGCACCACCGCCAACCATGAGCATTCGAACACTGTGTTTATTACATTGTTCAATGAATGTAACTATATTAGAATCCCAACCTTCAAGCATTTCTTTTCAATTCAAGAATCAAATTGTCTGACTTTTCTTCGAAGGATTTTCTCGGAAATTTCAACACTTGATTTGAAAGTTTCATAAATTCTACAAAACGTTCGCTCGGACTTAAAGCTAAAAAAGCTTCAGCTTGTTGTTTGTTACTTTCCTGCTTCGATTGAAATTTGATTTCCATAAACTTAAAGTTAATCTTTTTTATTTAATTGTTTCAAGAATATTTTCGATCTGCTAGATCTGTTAAAGATGAACTGTATCAAGAAAAAGTATGCTCATAAAACAGAATTGTTACTCAAAGAAAAGTAAAATTGATGATTTTTTCAGGTTGCAGAAGCTAATGTATATTTTCTTGTGAGAATTCGCACGTTTAATTTGGTGAATCTCGAGTTGTGGAAATAACAACGGAAAGAAGAAATCTATCATAGACGCTTTGATTATCAAAGCAATAAAATTTACATTAACTGCACGAAAAAGTAAAATAAAATGCACATATTTGTGCAACCACTTATTTTATAACACTAAAAAAGAATGAAAACCTACAAGGCTTCTGATTTATTTGATATTCAAATAAGTGGAACGTTTCCACTGGATTGTGAGTTTTTACCAAAGGACAATCTACCAGTTGACATGTTTAAAGGTCCTGGTATTTTCTTTCTATCGTTTAAAGGCGATCTAGTTTATATTGGATCATTTTTTGGGTCCAAATCAAATAATAATGTTCTAGCTCAAAGAGTGAATAAAGAAATAGCTTCAATCAGCATGAGAGGGAAGCAAGTAACCTTTAACCAGAAGGCATTAAAGGCATTAATGAACTGTCAAAAATTTACAATAAAGAACCCAAAACCAAAAGGTGACTTTGTTACTTCTCCATTAAGAATTGAATTTGCTTGCAATAATTGGGATTCATTTCAAAATGATGATTTTTTAAAAGATTTTGAATTATGCTGGCTTCCATTTAGCAACAAAAAGAATAAAACAAAAAAAGAATTAAACGAACTAACTAATCAATTGAGATCGTTCTATTGTCCATTATGTAATGGTAAAGGTTGAACTTTGATTTATGATATAAATAATTCTCATACAAAATACGCAAATAAAATAGAAATGAAAAAACGGCTTTTTATACTCATTTTCCTTATAAATTCAGTAGGATTAATTGCTCAAACACAAGACACAAATAAGGTAGTAATATCTACTTCAAACCCAATTTTGTATTTAGGGTATCCTTATCAAATTGAAATAGGAAATAATTTAGGCAGAACAGATTATAGAATAGAAGGAAAAAATGTAATTATTGTAAAAGATACTTTGGGCGATGGTTATACTTTAAATTGTGCTTCTACCGAATTGGACGCTGAGATTTATTTTATAGACAATTTATTGAAAGATACATTTTCCATACGTCGATATCAAGTTGAGTCAATGCCTAAAGTTGAATTGTTTCTTGGGCAATTCGCAGATGGGGAGTATTTGACTTCGCGAACAGCAGATAGATTGTATGTCAGATATGGACCAGAAATACCTTTGACAAAGTGCAAGTTCAAAGTGGATGCTTGGATTTTGAGTATTTCAGGATATAACAAACCTGTTTCAGGAAGTGGTGAAACGTTAAGTGAAGATGCACTTGCTCTTTTGAAAAATGCTAAGAAGGGATCAATTGTTATGTTATCTTGTAAATATAGCGGCACTGGAACGGGTATCAAGGTCTGTTCATCATCTTTTAAAATTTAAATAATGAATATGCATAAAATATTACTCACTGCAATTGGAATTTTTTCAGTTATTCCAAGTATATTGAGTCAAGGAATTATTGATTTTAAGGATCACCGTATTTTGTATAGGGGTTATTCTAATCATATTCAAGTTGGAACTTTGGATGGTGATTCTGATTTATCCATTTCTTGTGAAGGGTGCGAGGTAAAAAAGGATAGTTTAGATTGGGCTATTATACCACAAACAAAATCAAAAATGCTTGATTTGGTGGTTTTAAATAAAAACAAGGATACAGTTCTAGTAGAAAAATTTCTAGTTTTTCCGTTGCCAATTCCAGAATTGTATTTGGGAGAAATTGGAAATGGTGAAAGGATATACTCAAAGAAATCAAAAAGATTAATTGTCAAATACCCTAGTGGCCTTGGGTTCCAAAAGTTGTTTTCTGTTGAAAGCTGGACAGTTACGGTGGAAGGTTGCCCTACAATGGTTTCGGGAAACGGGAATATGTTATCGGATGAAGCACTCAAAATCATTGGTTTTGCTCCTTCTGGGTCGATTTTGAAAATAGAAGTAAATTTCAAGATAGATGATAGTGCCGAAAATAGTACAAGAAGGACTTCTTCGTTCTTTAAACTTTAATTTAATCAGTATGAAATATTCACTTGTTATAATCAGCATTTTTATCTTTCAAATTATCAGTGCACAGCGTTTTTCAGTTATTGAAAAGGATGGCTCCAATGCTTTTTTATTTGACGAAAGTAATTCCATGAGTTTAATAAGTTTGGCTCAAAAAATGTTTGAAAAAGGCTATTCACAAGGTCAAGTTATTAGTCCAGAGATGTTGGATTTTATTGTCAATAAAGGATTAGAGGATAATTTAGCTAA
>JBDLVK010000121.1:0-74412 GCA_039804825.1 Bacteroidota bacterium
TTATCAACTTCCGCTACTGCACCTACAGGAGCAACATTACCTACTGGAACTGCGACATCAACTTCTGTTTCTTTAACAGGACTTACACCAAACACGACCTATTATTTCTGGGTACGTAGTAATTGTGGATCCTCTCAAGTTAGCAGCTGGGTTTCTATTTCTTTTATTACATCTTATGTAGTTCCTTCAACTGGAAATAATTCATATACTATGTGTTCTGGAAATCTATATGATAATGGAGGAGCTGCCGGTGATTATCAAAATAGTTGGAATGGATATTCTGTTATTTATCCAAGTACACCTGGAGCAAGCCTATCCATTTCGGGGACAACTGCAGGAGAGTCTTGTTGCGACTATGTTAGTGTATACAATGGAACAGGTACAGGAACATTGATTGGCACTTACAATATGGGGACAGCAATTCCTCAAATAATTTCAACAGCCGCTAATGGGGCATTAACAATCTTGTTTTACTCAGACGGATCAGTAGTAGGAGCTGGATTTGATATCACTGTGGCTTGTGTTTCGCCATGCTCGGGAACACCAACACCAGGTGCAACCACAGCAACTTCAACTCAAGTTTTTGCTGCCGGGTCAACAACATTAGGAATTGCAACAATACAACCAACAGGTACGACATACCAATGGCAATCTAGTTCTTCAGCTTCAGGTCCTTGGACAACAATTGCTGGTGCAACAAGTGCAACGTATTTGGCATCACCAACTGCAGCAACATACTATCAATGTGTGGTAACTTGTGCTGCTGCAAGTGCTAGTGCTGTTTCTTCACCAATTTTGATTTCAGTTAATCCATATTGTCAACCGACATACACTTATGGTACAACTGCAGGAGATTTAATTTCTAATGTTGTGATTGCAGGTACAACATTGTCAAACAATACGGGAACAACAGCAGGCACTCCAGCATATCAATTTTATACAGGTCAACCAAATTATACAGCGAATATGATAGCTGCTAATTCATACAATGTATCTGTGACAGCAGGTTCTTTTACGAATCAAAACTTCGCAGCTTGGATTGATTACAATGATAACAACGTATTTGAAGCATCTGAATTAATTGGATTCTCATCTGCCGCAACAACCGCTGCTTTCGAAACGGTTAATTTTACAGTGAATTTGTCTTGTACTCCTCCATTAGGACAACACAGATTACGTATCCGTGGAGTTTATGCTACTGCAGGATCTACACTGGACCCATGTTTAAATTATGGATGGGGAGAAACTGAAGATTACCTGATAACGATAGTTCCAGGTCCAGCCTTTACACCAGCGTTCACAACTGTGCCGGCAGCAACGAGCTGTGTTGGTACCACAGTAAACTATGTTGCTACTTCGGGTCAAACAAATTATGCATGGACGTTTGCAGGAACAGCAGGAACAGATTATACATTAGTGAGTGGAGGAACATCAACATCTAATACTGCTGTTGTAACTTGGATTTCAGGTGGTGCTCATACAATTTCGATGAACTACTCAAGTCCATTAGGTTGTGCAAGTTCTGGAGCTGTATCAAACACTGTTACAATGCCAACAGCAGGAACTGCTTTATCACAAAACAATGAAAATGCAACTTGTGTTGTGAATCAAAACGGTTGGGTTCATTTCTATCATTCTTCTGGAAGATTGATTGGTTCAATTAACTCGCAAGGCCAAAACTTAGGTAACGTTACAGTTACTTCGTATGTTGATGCTACAAATGCATTGGTTCCAGCTTGTACAAATCCAAATCCGATCTACTCGACAAGTGTGATGCAACGCCACTGGGTGATTACACCGACAAATCAGCCAACTACAGCTGTGTTGGTTCGTTTCCCATACAGTAATGCTGAATTCTCTGGATTAACTTCTGCAGCATCAACAAATGCTAATCCAAATGATGATTTGTTAACTCCTGCAGATTTAGGAATGACCAAATATTCAAATGGAACTGCAGCAAACGTGAATGCCGATCCAACGGATAACTGTGGAGTTGGAACATCAACATTCCATACGCAAATGGGTACAGGTTTGGCAACTTCTTACTCTGGAGTAGCTGCAAACTATATTGACTTCTCAATCCCTGGATTCTCTGAGTTCTGGTTACACGGAAGTTCAACAGCATCTCCACTTCCAGTTGAGTTGGTTAACTTCCAAGCAAATTGTGCAGGTGAAGGAAAAATTGAAGTAACGTGGGCAACAGCTTCTGAGCACAACTCAGCAAACTTTACAATTGAAAAATCAAGAGATGGAATTAACTGGACAGTTGTGTCATCAGTTGCTGGAGCAGGAAACTCTACTCAAATGATTAACTACGCTATAGTTGATAACAATGCAGCATCAGGAGTTAACTACTATCGTTTGACACAAACAGATTTCGATGGTGCATCTGAAACGTTCAACATTGCAAGTGCAAATTGTGGAGATAACTCTCCATTGACAACTGTGAAAGTATATCCAAATCCAAGTGCGGGAGATTTTTACATCGACTTCACATCGGAAGAAATCACAGGAGAATCAGTGATTTCAATTACAGATGCACGTGGAATGGAAGTATATAAACAAAATGTTACAATAACAAAAGGCAGTAATGTATTCCATATCGAAAACATGGAAGCTGCACCAGGAATGTACTATATCCAGGTTTCTAACGGAACCGCAACCTCTAATATAGTAAAACATAGTTTGCGTTAAAATTATGGTCTGAATGAGATTGGGAGATGCAAACGAGCGTCTCCCATCTTAATCCAAAATTGCAAGCTAGCTTACTAAGAAAGAAACTGAAAATGAACATGAATCCCTTTCGCTACGGCTGAAGGGATTTTTTCTTTTTTGTAGACTTTTCCAAAAATGAGAATTACACCTAGTTAAAAAGAAGGTGTAAATAGTTTAAAACAATGTGTATCAATGAGTTGTGTGTGTTTACGGAAAATGGCATAATATTCATAATCCACACGCGCTCAGGCTTTCGTATTAATTATTTATTGAAAAACTATGAATAAATCATTACTTATAAATCAATCACTTTTGATTGTATTAACAATAGGATTTTTTGCAACAACAGCAAAATCGCAAAGTGTTGCCATTAACTCAACCGGTGCAAATCCAGACGCATCATCCATTCTAGATTTAAGTTCAACAACCAAAGGTATGCTTGCTCCACGTTTGACAATGATACAACGAAATGCAATTGCATCTCCCGCGACTGGCTTGTTAATTTATCAAACAGATAATTCGTCAGGGTTCTATTATTTTGACGGTTTAACGTGGCTTCCTCTTTCCTCTTCGGTAGGTGGTTTGGCAAATGGAACCCTTGCAGGGAATACGACGTATTGGAATGGTACTCAGTGGGTGGTGAACAGCGCAAACATTTATAATAACGGAGCAAATGTTGGAATTGGAACTAGTTCTCCAATTCAAAAATTGGATATTAATGGTCGCATGCACCTTGTAGACGGTGTGATTCAGCGCGGTGGTACTGCGATAACTAGTACAAGTGATTTGGGCTTGTACTCGCGAAATTCAGGAAACTGGATGCGCTTAGTAACAAATGCAGCTCCAATCAAATTTTATTCAGACGATAACTCAGGTACAAACTGGAATATGAGCATTGAACCAAATGGTAATGTTGGTATTGGTACAAATTTGACAGCCATG
The DNA here is from genome assembly GCA_039804825.1 of Bacteroidota bacterium. Taxonomy (GTDB): domain Bacteria; phylum Bacteroidota; class Bacteroidia; order Flavobacteriales_D; family Crocinitomicaceae; genus M0103. The sequence goes on from JBDLVK010000121.1 coordinate 3,658, forward strand.
TCTCGCTTGAGTATTTTGGTGCCGGACGATAAAAACGGAAATCCAATGGATAATGGAATTCATGTTTACAACAATGGAAATGCAGGAGATAATGATGATGCGATAATTGCAGCACGTGTATCAGACGCTGGTTCAGGAGATCCATTCTTTTCAGTTGATGTAAATGGAATCGGCGGATGGTCCTTTGGACTTGATAATAGCGATAACGATAAATTTAAAATTGCTCGTGGTTGGAATGACCCGGGGAATAATACAAAATTTACAATTGATCCTAATGGTATGATTGGTATTTCAACGGCGACACCAAGTGCAATGCTCCAAGTTGATCATAATTCTGCTAGTACTTATGGAACTTCAGTTTTATTGTACGAAAATCAAGCAGGAAACAGTGATGGTTCAAAAATTGGTTTCGATAAATACACACCTGACAAACGTTGGACAATAGGTATGTTGAATGGAAACACTGAAACTGGATTTGGAGTCAATGAAGATGGTGGAATTGGTGGATTTGGAACGAATCGTATGTATTTTCAGGCTGGCGGAAATGTTGGAATTGGAACAACCGCTCCAACTGCAAAGTTAGACGTTAATGGAAGTATTAAAGTCGGTGGTGGAACAGTGGTAAATAAAATCCAGACTGGACAATCAACTTTAGGAACTGGAGCTGCTGGTGTACAATCATTCACTATTACTTTTCCAACTGCATTTACAGCAGTTCCTCGCGTAGTCGTATCAGCAGAAAGTGCTAATGCCACTACTGAAACGTTTATCACAACTGTTAAATCAATCACAACGACAACCTTTATGGTAAATGTTTATCGAATTGATTCACCTGGTGCGGCATGGACACAATCGTTAAAATTGAATTGGTACGCGTTCCAATAATGAAGTTAGTACATCTTAAATAAGTTCTTATGAAAGTAAAAAGGAACAGTAAGTTAAGGCTGCTGAATTATGGTTTGATTTTAATTGGGTTGAGCTCAATGAAAACTATTTGTGCGCAAGTTGTTGTTTCGAATGGTACTTCAATTGTAGCAAATAATAATGCAATCATCGTACTTCAAGATATCTCGTATAACAATGAATCTTCAAACGCACACTTTATAGATCCATTAAATAATTGCAGCGTAAAATTGACAGGAACAAATCCTGTTTCGTTTAATAGTAGTGCTTCATACATTACGGAGTTTTCGAATTTATTAATTGACAAGGTTAATTCGTCAGTAACATTAAATAATCCGTTGAATGTAAAATCAGTTTTAACAATGTTAAATGGTGATGTTTATTCAAGTTCTACTAATACTCTTACTCTTGGGGTGAATAGCCCTGGGTTAATTAATTATTTCGCTGGAACTGTAATCGGTCCAATGAAGCGGTGGTTTAATGCAACTACGAATTCAGGTCAAAGTGCTAGTTTGTTTCCAGTTGGAAACAATTCTTCTGGCGTAAAAAACAGAAAAGCATTATTGGAATTTACAAGTTCGCCAACGCAAGCAGGTTATGTGAGTATTGAATTTATTGGGCAAAATCCAACATTGACAAGCGCTGGTACAAATGGAATTACATTAGTGGATCAATATAATTGGCAATTAGACAATGTGTCAACCGAGGGGTTTTGGGATGTAAAACAACTCAATTCAGTAGGAGGGACTTACAGTTTAATAGCGAGAGCAAATCAATTCACAACCTTAGATTATTCTGCAAGTAGAATCATTAAATCAGCAACGCCGAATACAACTTGGAGTTTAGAAGGACTTCATGGAACAACTGTCGGAAATCAGCTTGATTATACCATTAACCGAACTGGATTAACTGGGACAGCTTATTACGCAATTGCTTATCCAACTGCAATTCCATTACCAATTGAATTAATTAGTTTCCAAGCGAATTGTAATGATGATAATTCAGTTTCCATTACATGGAGCACCGCAACTGAGTTCAATTGCGCTTCTTATATTATTGAAAAATCTAGGGATGGGTTGAATTGGAATGTGCTTGCAACAGTGCCAGGATCTGGTAATTCTACAAGCTTGTTAAGTTATACCTATTTGGATGAGAATGCTGAATCAGGTACAAATTATTACCGATTAATTCAATTTGATATGGACGGTGCTTCTCATACATTTAATATAGATAGTTCTAATTGTAATGAATCGAATTCTGGTAATCCTATTGTAATTTACCCGAATCCTTCGTTAAATGAATTTTACATTGATTTTTATTCGACCACATTAAATAAAGAATCGTTCATTTCAATTGTTGATGCCAAGGGAGCGCAAGTACTTTTTAAACGTATTTTAATTGAAACGGGCAGCAATGTTGTTCACCTTGAAAATCTAAATTTAGCCAGAGGTATATATTTTGTGCAAATAACTGATGGTACAAATGCAACAGAGATTGTTAAATATTGTAATAATTAATTGTGCTAATCAAGCATTTTTTTACGATAAACCATTTGTCATAGTAACAAAAAAGGACTTAACAATTAACTTGTTAAGTCCTTTTTCCTTATGTAAAACGATCTGAAATGTTTTGCTTTAATAACGAAACAAAAAAGCAAAAGGTTGCGTATTTGATAAAAAAAAATTATATTTAGTCACCAAAAAACGGCTACATGAGTCCTTCGGGACACTACCTCATATAGTAAATACATAGTTTACGTTAAATTATGGTCTGAACTGAAAAGGGATTTGCAAACGAGCTTATCCCTTTTCTCTTATATAGAAAAAATGATTGTATTTTTCCAATTATGGGAATTTGTCTAAGTTTGGCAAATTTGTAAATGCTTTGTTTTCAGTGTTTTTTTGTTTTTGGCATTAATATCGTATAATGTTTATAGGAACCGTCAGACCGTTCCATAACGTTTAACTAATATTTATTATATGTATTTTAATGCACGTGTAAGCACGTTACAGCTTTTGTCAAATTCAATTCGTGAAATTTCAAAGCTAAATTTTCTTCTTTTTATTTCATTTGGTTTATTTCTGGTGTCAACGGTAAGTGGACAAACCTACAAAGGTCAAACTAATTCAGTTTCGGCCAACAACTCTGTAACTATTCCAAAATTAACCAACCTTGCTGTTGGCGATTTGATGATAGCACAAATCTCAAGAAGTTCGGATAATAATGTTGATTTAACTAACGCAACAAGCGCTGGTTGGAATCTAGTTTCTGGGAATTTTTATCGTTCGAACAGCAATGATCGTTGGCATGTAACGGTTTTAAGTAAATTTGCTACGACAGCAGATGTTTCAGTAGTTGGATTTACGTTTACGGGAACTAATGCAGACAATAGTATGGGTGCAATTTCCGTTTTTTCGAATGCTTGTCAAGTTGGGGTTATAGGATCATGGGGTGCAACCACTGACGATGATACATATTCTGCCCCTTCAATTTCTACGCTTAATAACAATGCAATTGTCATGATGCTTGGGGCTGTTGCGAATGATGGTAGGTTAGTGAATGATAATTCATGGACTTTTAACGGTTCGAGCATGACTGAGAGGTATGACTTAGAATATGATGCGGTAAAGGATATGGGAATCGCTGCTGCAACAATTTCATTGAGTTCTATTCAATCAGGAAGTGGTTCTGCGACCCTATCAAGTGCTGAAAGAAATACTTCGATACTGCTTGCGATTGCTGGAGCTCCCACTGTTACTGTAGGTTCGAATTTAGCAAATATATGCTTAGGTAATTCGGTAAACTTAAATAGTAGTGTAAGTTACAATAATTCATTGAGCAATATTGTGTTTAACGGTTTTGAGAGTGGAGACACTTGGTTATACACGAACAATACTGCTTCTGGAATTGCGACAAGTACTGGCGTTGTTCGTACTGGTTCAAATTCACTTCGATTCAGAGGTTCGAACAGCAACAATGTAGATCCTAGTATTACATTTAGTAATGTTTCACTTTCTGGATATACAAGCGCAAGACTCTCTATTTCTTTTGCTTCTGCTGGAGTTGATGCGAACGATGATTTATTTCTAGATATAAGTTATAACAATGGTAGCACATGGACTAGCACAAAACTAATTGATGGCTTTAGTAATTTTGATTGTGCATTTAATGCAGTTTCAACTACAAATACAACAAGTGGAGTAGTAGTAGGTAGTAATCCATTTGTATTTAATATACCGGCAACAGAAAGTCAAGTTAGAGTAAGAATTCGATTTGATGAATCAACTGGAAATGATAATACAAGTGATTATTATTACATCGATGATATTTCGATTTCAGGTTTTTCAGCAGTCGGATCTCTTGCGTGGACATCGAATCCAAGTGGTTTATCTTCAACGGCTCAAAACCCAACTGTTACTCCTACTCAAACCACCACATATACATTAACAGCTACAGGTTCAGCTAGTTGTTCAGGCTCTGCCAATGTAACAATTACTCTTCCTACTGTGGGAACCGCACTTTCAATGAATAATGATGCGTCAACATGCTTAGTTAACTCAAATGGTTGGGTACATTTTTATCATTCTTCTGGAAGATTAATAGGTTCGATCAATTCACAAGGACAGAATTTAGGTAATGTTACAGTAACTTCATTTGTGGATGCGACTAATACATCGGTGCCATCATGTGCAAATCCGAGCAATCAATCATCGATGACAGCGGTTTTACAAAGACATTGGTTGGTTATACCGCAGTTTCAGCCAACAAATCCAGTTTTAGTGAGATGGCCTCATATGAATAGTGAGCTTACAACGCTATCAAGTATTTCAACCACCAACCAAAATATTAATGATGATGCACAGGTTCCACAAGATTTAAAACTTAGTAAATACGATGGAGTCAATGAAAATGGTAATGCTTTAGATAATTGTGGAACAGGAACAACTACCATTTACAATCAATTAAACAATGGTGGTCCGGTAAGTGTATATGCTCCTAATATTACAGGTGCTGCTCGTTATACTGATTTTCAAGTTCCAGATTTCTCGGAATTTTGGCTTCATGGTTCGTCTACAGACTCTCCTCTTCCTGTTGAGTTAACAAGCTTTAATACTGATTGTAACGAAGGAAAAGGTGTCTCTGTTACTTGGTCTACTGCCTCAGAACATAATTCAAGTTATTTTGACGTCTTGAAATCAGAAGATGGTCACAATTGGAGAAGTATTGCAATTGTTTCTGCAACAGGAAATTCAGTAAATCACATCGATTATGGTGTAGTTGATGATGAGAAAATGAATGGAACAGTTTATTACAAATTAATGCAATACGACATTGATGGAAAATCGAAAGAATACGGTCCAGTTTCCAGCAACTGTAACTTACAAAAAGAAATGGTTGTTAAAACATATCCAAATCCAAGTGGCCAAGAATTTTATGTTGAAGTTATTGCTCCAGAGTCTACTACAACGGTCATTTCAATTATTGATTCGCACGGTAAAACTGTCTTCACCCGCACAGTTGACACGAACAAAGGATCCAATCTATACACATTTGAAGAATTAAACATCTTACCAGGAATGTATTACATTCAAATTTCAAACGACCTGACAACCCCTAACGTTGTTAAACATAGTTTTCGTTAAAATTATGGTCTGTAAAGGAAGCGAGGAGAAATCCTCGCTTTTTTTTGCTTATTATTTTTTAGGATTAAAATGGGAAAAATAATCCCAAAACGAGAAATTTAAAAAATGTGTGCTAAGTAGAAACGCTTAGAAATACTCGACTTTCCATTTTTGGCACATTTATTCCTATATTAAGAATGTGTTTCACTTCAGACCTGAAATACGTTTAACGCAAAATTATGTATTATGAAAAAATCTACGATGATCACCCGTATGGGTATGAACTGTCGTTTCTCGACAACTTTACTATTCAGTTTATTTATTGGAGTATTTAGCTTTTTAAAAACAAATGCTCAAACCGCAACTCAAGTTGATGTTACAGGCACAACAACCACAAACACAATTAGCAACAATGTTTCGACCGTAGTTGATCCGAATGTAGTTGTAAATTCAAATGGTACCATTAATGGTTTCATAGTTACAATTACTGGGACATACATGTCGGGTGATGTGCTTACTTATACAGGAACATTGCCAACTGGTGTGACAGCTGCTGCTTTTAACACATTGACGCACAGCTTAGTGTTTTCTGGTACAACATCTGCTGCAAACTGGCAAACTTTGTTAAGAACTGTAAAGCTTCAAACAGTTTCAGCAACATGTTTCCCTGAAAGTAGACAAGTTAGTTTTATTGCAGGGAATGCATATTACAACCCGTTAAATGGACATTTTTATTATCCATATACAAACAACACATCATGGACCGATGCCAAAGCATTTGCAGATGCAAGCTCATTGTTTGGATTACAAGGATATTTAGCAACAGTTACTTCTCAAGCAGAGAATAGCTTTATTTCCGTATTATTAGGACAAGATTCATGGATTGGTTGTTCAGATCGTTACAGCGAGATCAATTCAGCACTAGGTTATACGCTTTATGCATCATCTTCAAATACAGGCGGAACAAACAATAATGCAAATGCTGAAGGTTATTGGTATTGGGTGACAGGTCCAGAACGCGGAACTCAAATGAGAACAGGGAATGATAACAATCAAAACAGTTATCATATTGGTGGAGTTATTTCAGGGATTTATCAAAACTGGGCAGGTAGCGAACCGAATGATTATAATGCGACCAAATTTGGTGATGAGGATTACGGACACATGTATGCTTCCGGCGGAATTTGGAATGATTATCCAAATACATCGAGTATTCGAAGCGTATGGGAATACGGTGGAATGCCCAATGACAATACCAACTCTCAAATCGTTTTTACACGTAACATTTATATCAATGGTGCGCCATCAGGAACCATCAATGGAGGAAATGTAACAGTATGTTCTGGTACAAACTCAACTGTTCTTAATTTGACAAGTTCTGCAGGATCAACTTTTGCCGGAACGGTTGTTCGATGGGAATATTCATTAGACAATTTCTTAACTACTCCTACAACTGTTGTAAGTACATCTACCTCATTGATAGTTACAAACTTAACTCAAACACGCTATTATAGAGCTATTGTAAATAGCACATCAGGCTGTACGAATTTGGCAACAGCTTCAACTCCAATCTATATATCGACAACAGTAGCGGGGAATATTGTCGCAACAAACAATACAATCTGTCCTGGGTCTCAAGCCTCTTTCTCATTGTTTGGAAACATGGGGTCTGTTGTGAGTTGGCAAGTATCAACTAGTTCGACTTTTGCAACCGGAAATACAACAATTTCAAATACATCTACTTCGCTTAATTACACATTAAATACTGCTGGTACATATTATTTTAGAGCTTTGGTTCAAAATAATGGATGTACACAAGTTTATACACCAGGGTATACTATTACTGTTACTTCAGGTACCGCACCAGTTGGAGGGACAGTTTCAAGTGCTCAACATTGTTCAGGGTCTGCAACCGGAACTTTAACACTTACGGGATCAACCGGTACAGTGCAATACTGGCAATATTCTACAGATGGTGGAATAGTATGGACAACAGTTGCGAATACAACTTCTTCTATTGCGTATTCAGGCTTAACAGCTGATAGAATGTATCGTGCAATTTTATCGAATGGTTCTTGTGGTACCGCTACAAGTTCAATTGGTCAAGTTACTGTTATTGGAGCGAATGTTTGTGTGTGGTTAGGAACGACGAGTACAGATTGGGGAAACACAGCAAACTGGCAATGTGGTGTAATTGGTGATTTGGGGAAAGATGTCTTAGTGAGCGCAACTGCAACGTATGATTTATATTTAGATCAAGCTAGAACAATTGGGAGTTTAAATTTCAATGGCTCAAATAAATTAGTAGTACTAGGTGTGAATACTTTGACTGCTAACTATTTTATTGGTGCAAACGCAAGCAATCGCGTTAAAACGAATGGAGCAGGAAAATTAAAAATGAACATTGGAAATGCAGGTTCATTAGCCTTTCCTGTGGGAAATGTAGCTTACAACCCCGTAACGATTTCTAACAATAGTGGAAATACAGATGCTTTTTCAGTGCGTGTTTTGGATGAAGTATATTTGAATGGATACTCAGGAACGACAATTTCGACTGCAAGAGTTAAGCGTACTTGGGATATTTCTAAAACATATGCAAATGCTGGGGCTGGAGTAGGGTTTGTTTTCAATTGGAACGCTGGAGAGGATGTAAATATTACAGCGCCTATGTTGAATCATCACAATGGGACTGACTGGGATGCTCAAAATGGTGCTAATTCATACACAGCTTATAGTTTGAATTATTTTTCTTACACAGGAACATTTTCCCCATTTGCAATTAGTAGTGTAAACAATCCTTTACCTGTTGAATTGACAAGTTTCCAAGCGAATTGTATTGGGAATAGCCAAAAAGAAGTAACGTGGACAACTGCTTCAGAACACAATTCATCTTATTTCAATGTTCAAAAATCAAGAGACGGTTATAATTGGGAGTCGTTAGAAGTGATTTCGGCTGCAGGAAATTCAAATAGTACAGTGAACTATTCAATTATCGATAAAAACAACATGAGTGAAATCTCTTATTACAAACTTCAGCAATTTGATATCGACGGAGCAAAGAAAGAATACGATGTGATTTCTGCCAATTGCTCTTCAGTTGCGGATCAATTAGATGTAAAAGTTTATCCAAATCCAAGTAATCAATCATTCACTATTCAAATGGAATTAGAGAATAATAATGTTGTTAATATGGTGGTTTATGATATCAACGGCAGTCAAGTTTATTCTAAAGAATTAAGTTGTAACAAAGGAGGTAACAACATTTTTATAGATGGCCTAACACTGAAAGCTGGATTCTATTATATTTATTTGAAAGACGAAAGTGGTAAATCAATTACTGTAAAACACAGTATTTTATAAAACCTATAACCTATTGAGGAAAAGAGGCTAGAATTAGCCTCTTTTTTTTGTGCTATTTCGTTGATTCAATATAAAAATAAATTTCCTTAAATGAGAAATTAAATTAATTGAAAAAATGTAAGCTACTGAAAATCAGTGAATAGGTTAATTGGCATCGTATTTATATAAGTAAAATAGAGCGAAAGCTTCATTAACCCACTAACCCAAATCTAAATCATAGTTTGCGTTAAGCTATGGTCTGAGGAAAAGGTGAGACGTAAGTCTTGCCTTTTTTTAGTTCAAAAAAAAAGGAACATCAAGTGTTCCTTTTTTTGGTGGTTTCTTTTATTAATCAGTCCTAATCTGGGAAATTATATCCTTTATTAGGAAATATTTTTGATGTGCTAAAAGTTAATGTATTGAAAGTCAAATGTTTACATCTAGCGGCACGATTATTTCAATATGAAAACTGATTATCGTAGAGTGGTTTCAAGAATAATCAGGTTAGGTAAATAGCAAAAGGAGGATCGGCAACGGTGCTCCTTTTTTTATTTCCTTAAACGAAAGTATAACCTAATTTTGATTCCGCAATGGATTTTTCAGTTTCTTGAAAAATAAATTCTCATTATTGGACAAAGATTCCAAAATTGGAAATTTACCAAAATGAAAAAGTTGTTAATAAGTTGATTATCAGACATATAATAATTAGGCATGAATTTGACTATATAGTTTGTGATTATCGTAGAGTGGTTTCATGAATAATCAGGTTAGGTAATAGCAGAAAAGGGAGTGTTTACACTCCCTTTATTTTTTTCTATTTTCCAAAAAAAGGAAATTCCTTCCATATTTAGGATTTGATGATTATAACAATTGACTTAACTAATTGATATTAAGTTGTTTATTAAATAGGAATAGTTTTTACTATTAATAACAACTAATAATTACTTGGTTTTTATTAATTAGGAAATAGATATTTTTTCATGTTGTCTATTTACTACCAATTTTCGTTGCTTTATTTAGGTAAAAAAAAAGAGGACCTTCCACGTTCCTCTTTTTTTATTCATTATTAACTGTTAAATCTCTTCAGAAGCTAAAACTGGTTTTCTAAAAACTATCTTACCATCGAAGATATCCATAACAACATTTTGACTTCGATCAATTGTGCCTGAAAGTAGTGCTTTGGATAATTCATTTAACACTTGCTTTTGAATCACGCGTTTCACAGGTCGAGCACCAAAAAATGGATCATATCCTGTTTCTGCAATCCATTCAAATGCATCATCTGTAATAACTAGATTTAGTTCCTTTTCTTTGAGCTGATTTTTTAAACTCTTTAATTGTATCGAAACAATTTCTTTGACATTTTCTTTCGTTAATGGCAAAAATAAGATTGTTTCATCGATGCGATTCAAGAATTCTGGTCGAATTGTTTGTCGCAATAATTCCATGACCTCAATTTTTGCTTTTTCTCCAGCTCGTTCAAATTCAGCTGGTTTAATGTTATCGAATTTTTCATGAATAATATGAGATCCTAAATTGGAAGTCATTATAATAATCGTGTTTTTAAAATTCACCAATCGACCTTTGTTGTCTGTTAATCGACCGTCATCTAACACTTGAAGCAAAATATTGAAAACATCAGGATGCGCTTTTTCTATTTCATCCAATAATACAATCGAGTAGGGACGTCTTCGAACAGCTTCCGTTAATTGACCTCCTTCATCATAACCTACATATCCCGGAGGTGCTCCAACTAATCTAGAAACTGAGTGTTTTTCTTGGTATTCACTCATATCAATTCTTGTCATCGCATTCTCATCATTGAATAAATATTCAGCTAGGGCTTTTGCTAGTTCTGTTTTTCCAACTCCAGTTGTTCCTAAAAAGATGAAAGAGCCAATTGGTTTTCGGGCATCTTGTAATCCTGCTCTTGATCTGCGCACTGCATCTGAAATTGCACTAATCGCCTCCTCTTGTCCAACTACGCGTTTTCCTAATTCGTCTTCCAATCGTAAAAGCTTAGAAACTTCACTTTCGATCATTTTATTCACTGGAATTCCTGTCCACTTTGAAACAACTTCAGCAATTTCTTCGGCATCAACTTCTTCCTTGATCATTTTGGATTTCACTTGCGTTTCTGTCAATTGAATTTTCAAGTTCTCAAGTGTTTCCTCGGCTTCTTTTATTCTTCCGTAGCGAATCTCAGCAACTTTTCCATAATCTCCAGAACGTTCCGCTTGATCTGCTTCTAATTTGAACTGTTCAATGGCTTCTTTGTTTTTTTGAAGTGCATCGATAATGTCTCGTTCTGCTTGCCATTTCGCTTTGAAAGAATCGCGTTGTTCTGATAAATTCGCCAAATCTTTTTGAAGAATTTCCATTTTCTTCGTGTCGTTTTCGCGTTTTAATGCTGCACGTTCTATTTCTAACTGCATTATTTTACGTTCTAATTCATCCAGTTCCTCTGGTTTTGAATTGATTTCCATACGAACCTTGGATGCTGCTTCATCTATCAAATCAATTGCTTTATCTGGTAAATGACGATCTGTAATATAACGTTGTGATAATTCAACGGCTGCAATTATAGCTGCGTCTTTAATTAATACTTTGTGGTGATTCTCGTATTTCTCTTTAATTCCACGTAAGATAGAGATTGCATCCTCAGTTGTTGGTTCATCCACTAAAACTGTTTGAAATCTTCGAACAAGTGCTTTGTCTTTCTCAAAGTACTTTTGATATTCATTTAATGTTGTTGCTCCAACAGCTCTTAATTCACCTCTTGCTAAGGCAGGTTTTAAAATGTTTGCAGCATCCATCGCGCCTTCGCCACCACCACCTGCACCAACAAGCGTGTGAATTTCATCAATGAATAAAATTATTTCTCCTTCAGCACTGATTACTTCTTTTACAACTGCTTTTAAACGTTCTTCAAACTCTCCTTTGTATTTTGCGCCAGCAATCAACGAACCCATGTCTAACGAATAAACAACTTTCGATTTTAAATTCTCAGGAACATCTCCATCAATAATGCGGTGAGCAAGTCCTTCGGCGATGGCTGTCTTACCAACTCCTGGCTCACCAATGAGAATCGGATTGTTTTTCGTTCTTCGCGTTAAAATCTGTAATACTCTGCGAATTTCATCATCTCTACCAATAACTGGATCCAATTTACCAGACTTTGCAAGTTCATTCAGGTTTTTTGAGTATTTCTCTAACGATTGATAAGTGCCTTCTTGACTATTTGAAGTGACCTTATCGCCTTTTCTTAAATCCATAATTGCTTGTTTAAGCGTTGTTTTTGTTATTCTGTTATCTTTTAATAGGCTTCCAATCGAATCATTAACATCAAGTATTCCTAATAATAAAAGCTCGACTGAAACAAATTCATCACCAAAACTTTTCATTTCAGATAAAGCGTTTGTTAATACCTTATTCGCGTTTTGTGATAAATACAATTGTCCACCCTCAACTTTTGTATAAGTTGTTAAAATGCGATCCAATGCTGTTTCCAATATTTTTTGATTCACATTTAATTTACCAAATAGGTAAGGAGCAACATCTTGATCGGTTAGTAAAATTGCTTTTAATAAATGTCCAGTTTCAATGGCTTGATTTCCACTGGACTCAGCAATGGTTTGTGCTTGCTGAATCACTTCTTGTGATTTAATTGTAAATTTTGAAATATCCATTTTTAAGTTTTTTTTGAACGATTTCTATTCCTCAAATTAAGAACCAAGTACAATTTCAACCTTAAATCGGAAAAATTGACATTGGTTTAAAAAATATTCGGACTAAATGACTTGTTTCTATGCATTTAAACTTGAATTAACATGAAAATTTGACTTATTAACATTTTTTGTAACCATTGTTAATAACTTCCGTATTACTCTAACACAAACAAAACAACATGAAATTAGTAGCAATCGGAATTTCAGTTTCTCTCAGTTATTTTGCGTTTAGCGGCGAAGCAGAGAAACAGATCTCAAAAAAGGAGTACGTCGACATGTGGCGAACGACAGCGGTTCAACAGATGATTGACTATAATATTCCTGCTAGTATAACATTGGCTCAAGGAATATTGGAATCGGGAAGTGGCAATTCAGATTTGGCAAAAAACGCGAATAATCATTTTGGCATTAAATGTCACGATTGGACTGGCGAAAAAATATACATGGATGACGATCAAAAAAATGAATGTTTCCGCGTGTATGCTACGGCTGAAGAAAGTTATGTTGATCACAGTTTATTCTTAAAGGATAAAAAAAGATACAGTGCTTTATTCCGTTTGGAAAAAACAGATTATAAATCGTGGGCCAAGGGATTAAAAGATGCAGGTTATGCAACGAATCCAAAATATCCAGAATTATTGATTGAAATCATTGAAGACTTAAAGTTGAATGAATTGGATCAGTTGGGAATTCAAAACAATGAATTAAAGCCAGATTTAACTGCAGATGCAAAATCTACAACAAATGCTTCAAGTGTCGATGCCGCCAAGCATACAGTAATGACGCATGACAATAAAGTTAAATATGTAATTGCTAGAAAAGGTGATACGTTTTACCGAATTGCCAAGGAATATGAACTTGGTTTATGGCAATTGTATATATACAATGATTTTGGCCCTAAAAAAGATGTGTTAATTGAAGGTGATATTGTATATATCCAACCAAAAAGATCAAAGGCAAAAAATAAAGAAATTAAGCTTGAAAAAGCGATGACATTAAGAGAAGTTTCTCAAAAAGAGGCTGTTAAATTGGAGTCATTAATAAAATTAAATAATATTTCTTCCGGTGATGAATTACTTCCTAAGGGAGAAAAGGTTACCCTCCATTAATGGCATGTCCAGCCTGCGCTAACAGGTTTGTGAGGTTTTTTAGTTTGTTGTTGTTTGTTGAGAGCCCTGGTGAAAACTGGGGCTTTCTTGTATTCCTATAACTGAATAGTGTTTTTAAGAATCCAATAATATGCTCGAAACATCGTTAAATAAACCGTTTTAACCGTTAAATCAATAGGATTAGCATTAAGATTGATTGTATGAAAGTTATTTTATAATTTAGAGGCAATAATAAACCAAGACTATGAAGCCTTCAACGGAGTTGTTTAAACTGATTAAATCATTATCGAAATCGGAGAAACGTTTTTTTAAACTTTCATCATCCTTGCAATCTGGCGATAAGAATTATTTAAAGATTTTTGATTTTATCGAAGGTCAATCAAAATATGATGAAGAAGAATTGAAACGCGTTTTCAAAAAAGAAACCTTCATCAAACATTTACCTTCTGAAAAAAATCATTTATATAAATTGATTTTAAAAAGTTTACGTTCTTATTACAGTGAACAATCGGTTAGCAGTTTGCTAAAACAAGAGATTAAAAACGTTGAAATTCTATACAACAAGGCACTTTATAAAGAATGCGAGAAGTTTGTTTCACGTGCGAAGCAAATTGCACGCGATCACGAAAAATTCTATTATTGGTTTGAACTTATTTCTTGGGAAAAGAAATTATTGGAAGAAGCCTATGAATCTGGTGAGTTTACTACCAATTTAGATGCGCTTGTTGAAGAGGAAGAGGAAGTAATTGCAAAATTGAGAAACCTAGCGGAATACCAAGTGATTTATTCAAAAATAAACTTGATATTCAGAAGTGGTGGTTTTACAAGAACGGATGCAGAACGCTTAGTAGTTGATGGAATTGCAGATTACCATTTGATTAAGGGTAAGAACACAGCTTTGTCAACACGGGCGGCTTCTATGTGTTATTATATCAAAGGTTTGTGTGCTGCAACAAATCGAAACTACGAAGACAGCTTTCAATTCTTTAATCGTACAAGAGAAATTTTAGATCGCAATCCTGATATCAAAGCAGATTCAGGACAGCGTTATGTCATGACATTGTCGCATCTACTCAGATGTTATATCGATAGTGAAGATTTCGAAAAAGCGCAAAGTTTAATTCAAGACATGCGCGCTTTAGATGGTAAAAAAGGTTTTAATTCTATTGATATTATGGTGCGTATTTTTACAAGTACCTACAATTTAGAATTGAATTTGATGCATACAATGGGAGATTTCCAGAAAAGTGTTGATTTAATCTCTCAAATAGAAAAACTTCAAGAAGAATACGGAGATAAAGTAAGTAAAGAGCAAGAAATTCTTCTTACTTACAACAAAGCTTACAGTTACTTTGGAATTGGAGAATTTAAAAAGGCCTTATCATATATAAATGAAGTTCTAAACGATAACGAACAAAATTTAAGACAGGATATCTACAGTTTCTCTCGCTTGTTCAATTTGGTGCTACATTTTGAGTTAGAAAACTACGACTTTTTGGAATACATCATTAAATCGACAAATCGTTATTTGAGTAAACAAGAACGTGACTATGAAGTTGAAAATGTTTGTATTAAACACATTCGTAAACTCTCTAAATCAATTCACTCAACTGAACGAATTTTAGTATTGGAAAAAATGAAAGAAGAGTTGGAGCCATTATTATTGGATCGAAATGAACGCGTGGTACTTGAATATTTCAACATTACAGCTTGGGTAACGAGTAAAATTTACAAAATTAGTTTCAGTGAAGCCGTTCAAAGTGAATTGAAAACAGCTAAAAATTAAGAATTCCTGAAATCATTACATTTCCTGTTGAATTCGCAATTGTAGTCAAACTGTTGGAGTAAGCATAATAGGTTGTTGTATTTGTACGTTGGCGATAAGTTAAATCGAAGGTGAACTTTTTTGTTTTGAATCCAATTCCTCCAGAGATAATTAAATCTGGTTTAAGTTCTATTTGTTGAACCGAGTTGAATGCATTCCCATAATAAGCAAATCCACCACGCAAAAAACATCCTGCAAACAATACATATTCACCACCAATTCTAATGTTCAAGGCGTCTTGGAAAACGGATTTCGCATAGTTGTTTTCGTACTCATAATTGTACGCATCATATTTCAAATCGGAAGTGGATTTAAAATGTGCCTGTCGATAACTCAAATATTCTAAATCTACATTGACACAGCCTTTAGTGCCGAAAACGAAGGCTACTGATCCAACAACTCTTGCCGGAGTGCGCACTTTGTATTTATAGTCACCAAGGGGAATTAAACTATCCGAAACGGTATAACTTGCGTTCGCAAATCTACTTGTCATTCCTGCAGACCAAGTGTCTGTCATTTCTGAGAAAGTAGGAGAGTGCAATGCTAACCCAAAGCGCAGGGATTCATTTACTAAATAAATTGCACCAAACCTCAGATTTACTCCATTACCTTTTGTTTTTAAGTAATAATTGTAATCAAAACTTCGCAAATCTGTACCACTGGTGTCAACCAAGGATTCTGAATGATTGTAATTTTCAATGTAGCGATAAGAACGGATGCTTAAATTACCACCGATGTACAGTTTGTTTAAGTAATTTCCACTCAGATTAAAGTAAAACTCATTAATCCCGCCTTTTGTCAAAATCTCCCGAGTGTGATAAACATCACCAGTATTTAAAAGTGAATAGAATTCTTGATTGACTGCATCGTATTTTATGCAATGAGTTTGATAAGCTAAATCTGAACTGAAAGGAAAGTAGGTGTTCAATTCTTCTGGGTAATAACCCTGAATTTGGGAAACGAAATTATCCAATAATGAGGAAAATTGTTGTCCTTCATAGCGTACTTCATTTTTAAAACTCTCAATTTGATTGTATCCCATTCCAAATTGATTGAATAAAAAACCTTCTCCATTTTCTGAAACATCGTTGGCAAAAACAAATCCAAGATTGCTAATTCCGCCTTGTCCTGTTGTTGATTTCGTGAGAATAGAATTAAATGTTGATTTATTGGTTGAGCCTCCACCAAAAATTGTAGCACCAAACTGGGAAGAAGAGTAACGTCCGTATCCAGCGGGATTTATTTGATAAGAACTTAAGTCAGCCCCTAACGCACCAAAAGAACCACCCATCGCTTCAAACCTGGCAGATCCATGATAGCTCGTTTTTGAATGGCGGTACAAATCATTTTCATTTTGAGAAAAACAAATAATGGGTAATAAACAAAGACTTAAAACAATAAAACGAACCATCGACAATTAGTTTCTTCGCACACCTGTAGTTGGACGACTTGCACCTCCACTTCTTGATCCACTTCCAACACTACCTCCAACTGAACCACGGTTGATCGATTCATTTGTTGGCCTTTGCTGATTATTTGAACCACGCACGTTTACAGAGCTTGGTAAATTATTAGTTCCAATAGGACTAGTTCTTACTTCTGAACTGGAATATACAGGCCTACTTTGTGTCGGTTTAATTTCTTTTGTAGCACGAACCGCAGCTGTTGATTGATTTATATCAACTTTTCCACCAGAAGCATTTTGACCAGCAAGTGAACGAGCAGAAAGTGGTTTGGTAACTATTGTATTCGACTCATTGTTGCTGGAAACTCCGGCATGTGATTTAACCAGATTCGAATTGTTTCGATTGCCACTATTGGTGTAGCCACTGAGGCTTCCTCTTGGACCCGAGTGACCATTGTATAAACTATTTGAATTATTGTAATTCCCGTAATTATTTGAATTATAGCCATATGGATTTGTGTTGTAGAAAAATCCATTACTCGAAAAATAAGGTGAACTATAATTTGTCCCAAAATAAAATCCACCATACGGATTATAGTATGGCGAGTACATATTGCCATAATAACCGTATTGTCCAGCGCCATAATTCATATAAGCAGGACCGTAGAAGTAATGTCCAAAAGCATTATAATATCCGTAACCGTAATACATGTCGTTCAAACCTGAATATCCGTAATTTCGAGAGCCCCAACCACAATCAAAAGGTGTGAAAAGAAATGGATTGCAATTACAATTATTCATCGCAGAAATATTGTACGGGTCGTAATAGTAGGCACTTACTGCAACTCCATTGTCTTTTTTATAGCGATAAGTAGAATAATTTGTTTCGTCAGTTAATGATTCTCCAACTGGAAGTTCGGCGTTTTTCATCACGTACACGTCATCATCAACGAGCATTCGATTTGAATAACATGAAGTTAATATTCCTGACAAAAGGGCAAAGGAGGATAGGTATAGCGTAACTTTCATCTTTTTGAAGATTTAATTTATCCTAAAGGTAATTTTAAATTTTTAACTTTGCAAAAAAACAAAGTCAATATACGATATATAGTTCATGGCACAGAAATACACAACACGCGGAGAAGATTATTCAAAATGGTATAACGAATTGGTTTATAGAGCTGATTTAGCTGAACATTCAGATGTTCGCGGCTGTATGGTTATTAAACCTTATGGTTATGCAATTTGGGAGATGATGAAAGATGTTTTGGATAAAAAATTCAAAGAAACAGGTCACTCCAATGCTTACTTCCCATTGTTCATACCCAAGTCTTACTTGAGTAAGGAAGCAAGTCATGTTGATGGATTCGCAAAAGAATGTGCTGTTGTTACTCATTATCGTTTAAAAAATGCGGAAGACGGTAGTGGTGTTATTGTTGATCCAACTGCAAAATTGGAAGAAGAATTAATTGTTCGACCTACATCTGAAACGATTATATGGAACTCATATAAAAATTGGATTCAATCTTACCGTGATTTACCAATTCTTATCAACCAATGGGCAAATGTTGTTCGTTGGGAAATGAGAACTCGACTGTTTTTAAGAACAACTGAATTCCTTTGGCAAGAAGGTCACACTGCGCATGCTACGAAACAAGAGGCGATTGACGAAACAGTTCAAATGCTTGAAGTTTACGCTGATTTTGCAGAGAATTTTATGGCAATGCCAGTGATAAAAGGTGTAAAAACAGAAAGCGAACGTTTTGCAGGTGCGGATGATACATATTGTATCGAAGCTATGATGCAAGACGGAAAGGCTTTACAAGCTGGAACATCACATTTCTTGGGCCAAAACTTCGCGAAAGCTTTTGATGTTAAATTTGCAGATAAAGAAGGGAAGTTGGAATATGTTTGGGCAACTTCTTGGGGAGTTTCAACTCGTTTGATGGGGGCATTAATAATGACACATTCAGATGATGAAGGATTGGTTTTACCTCCAGCATTAGCTCCAATTCAAGTGGTTGCAGTGCCGATTCATCGCACAGATGAAGAATTGGCTAAAATCGATGAAAAATTCCAAGAATTAGGTGTGAAACTAAAAACTTTAGGGATTTCCTTCAAATATGATAATGATGACAATCGTCGTCCAGGATGGAAGTTCGCTGAATATGAAGCGAAAGGTGTTCCTATTCGTTTAGCAATGGGGCCAAGAGACTTAGAAAATGGAAAAATTGAAGTTGCACGTCGCGATAATAAAACAAAGGAAGTAGTAGATTTTGATGGAGTTGATGCTATCATTTCAAACTTATTAGTTGAAATCCAGGCTAATCTCTTGCAACGAGCAAAAGATTTTCGCACTGCAAATATTCAAACTGTTGATTCGTACGAAGAGTTTAAGGCGAAAATTGATGGCGGTGGATTTTTCTATGCTCATTGGGACGGTACAAAAGAAACTGAAGCAAAAATCAAGGAGGAAACGCAAGCAACAATTCGTTGTATTGCAATTGATCAACCTGAAGAAGCAGGTGTTTGTATGGTAACAGGAAAACCATCTTCTAAACGTGTGATTTTTGCTAAGGCCTATTAAAATGGAGCAAAATCGAAAAATAATTCTTGATCTCTTGTTGAATAAATCAGCATTGAAACAAAATATTGCTGATGATTGTGAACAAGTTTTTTTGAAAATCAAAGAGACGATTAAATCAGAAATTGATGCTCTTCAAAAAAAGGTAAAAGATCAACGCATTCGGTTAAGCTTTAAAGAAAAAGGAAACTTCGAAATCCATGTTTATGTAGGTAGTGATGTGCTTGTTTTTCACTTACATAACAATGTTTTCCGTTTGCCCGATGAAAATCCCTTATGGGGAACGAAGTACTTGAGAGAGAATGATGCCAACGGTTATTTTGGCGTAATTTATATCTATAATTTTTTAGCAGAGTCGTTTATTCAAAATCGTTTAAATGACTCCGGCTATTTGATTGGTCGTTTGTTTATTAATCACGATCGCCATTTTATGATGGAAGGCAAAGGTCAATTAGGTGTTTTGTTTAGAGATTTAGAAAATACAGTACTAACAGATGATTTGGTTTGTCTAATCGTACAGTCTTCTTTTGCTTATGCTTTAGAGTTCGATTTATTGGTTCCTCCATATGATTTCGTAGCAGAATTATCGGTTGGTGAAATACAATTAATAAGTAACAACTTACAATTGCAAACCGGTAAACGTCTGGGATTCAAAATGAAATCCGATGAAAGTGATTTTTTTTAAAAAAAAGCACAGATACGTTTGCTATTACAGAATTTCGTAATATATTTGCACTCCCAAATTAACGGGAAATTTGACATACGGCCCATTCGTCTAGTGGTTAGGACGCCAGGTTTTCATCCTGGAAACAGGAGTTCGATTCTCCTATGGGCTGCCAAATGAATATTTGGCCCATTCGTCTAGTGGTTAGGACGCCAGGTTTTCATCCTGGAAACAGGAGTTCGATTCTCCTATGGGCTGCAAGACATATGTCTATAACTTTATAAAAAAAAAGAAAAATGGCGAATCACAAGTCAGCACAAAAAAGAATCAGATCAAACGAAGGAAAAAGACTTCGTAACAAATATCAGCACAAAACAACTCGTAATGCTGTGCGTAAATTACGTGCAATTACCGATAAAAAAGAAGCTGAAACATTGTTTCCAAGTGTTGTAGCTATGTTGGATAAACTTGCAAAAAGAAATGTTATCCATAAAAACAAAGCCGCAAACTTAAAATCTGGTTTACAAGTTGCTATCAACAAACTGTAATAGTTTTTGACAAGATATCAAGGGGCTTTAGCCCCTTTTTTTATACCTTTATTTTTTTAATATTTAGTCATGCGCAATTGGGCTTTGTTTATTCTGTTATTCTCGTGTTATTTTGGCAGGACACAGAATTTCAATTCGCTGATTCCAAATGATTCATTAACATATTCAAGTAGAATAGGAGGTCAGCTTGATTCAATAGATGTGTTTAATGCCTTTTTGAGTTCTACAAATCCCGGAGGAAGTATATCTAAATTTAATACATTCACACCTCATTGGTTATTTGTTAATCATGGTGCTCAAATCCAACAAACCTACAATCCATGGAAGCCACTCGTTTTTTCAGGGCTTCCGCATATAGGATTTAATTATTCGTTTGGTTCCCAAGGTACTCAGAACGTATTGATGTCTTACCAACAAAGTTTTGGAAAACAACTGATTGTCAATTTAGATTATAAAAAGAATAAAGCATCAGGATTTCTTAGAAATGGGGATTACAACTTAAATGACCTACAATTTCAACTGGCAAAAAGAGGAAATTTTTTTTCGTTTTTAACTCAAGCAGCTTATTTAACCTCTGAGTTTCATGTAAACAATGGTTTGTTGGTCGATTCTCTAGCTAATGATTTCGCTCTTCGTTTATTACCTGTTAAAAAAGAAAACGCGTATCATTCAAACCAACGAACCCAAATAATACACACAAATTATTTCGATTTCAATAAGGATTCGACTTCAGCAATAGGTGTATTCACAATACACAAATTACAAATTCGAAACTTACGTTATTCTGAGGAAACTGATACCTTATCCTTAATTTACAATGAAATAAATTATGATAGTACGTTGACAATGGATCAAAATCAATTGTCATCAATTACGAATGGCGCAGGATTGTTTTTAAAGAGTAAGAAGATTGCATTTGGAATGGGGGGAGAAGTTCGATATTGGAAATATGATAACCTCAATCATAAAAATGACACTACGGAAGTTAATCTCTTTTCAAATTTTCAATATCAATCGAGTAAATTTAATTTTTCTGATATCCATAAACACAATTTGATTGGCGCGAAACAGGAATTTAAAAATGAATTAGCAACCTCTGTCTTAGTTGGTAGAGGTAAATTGAATGTATCGTTAAACTACAGTAGTGAGTTACCTGATGTTAATCAACGATTTATCTACGCAAATAACTATACTGCAACGATTCAAAATACACAAAAACAAACGCGTTTGTTCGGTGAGATAGCATTTCAACAATCATTTAGCGGAATTGATTTGAATGCTGGTTTAAGTTATGTGAGTTTGAAGAATAACTACTTCTTCATCGATTCACTATGGAGAAATGATACGATAACCTATTTGTCAGCTTTACAATTTAACTTAAGAGCTTCTTATCGTTTCAAAAAACTGTATTTGCAACCTAGTTATGTTTTTGCAATCAATTCCAGTTCCGTTCAATTTATTCCAAATCATCAAATTAACTTGCGAACTTTTCTAAAAGGAGGTTTGTTCAAAGCGAAAAAGATGCAAGCATATATTGGTGTCGATGCTTCATATTTATCACAGTTTTCACCAATTCAATTCAATTCATTAATAGGTTCGTATGAGTTTTGGAAAACTAGTTCAATAAATTCTGGATATATTAATCTTCACTTGTTTACAGGGTTTCAAATTGATGAATTCAAATTTTATGTTCGTTTTGAAAATATTGGGTATTTCTGGAATCAACATTCGATGCCTGTCTTAACTAATTATCCAATTCCTAGCACTCAATTCAGACTTGGGTTGACATGGGATTTCTTTAATTAATCGAAGCTTTATTTAGTTGAGTCTGATTGTTTTCCTTTATAAACATAAGGTCTAAAAACGTCGAAAGGAGCAAAACAGGCGTTTCGCTCCTTTCAAACCTAACCTAACCTACCTTTTACAACTAAACCTAGTCCAAATTTAGATTAATTATTAATTGCATCCAAGTTTTTTTTCAAAAAAAAACTTTTTTAATTCACAATCCTCTTTTAATAGAATAAATTGTCAATAGAGTTCAAATTGTAGGCATTGTTTATCTTTGATTAAAATTTTTTTTAGCTATGAAATTATTAGAAAACAAAGTGGTTTTGATTACTGGGGCTTCTCGAGGAATTGGAAAAGCAATTGCAGAAGAATGTGTTAATCATGGTGCTAAAGTTGCTTTTACATATTTATCATCTGATGAAAAGGCAAGAGCTCTTGAAGCGGAATTGGCAAAAAACGGTGGCGTTGTAAAAGGATTTAAAAGTGATGCTTCAAAGTTTGACGATGCTCAAAAGTTAGTAGACGATGTTGTTGCGGAGTTCGGGACTATCGATGTTTTAGTAAATAATGCAGGTATAACACGTGATACTTTATTAATGAGGATGACAGAAGAACAATGGGACGAAGTTATTAATACGAATTTGAAATCTGCATTTAACTTGACAAAAGCGGTTCAACGCCCAATGTTGAAAGCAAGAAGTGGATCAATTATTAACATGTCATCTGTTGTTGGAGTAAGCGGAAACGCTGGTCAATCGAATTATGCGGCTTCTAAAGCTGGTTTAATCGGTTTCTCTAAATCAATTGCACAAGAATTAGGGTCAAGAAACATTCGTTGTAATGCAATTGCTCCAGGTTTTATAGAAACTGAAATGACAGAAGTTTTGGATCAAAAAGTCGTGGAAGAATGGAGAAATTCTATTCCATTAAAAAGAGGTGGTTCTCCTAAAGATGTTGCTAATCTCACAGTATTCTTAGGTTCTGATATGTCTGCATACATTACTGGTCAAACAATTAATGTTTGTGGTGGAATGTTGATGTAAAATAAATATTCTTTGAATTGAAAGCCATTCGTTTATGCGAGTGGCTTTTTTTGTAGACGATTACGCCAATACCAGCGGTCATTAACAACTTACGTAACCAATCATAATAAAGCGCTATAAATGAAAGAAAAATAATTCCCCATAGAACAATTAAATTGGCCCAAAACGTACTAACTTTTAATCCAAATAGATTTTTACTTGGTGCATAAAAATGGGAACTGAAAAACAACGGATCTTTTGCAGCCAAGAAAATCGGATTGTCTTTTCTAAACAGTTCATTTTTATAGGTCAACACCTTTTCCGTTTCCAAACGATTTGATACGATATCATTTAAAGCTTCATTCGAATACTGATCTCTCCATAAATTATAGGTTTCAATTCCCATTTTTTGCTTCTTCAATTCAATGCTATCGGAAGATCTATTCGCTGTATTGATGTATTGCTTTTTAAGGTAGCCGAAGAATTCATCCAATTTATAGGTGTTAATCTTTTCTTTTGGACCATCGAATGCTAGTAATGTTTGTTCGCAATCTTCGCATTTCAAGTTTTCCCATTTATCTTCTTCCTTTTTTATTTCCTTGATTAATAAATCACGTGAATTCTGACGCACTTTCCAATCAACTTTTGTCGATGAAAGTTGATCTAAATGGTATTGAATTTCAGGTAGCCAATAATCTTTTTTCCAACTAGCTTCAAATTTATCTTTATTCAATTCAAAAAACAACTTATCCAAATCATTTTCAGTGGATTGCGAAACAGCAATTGCTTCGTATGACCAACGCGAAACCATCAAATCGCCAATCCAAGGAACCTCTGTTGATTTTGAAAGAACCGGGTGTAATTTGTCGAATTTTACAATTACCCCACTAAACAAGAGTTGTGGAATAATCATAATTGGAACAATGACATAAATAACTTTTGCTGAATTGAATGCGCTTGAAATATTGAGTCCTAAAACATTTGCAGCACAAGAGGTGGTAAACAAAATCAACCAATATTCTAACCATAATCCTTTTATCTCGAGGATGTAATTACCAATTAGTACAAACAACAACATTTGAACAGCTGAGATAATAAAAAGGATAGAAATCTTTGAATATAAATAACTGGCTTTCGAAAGGTTGAGAAACGATTCGCGTTTTAAGATGCGTTTGTCCTTGTGAATTTCTTCTGCAGCAACAGTTAATCCTAAAAATAAGGCTACTACTACAGCGATGAAGATGTATTGAGGAATATTCTCATTACTGTAAAATGAATAATGTGAATTTCCATCTTGATTGGTACTGAAATACTTCACAAAAAAGGAAAGGACCAAAGCAAGAAGTGGTGCTTCTAAAAAAGTAACTAAAATATATTGACGATTTGAAAGCTTACTCAAAACATCACGTAAAAAGAAAACCCAAAACTGTTTCAAGCGTGAAGGAATACTTGAATGGGCCGATGGAGTAGCATTTCGTTGTTCTACCTTCGTGATCTTTCTGGATTTCAAGTATTTGCTGTACCATTCTTCTGGACTCGTTTTTCGCGCATCTGTCAACTTGCCGTATTCATCCACAATTTTCGTGTCGATAATATTGAATAATTGTTCAGGATTGACATTTCCACACAGTGAACATTCACGTTCTTCAGCATTTCCATGATGAATGTGATGTTTGAAATAGACAATAGCATCAATTGGATTCCCATCAAAAATAGGGAAGCCTCCTTGATCCATGATTAACATACGATCAAACATCTTATAAATCTCTGAAGATGGTTGATGTATCACAACAAAAACCAGTTTCCCCTTGAAAGTCATTTCCTTCAATAAGTCCATGATATTTTCCGAATCCCTCGACGATAAACCTGAAGTGGGTTCGTCAACAAACAAAACTTCTGGCTCACGAATCAATTCCAACGCAATGTTCAAGCGTTTTCTTTGTCCGCCTGAAATGGTCTTTTCTAATGGATTGCCAACAACTAAATCCTTAACTTCATACAAACCAATGGACTGAAGCACATCAATAACTTTTCGGTTGATTTCTCGATCAGTTAATTTGGAATAGCAAAGCTTTGCGTTAAAAAAAAGATTTTGAAAAACTGTTAATTCTTCAATTAACAAATCATCTTGACTTACAAAGCCAATAATTCCTTGTAATTTCGATTTTTCGGTATGAATATCTAATCCGTTGATTGTTATTGTTCCTGTCGTTGGTTTGTAAGAACCATTCAAGACATTCAATAGGGTAGACTTTCCTGTTCCTGAACCACCCATAATTCCAACCAACTTTCCAGATTCTTCAACGAAATTGAATGGATATAAGCCAGGTTTACCACCTTTGAATTTGTAAGAAATGGCATCAACCTTAAAAGTAATCCGTTCTTTATTACCTAAATCAATGAATTTGCTGATGACATCGCTGTAGTAAACTTGTTTTGTTTTTTGTGTCTTTAGTGTAGAACCATGTGTAAAAATATGCGTCCGATCATTTGAAACAAACTGACCATTTATGCTAAGATCATCTTTTCCAAAATACTTAAAAAACAAAGTGTTAACACTTTTTACTTGAAGTATTCGTATATCATCATCTAACCCTCGAAGTTGGATTGTTTTGAGCCCTTCCTTTGGAACAGCTTGTACATAAAGTACATCAGGAGAGATGATTGTATGAACATTGGAGCTTAGAACAAAATCCGTGATTATGTCATATTCTTCCTTAGCAATGTTAAATGATTCAGCCACAGTGTTTACGAACTCTATTTCTTGTTCGGTCACAACTTCATTGGATTGAATAAATTCAATGATACGAATCAATACAATTACCTTTTGCTTTTGTGTTAATTCTTCATTGATCTGAGCGCAAATACGAAGGATTTTTACAGAATTTAAGGATGTCCTTTTTCTGTCACCATCTTTGCGCTGTTGTTTTAGATGCAACGCATTTAGGTATTCATCGAATAAACCAAGGTATTTTTGGACTAATAAGGCATTTAATTCGGCTCTTAAAAAAGAGTCAATAATCGATTTTCCTTTCGAACTTTTAATTTGCTGAACTTCATCACTTTCACCTAAATCATCAACTTTTGCAATAATCGCAAAGAGTTGCATTAAGGCTCGGAGAATTCGCTCGCTCATTTAAACGATCGATTATTGCTTGAAGCCAATAAGCATAACAGCACAACCCGTCACTTTTTTATCCAAATCTAATTCTGTTTCAATGGTAACAGGAATTGTTTTTGGTACTTTAAAATCCCAGTAAGGTGAGTTTTTAAAATCTTTATTCGTGAAAAGAACGTTCCCTTTTGGATCGCGAACTGTGAAAATGACATAGTCATCGTCCGAACCAGCACTTGCAGCAATACGGTAAGTTGAACCACCGAAGAATGTTGTTTTAAATTCAGCTTTTTCTCGGTCTAAAAAAGCGGTGTATACTTGTCCGTCAGAAACAAATTTTGATGAACCTTTTGTTCCGTTTAAGTATCCTTCACAAACACCAACAATTTTTTCGCAATCTTGTGCTTTTACATTAGCGCTTAAAAAAGTGGTAAAGGCAATTAGGAGTATTGTAGAGTATTTCATGGCTTATTTAATAATGTTTTCACGGATTTGAGCAACTTTTAATGCAATTTGTTCCAATGTTACAGCATCAACCTTAACAGTAATGTTGTGATTCAACGTTGTCGTTTTTGTTTTTGCGTCAGTTTTTGGAGCAACATATTGATAATCAATAACCACTTTATCAAATGATGTTTGAAGGTCTTTTAATTCTGCAATTAAATTATCATTGCTTCCTTTCTTGTTGTACTCTTCCAGAATTTCAATAATTGTGTTTAAAGTTTGTTGCTGTTCTCCAATGCGAGAGACAATTTTTTGATTGCTTTTCGTTTTGTTCAGCTGACAAGCGTAGTGCAACGATTCAACCCATCCACCTGTTAAAATAAGTGCAGATGTTGCTTTTCTATTTGAGTTTTTCAAGTAGTTATCCGCTTTTCTGAAGGCATCAGAGACAACAACCATGATTGAGTCTTGATTGTCTGAATTCTTTTCAAAGCGCGACATGAATTTTTTATCAAAAGCACCCTCTAAACCTAATTCACCCGTTAATTTCTCAACAACTGATAAGTATTTCAATGAAACACTTTTTTGTTTGTACAAGGCAGAATAACCTAAATCTGTACCGTAAATCCCAAGGTTCAATGCCTGTTTATATTCAGTAGAATAAGTAGATGCACTTTTAATTGGATTCAACAAATCTTGGTTAAATGGCAAGTTTATTTCCTTAATCAATAATGCAGTTTGCACAGGTGAAGGAATACTGAAGATTTTACCATCAAAATTTGTATTTAAAGAACTGTTTGGATCAAGAACTTCCTTGTCAATTTTCTCTTTTCCATCATTTGAACCACCACAAGAAGTGAGTAATGAAAGAGAAAGACCTATAATACTAAGTGAATAAAAAGTGATTTTCATATGAACGTGTAAATAACGAGGCTAAAGTAACAAAAAAATATAAAAATTACTTCTCAAATGAATTGAACATGATAAAAAGTTAACAATTGGATAAGCTTGATTAACTTTGAGCTATTATTAAATAATTTGAACATGAATATCCGTCCAAGAAGAAATAGAAAATCGGCTGCAATTCGTCACATGGTTGAAGAAACTAAAATTGGTGCTGAACATTTGATTTATCCCATTTTTTTAAAAGATGGGATAAATATAAAAGAAGAAATTTCTTCGTTGCCAAATAATTTCCGTTGGTCTATTGATCAATTGCTACCGGAAATAGAAACATGTATGAATCTTGGAATTTACACCTATGACATGTTTCCTGCGGTTGATGAGGCTTTAAAGGATAAAACAGCAACATACAGTTATGCCGAAGAGAATTTTTACTTGCATGCAATCCGCACGTTAAAAGAAACATTTCCAGAGATCGTCTTGATGTCCGACGTAGCGATGGATCCATATTCTTCAGATGGACACGATGGTTTAGTTGAAAATGGAGCTATTTTGAATGATGAAACCTTGCCGATATTAAATAAAATGGCGCTTGCACAAGCTCAAGCTGGAATTGATATTATCGGACCTTCAGACATGATGGATGGACGAGTAGGGAGTATTCGTGAATATTTAGATCTGCATGATTATACGGACGTTTCAATCATGTCCTATACAGCAAAATACGCAAGTGCATTTTATGGTCCTTTCCGTGATGCGTTAAACTCTGCACCAAAACATGGTGATAAAAAAACGTATCAAATGAATCCAGCGAATAAACGTGAAGCATTGTTAGAAGCTGAATTAGACTTTATGGAAGGAGCAGATATGCTAATGGTAAAACCGGCACTTTGCTATTTAGATATTATTCACATGTTGAAGGATAATTTCAACATTCCAATCACAGCATACAACGTGAGTGGTGAATGTGCAATGGTGTATGCTGCCGCAGAAAAAGGTTGGTTGAATTATGATCTGGCAATTAGTGAAATGCTTTTAAGTATGCGTCGTGCAGGTGCGGACGCCATTTTGACCTATTTTGCTAAGGATTTTGCACAATTATTAAAAAAATAATCATAACTACTTTAACCGATTTTTTATCGCCTCAAACTCCATGGAAGAATACGATTTTTATCCACCAAAACCCGAGCTAATTGAAGCAAAACCAAAAGGTAATCTTGCTTTGACGGTTTTTTCGATCGTGCTTTTTGTTATTGCATTTCTATTGGTGTTTACAGAAGAAGTAAACTTTATTATTTATTTCTTAGTGGTATTGTTAACACATGAACTTGGTCATTTCACCATGATGAAGTTGTTTGGTTATAAAAACGTCAGAATGCTTTTTATTCCTTTGATGGGTGCTTTTGTTCAAGGAAGTAAAGAGGAATATTCTCAAAAACAAAGTCTTATCGTTGTAGGAGCGGGTCCATTTCCAGGAATAATTATTGGAGTTGGTTTGATTTTAATAGCAAACGTTTTTCAAGAAGCTTGGATGGTGAATTTGGGGTTGTTGTATCTTTTTTTAAACCTAATTAACTTGATTCCGCTCGATCCTTTAGATGGCGGACAATTGTTTAAACTATTGATGAAACACAATCACGATTTGTTTTTATTGATTTTTTCGTTCATTTCTTCATTGGTGCTAATTGTTGTTGGTTGGTTAATTGACGAATACATGTTAATCGGTTTTGGATTCATAATGGGTTTCAGAGTACGTTCAATTCAAAATCAATATCATTTAAGGAAGGAACTTCGCGAAGAGGAAATCAATTACAAAACGACTTATAATCTCTTGTCCAACAAAGATTTTCAAGGAATAAAAAACATTTTATTAGAACGAAATAATGCCTTGAGAACCTATGTTGACAATGTTCCTGAAGAGGATGCGAATCCACTATTAGCGAGTCAAGTAAATTCAGTTTTGTTGAGCCCTGTAAAAAAGGATGCTAGTTTTCTATTCAAATTCACCATTGTCTTTTTTTGGATCGCGTCGCTGTTAACTCCTTTGGTATTATTGTTGGTTTACCTCGAAAAAATAATGGAATATTATGACTGGTACTTCAAAGCAATTCAAGGTTGACGAAAAAGTCGCTTTCTTGTATGAGCAAGGGGGTGGAATCGTCCGTCGCATCGATGAAAAAGGTTTCATTCATGTTGAAGATGAATCAGGTTTCGAACGTCCTTTCAGAGAAAATGAACTCGTAAAAATTCATGGAACAGAATATCATTTACCTGATGAGCACGTTGCACAAATCAATGAAGATGATACCTTTTCAAAATTCAGACATTCAATTCACAAAGAACAACAAACAGGCTCACGCAAACCATTAGATGTTTGGGAAATCGATTTACACATCGAAACACTTGTAGATTCACACGCCGGAATGAGTAATGCTGAAATTTTAAATCTTCAAATGAAGGAATTTCGTTCGTTTTATAATCGAGCGAAGGAAAAACACATACGCAAACTGATTGTGATACACGGAGTAGGTGAAGGAGTTTTAAAAACGGAAGTTCGCTTGTTCTTGGCTAAAAAAGAGGGTGTGGAGTTTTACGATGCTGATTTCCGTGAATATGGCAAAGGTGCTACAGCAGTTGAGATTCGCTATAACGGAATTTGAAAATTAAAGAATTCAGCTAACAAAAATTCAAAGATTTAACTATTTAAATTTTTGAATCATCAAATCTTCGAATCGTTATATATCCTTTCCAAAGGAATGCACATCATTGTGATTCTCTTCGATTTGGTCCTTCACTTTCTTGATTGATTGCGTCAACAAGAAAATATCTGGTGTAACGTTTTTGCCTAACCATTCCCAGCTCATTTGATCATCTTCCACAGCCATTGCAATGTGATAAAGAATTTCAAAATCATGCGCTAACAACCATTTCTGTGCAGTTTCATTTCCTTCAGCAGCATTAATCATTGCCATTAAATGCGGATAGCCATTTTGTAATAACCATTGACGAGCTTCATCTTTCAAATAAATCGCAAACGTTGCCATGGATAATTCCTGATAACCATTTTCCTTCAACCAGCGCATTAACTCATCGTTTCCTTCAATTGCGCGCGCCCAGGCCAAAATTATTTTCGGATGATAATCCAATGGTTTCACAGATGACATTGTCACTTGTTCGACTGGTTTAGGACTTTGTTTTTCTTTCTTTTTTAAAAAGCTGAACATACTGAATTGAATTAGAAGAACCACATTGCAACAAATACTGCAGTGATAACACAGATTAAGTCAACAAGTAACATCGTTCCTAATGCATAACGTGTATTTCGAACGTTAATCGCACCAAAATAAACGGCAATTACGTAAAACGTTGTTTCAGCGCTACATTGA
The DNA here is from genome assembly GCA_039804825.1 of Bacteroidota bacterium. Classification (GTDB taxonomy): domain Bacteria; phylum Bacteroidota; class Bacteroidia; order Flavobacteriales_D; family Crocinitomicaceae; genus M0103. The sequence continues at coordinate 35,043 of JBDLVK010000121.1, forward strand.
AAAATACAACTTAAACGACCAGTCAAAGAATCTGGGCCAAACGTTTGCATGGAATCAATCATGAACCCACGAGAACCAGAAGAGCTAAATGGACGCAACATGGCAACCGGTAACGAATCCGTGACTTCTTTTGAAACGCCCATCAGATGAAAACCATTTGAAATCCAAACACTGATTACCTCAAACAAACCACTGTTTCTGAACAAAGAAATGGCAGCCAACATTCCTAAAACATAAGGGAAAATTGAAACTCCTGTACTGATTCCACTTTTTGCGCCTACAACGAAAGCATCAAAAATGGTCGTTTCTTTTTCTTTGAATTTTCGTTCATTGACGAATGCAAAAATCAAGGTGAAAGCTATAATTGTCAACAAAAGCAAACTTGAAAAATTACTTGTAAAAAAGTTCTTTCCGATTAAATCTAAGCTGTTGACATATAACAACAAACCGATAATTCCAGCTATAATTGAAATTAATGCGATTAACAAGGTCGCACTTCTGAAATTGATACGTTGACGAATACCTACAATTAAGAATGCCGCAATTGTGCCAATGAATGATGTAATAATACACGGCAACATAACATCAGCCGGATTTGTTGCATCTTGAGCAGCTCGGTAACCAATGATGGAAGTTGGAATTAATGTCAGTCCAGCAGCATGCAAACACATAAACATGATTTGAGCATCACTTGCTTTTTCTTTTTCAGGATTAATTTCCTGTAAACTTTGCATCGCTTTCAATCCAAAAGGTGTTGCGGCTGAATCCAAACCTAAAAAGTTGGCGGAAAAATTCAACGTCATGTAAGAAATTGATTCGTGTCCTTTAGGAACTGATGGGAAAACACTGACAAAAAACGGACTTAATCTTCGGGCTAAACGCTCTGTAGCTCCAGAGTCTATTAGCAACTGCATGATTCCACTGAAAAAAGCAAGGTAAGCGATTAACGGTAGAATTAAATCAAATAAGCTCGTTTTACATGTTTCAAGCAAACCATCTGATTTCTGAAATCCATTGTAAATTGTAACTGTTTTGTTTTTCATTACAAACATGCTATCTGTATCGGGAATTGCATACGTTCCTTCGGATGAAGCTTTTAGTGAGTCTTGAATCGCATGTGGCAATTGGTTAAGGTATTTTTCTCCTACCAAAATAGGATCATCCTTTTTACCATTCAACATGTAATCGATTGAATAATTATTCGATGTAAACAAACTCGCTACCACAAATAGGATGGAGGAGATAAATATTATAAGCCAAAATCTACTAAGTACCATATCACGAATATCGTTTAAAAGCGGCCGTTAAATTCGAACCGTTTTACTTTTCTTTCAACAGTGATTGTTAAAAACGACTAATTTGAACGATTCAGACAGAAATTAACAAAGTTCTCAATGATAATTCGTCCATGATTTCCTGAGACTTCCGGATGAAATTGAATTCCAAACAGTGGTAATTCATTGTGTTGCATTGCTTCATTGACACAAGCATCAGAAGAAGCAATAAGCTTGAAATTTTGAGGGATTGAAATGGTTTCGCAATGATCTTCCATCATTTCAAACTCTTGCGGTAATTTTTGAAAAAGAATGGAATCTTCGAAAGCTTCAATCGTTTGCCAATCGCGGTCTTCTTTCATTCGTGAACCAAAAGCTCCAAATGTTAATCCAATCAATTGATGTCCAAAACAAATTCCTAGAACCGGAATTGACGTGTTTTTAATCCATTCAACTTTTTTAAGGTGTTCTGAAATGTTTTGTTCAGTAATGAGCAAGGGTGCACCGGAAATAATAACACCATCGAATTCAGTTATACGTTCTTTTGAAAAGTCTAAAATTGGAATTGTAGTGAAATCACAAAATTCATCCACCATTTCTTCAATGTATGGGACTTTTGAACTTCCGCAATTTAAGATGAGGATCATAAATCCAATTGACCAATTCCTTGACGCACGATTTCAGGAGCTCCGGAAGTGCAATCGACAACAGTTGATGCATCCAGATTTCCGTAACCTCCATCGATGATTAATTCCACGTCGTCTTCGTAACGTTCATAAATTGCATATGGATCTGCAAAGTAATCCATGATTTCGTCTTCATTGTTGTGTAAAGAAGTCGTTGCAACTGGATTCCCAAGTGCTCGAACGATTTCTAAAATAATTTCATTGTTTGGAATACGAATACCTATTTCTTTTTTGTTGCTATCAAACAATTTAGGAACTTCATTGGTTGCAGTTAATATAAAGGTAAAAGGACCTGGAAGACTGTTTTTCAACAACTTAAATGTTGGTCGATCAATCTGTTTTACGTAATCAGACAAATGACTTAAGTCAGAACAAATAATCGAGAAGTTTGCTTTGCTCAGCTTGATATCTTTCAATTTCGCTAGGTTGTTCAATCCTTTTTTATTGAACAAATCACAACCCATTGCATAAACAGTATCAGTTGGAAATATTATTACTCCACCTTTTTGCAATATTTCAACGGCCTGTTGAATCAGGCGTTTGTCGATGTTCTTTGGATTAATTTCTACAATCATAACGAAAAAAAAGAGGACTATGCCCTCTTACTTTTTATAAAATTCAACATGATTTGAAGTTTTATTTTTTAACACCAATTCATTTGCCGTTAATGTTTGAACTTCAAATTCTTCAGTAATTAAGGAGTCATTTACAAAATGATTCATTTGAAGATTTTTTCCATTTAATGTAAATTGACCTTTGTAACGTTCTTGAATTTCGCTTACACCTGAATCAATCATTTTTTGATCTGTTATTTTATCAAAAAAGACAAAATAACCATTGGTTTCAAATTCGATACTTACAGCAGTTGGCTTGCCTTTTGAATCGACAACTTTACCATTTTTTTGTTCTTTGAACAAGGTCCATTCACCGTTAATAGTGACCTCTGTAGTTTTTTCAATTTTATCTTCGGTTTTTGGCTCATTGGATGAACAAGCCGCAGAAATCAATAACAAGGAAAATGATGCAAATGATAATAAACGTTTCATGGTTAAAATTTAATAGCCTTCAAATATACCTTTTTATCGCAAGCTGTCTTTGTAAATTTTACAAGAAATTGCACGGTGATCTGAATAGGCATCTTCTTGAATTACAAAATGACTTGATTGTAAATCTTTTGTGTGAAAAATGTAATCAATTCTTCCTGCAGGAACTTTTCCAACATAGGTAGTTCCAATTCCAGATGAACAGTTTCTAAATGCATCAATTAATAATTGGTTGAATTGATTGTATGCGTATGACATTGGTGTATCATTAAAATCGCCACAAACAATGGTCGGGTATGGCGATGTTTTAACATGTTCCATAACCGTTCTAGCCTGTTCAGCGCGTTTTGGATAGGCGATACGCAGTTTATCAATCAATAATTTTATGGTCGATCGTTCATCTGCAGTTTTTGTGCTTCCATCTTCAAAAACAGAATAATCCTCTTGTTGCAAACGAATGGATTGCAAGTGAACATTGTAAATTCTGAAGGTATCCTGATTCTTTACCAAATCCACGTAAATACAATAATTAAAATCATTTTCACCCTGGGTAGAGAACATCACATCACCTTTAGCAATTAAAGGATATTTTGATAAGACACATACACCAAAATTTTGTCTGCCTTTCAGCTTATGGGCATATCGTTCGTGATAGTCTTTAATTCCTAATAATTGAATCAAAGTATCACGTGTGGAAAAAGATGTGGGTTTATCCTGGTGATAAAACTCTTGAAAACAAATGATGTCAGGATTTGAACGTACAATGTAATTGAAGATAGAATCACGTTTTTCAGTGCGATGGTCTGTATCTGAAGAGTATAAATCAAACAGACGAACATTGTAACTCATTACATTAAGCACTTTTTCTTCTGTTGGAACATTTTCTTGATCTGATCCAAATGCAATCATTCTAAAATGCAGCTTTCCGCCTAATAAAAGAACTCCTAGCGTAATCAATGCCCATTTTGACTTGGCAAAGGACCAGATGATTAAAAAGATAATGGTAAAAATCAATATGATTGGATAGGCCAATCCAAAGAATGGAAGTAGTTTAAACGTTGCGGGATGAACAAAAGGAGCAAGGTAGGCCAAGATCAATCCGACAAGACAGATGATGGTCAACACTTTTATAAGTGAAGAGAATTTTAATATTTTCTTTAACAGATTACCCATTTTTACTTTGGTTGAAAAGGAATTCCTTTTCTGCTTTTGTTAACGATTCATAACCAGATTTAGAAATTTTATCCAAAATGGCATCAGTTTTCGCTTGTTTTTGTTTTTTCTCTAAATTGAATTCTTCGTCTGTTTTGAAACGTGCATTTTGATATGCTCCTCCTTTTTTTACTTTCAGCTGTTTGTTTGAACTGAAAAGTGTTTTGAAAAACCGTGAAATTCGATCTCCTAACATTTGTAATTGTATTATCAAATTTGAACTACTGTGGTAATTATAAACTGAAAGCATTCCAAACAAAGCACCGCCCAAATGTACAAAGTGAGCCGTTCCATCATTCAGTCCTAAAGATACTAAATCAGTTAAAATAAACAGACCTGCAACAAAAATTAATCGGATAGAAAATAAATTAAATACGTTCACCACTAAATTTGGTCGATGAAAAGCCATTGCAGCTAAAAGCGTCATTATTGAACCTGAAGCACCAACTACTACAAAAGATTGACTTTCAAACGCTGGAAATATGGAATGTGCTATTAGTTCAATCAAACCACCAATAATACCGCCAAAAAGATAGGTGTAAATCAATCGTTTTTGATCAAACATGGCCTCAAATGCTCGTCCCGCTGAATATAAAAACACCATATTCAGTAAGAGGTGAATTATTGAAAAATGAGCAAAGATACTAGTGAAAATGCCCCATGGTTTGTAGATAAATTCATCAAAATTGGTATTTAGGGTAAAGGTAGAATTGACAACCGACGTAACTTGTGGTTCAATTTCTTCTCCAAGTAAACGACCAAAAACCAAGGCAATTTGAATCACTAGAAAAACAGCAACGTTGAAAATAATCAAACGAGTTGTAATGCCACCAAACTTGAATTGATGCTTTAAATCATCCCATAAATTGCGTTCTGTCTGCATTTTACCAAAAGTTCTTTTTATCTGTTTTCCGCCAAAATAAAATAATGGCAGCTCCAATAATTGCGCCACCGACATGAGCTAAATGCGCAACATTATCACCCGGAGTAACATAAATACTGTTGTAAAGCTCCCATATAAAATAACCACCAACAAGGAATTTTGCCTTCACAGGGATTGCAAAGTAAAGCATGAATTCTGTGTTCGGGAAAAGAATTGCAAATGCTGCCATAATTCCAAACACGGCCCCAGATGCACCAACCATTGGAGTGCTAACCATTTCCACATAATGATTGATTACAGAAGCATCTTTTGTCATATAGGTAAATGAAGTGCCTGCTTTTAAATGCTCATTTATTTCCACAAGATTATAACCTAAAGATGCAATTTGTTTTTTGAGTTGCATGAGTTCATAAATACCAATTGAATTATATAAAACAAATGCTCCCATTGCACTCGCTATATAAAAAATAAAAAAGCGCTTTTCACCCCACAATCTTTCTAAATAAGAACCAAGAATTACAAAAAGATACATATTCATAAACAAATGCCAAATTCCAGCGTGCATAAAGAAATGCGTAATTATTTGATATGGCTCAAATCGCGGTGAATTGATGTAATGTGCTCCTAAAGTATCAATCAAAAAAATCCCTTTGGATTCAAAAACAAGGGTTGCCAAAAAAAACAATACATTCAGAATGAGAATGTTCTTAGTAACCTGTGGAATGTTATTTAAAAATGAAAACATGTTAAAATTTTGTTGCGATTTCGTCTAATGTGATTGTTTCTATAATTTTCTTTCCTTTCGGTGTGAATGAATGTTCTGAGCAGGAAAATAATTGTTCAATTAAATGTTCTGCAGCTTCATTGGTTGTAATTGATTTTCTTCGTCCTGTTGCCGTTGCAATTGCTTGCACGATTACATGAGCAATTTCACCTTTGTCTATTTCTTGAAATGCTATTTTTTCTAAAATTAAATCCAGACATTCATGGATGCTCTCTTCTTGTAAAATAGCTGGTACAGCGTTGATTTCAATGGTTTTATCAGAAAATTGTCCGACAAAACCAAGACGTTCCAACATTGTTTTGTTACTTTCCCATTCCGTTTTTTCATTGCTTGAAAACTCACGTTCAATAGGAAATAATAACTGCTGTGAAGCAATTGGTTTTGAAATGAATTGGGCCATTAATTCATCGTAAACAATACGTTCTGTCGCTCGTTGTGCATCAAACACCAATAAACCAGATTTACTCGTCGTGAAAATATATTTCCCTCGAAATAAAAATGCTTTTGGAAGCGCATCTGTTGCAGGTAAATCCAATGTCACTGGTTCAACCGAAACTTCTTCCTCTTCAATTTTATAGAAATTCTGCCAATCAGATGGAGTTGTTTCGCTTGCTCCAAATCCTTCTGCTCGAATCGCTTTTGTAAATGAATTTCCCGAAGAACCTGAGCTTGAAGAACGTGAAGTCGTTTGAAACGGATTGTAATCAGGATTTACGCGAATAGTTGGTTCTACAGCAGGTTGGTATTTCATTTCATGGGGCAAGTCAAAACTTGTTTCACGCTCAAAATCGAGTGTAGGAGCAACGTTGTATTTTCCCAATGCTTGTCGTACAGCTGAAAGTAAAATCGCATAAATCAAGCGATCTTCTTCGAACTTTATTTCTGTTTTTGTTGGATGAACATTGACATCAATTTTCTTAGGGTCAACTGTCAAATAAAGAAAGTAGCTCGGAAACATTTTGGGTTGAGCCAATCCATCAAAGGCCTTTGTTAGCGCGTGATTGAAGAATGTATCTTTGAAATAGCGATTGTTGACGAATAAGAATTGTTCACCACGAGATTTCTTTGCGAACTCTGGTTTCCCAACATATCCAACTACTGTTACAATTTCTGTAGATTCATCGATTGGAACCAATTTATCATTGGAAGATTTTCCTAGCACATCCACTATACGCTTTCTTAATACAGCAGAATAAAGATTGTAAACTTCATTGTCATTATGATGCAATGTGAAGGCTAAATCTGGATGAGCCAATACAATGCGTTCAAATTCATCCACAATGTGATTGAATTCAACGTTGTCAGATTTCAAGAAATTGCGGCGCGCTGGAACATTGTAAAACAAATTCTTCACTTCAAATGAAGTACCAACAGGACAAACTGTCGGCTCATTCGTTTTAATTTTACTTCCTTCGATTTCAATTAATGTTCCTGTTTCACTTTGCGCTTGTCGCGTTTTAACACACACATGAGCAATTGCTGCAATTGAAGCTAGCGCTTCACCACGAAAACCTTTCGTTTTCAACGCGAATAAATCATCTGCCGTAGCAACTTTACTTGTGGCATGTCGCTCAAAACACATCACTGCGTCTGTACCCGACATTCCACAACCGTTGTCAATTATCTGAATTAAGGTTTTTCCAGCATCTTTAATGATAACTTGTATTTTGGTCGCACCAGCATCAATGGCATTTTCAACCATTTCTTTAACAACAGAAGCGGGTCGTTGAACAACTTCTCCAGCTGCAATTTGATTCGCAATGTGATCAGGAAGTAATTTAATTATGTCGCTCATTTCTCTGCTTAATCCGTTGTTGTTTTACAAAAATAAGACAATATTTGTCTTTCAACGAGCTCAATTTGTCAATAATTATTCCATTCACTAAAACTCTGACAAATGGTCAGTAAGTAATCCATTTTATAGGAAAATAGCGTTGAAAATTAGTTTAACTAAAATAAAACAATTCAAGGCTGAAGACTTTCATAGGAAGTCCTTAAATTCGTGATTTAAATTAATAAACCAAAATTCGTCTTTGTTTCTTCCTATGATAAAGAAAAGTCTTCTTTTTTTTAGTTTTTTAGCTACGATTTTCGTCGCATTTCCAGCAATTGTTTCATTGGTGACAGCGGGTAAAACAAACCTTTCAACAACACCTGATACCCCAATGAGTGCACAAGAATGGGCTGAAAATAAACTCGCTTCAATGACTTTGGAGGAAAAGATTGGGCAATTTTTTATGGTTGCTGCTTATTCGAATCAAGGAGAAGTTCACTTGGCTGAAGTTGAGCAAATGGTTTTGAAAGATAAGGTTGGTGGAATTATTTTTTTTCAAGGCGAAAAATCAAACTTAAAAGCTGCGATTCAACGTTTTCAGGCTGATGCAAAAATTCCCTTGTTGATTGGAATGGATGCTGAATGGGGGACTTCAATGCGTTTGTTTGACGGTCAGCGTTTTCCGTACCAATATACAGTTGGCGCTGCTGATAGTCTTGAATTATCAGAGGAAATTGCTGCAATGATGGCACAAGAGTGTCAAGAATTAGGTATCCACATGAACTTTTCACCCGTTGCGGATGTGAATAGCAATCCAAATAATCCAGTTATTGGTTTTCGTTCATTTGGAGAAAATCCAAAAAAAGTGGCAGATCATGTAAAAGCTTTTGTGCGCGGTATGGAAGGAAATGGCATCATGACAAGCATCAAACATTTTCCGGGACATGGAAATACGGACAAAGATTCACACCTTGAATTGCCTACTGTTTCACAAAGTTTAAAAACCATAGAGGCAATTGATTTTTATCCATTTATTGAAGGAATTAACGCTGGAAGTTCTTCAGTAATGATTGGACATTTGAATGTGCCCGCTTTGGACGATTCTGGTTTACCAAGTAGTTTATCGAAGAAAATTATTCAAGATGTTTTAAAAGGAAAATTAGGATTTAAAGGATTGGTGATTTCAGATGCCTTAAATATGAAAGCTGTTGCCGATAAATACGGAAAAACGGATGTTGTTGTGAAAGCGTTTGAAGCTGGTTGTGATATTCTTTTATTTCCTGAGAGTGTTTCAGATGCTATTTCAGCAATTAAACAAAAAGTTAACAAAGGTGAACTATCGAAAAAAGAAATCGACGAACGTTGCATGAAAATCTTGTTAGCAAAACACAAGTTTGTTGTTCAACCGAAAAAGGCAAAAGTTTACACGAAAGAACAGATAAATCTTGCAATCAAAAAAGTGTATGAACTTGCAACAACTGTTTTGAAGAATGAAACCTCGTCACTTCCAATTGATCGTTTGGACAAAAAAATCGCGCGAGTTTCTATTGGTACAAATGCCATTTCATACACTGATGCTATATCTCAATATGCAGATATTCATCATTTTCATTATTACTCAAATGCAGAAGCAATTGCTGAGTTTGCAAAATATGTTGACAAATACGATCAAATCATTTTATCACTTCACGCTTCAACTGTTAGACCTAGAAATAATTATGGATTTGGAGAAAATTTGAAGGAATTGTTCCAACTTTTTTCTGCCTCAAAAAATACAACGCTGGTCCTTTTTGGAAATCCCTTGGTACTTAGTTCGAATAGTGATTTGTCTAATTTTAAATCAGTTGTTTTGGGTTATGAGAACAATCCTAATGCACAACTAGCTGTCACAGAAGTAATCTTTGGTGCTAATGAATGTATAGGAAAATTACCATTTACGGTCAACTCAACTTATCAGAGAGAATTCGGTGTGGTTGTTCCGTGGGGAGGACGCTTGAAATTCTCACAACCAGAAGAAATTGGTGTAGACCCAAAGAAATTAGAAGGCATTGATAAAATTGCCTTGAATGGGATTGAAAAGGGTGCTTTTCCAGGTTGTCAGATTTTAGTTGCGTGTGAAGGGAAAATCATTTACCGTAAAAGTTTTGGAACTCAAACCTATTCAGACACGACAAAAGTTAAAAACACAGATGTTTACGACATCGCTTCTGTCTCTAAGATTGCTGGATCAACTTGTGGAGTAATGCGTTTACAAACATTGGGAAAATTCAGTTTAAATAATCAGTTAAAAGATTATATTCCAGAAGTCACAGGTTCAGGTAGTTATGGAAATATTTTAATTCGTGACATGATGGCACATCAAGCGGGATTAACTGCTTGGATTCCATTTTATAAACGAACTCTAAAGAACGGAAAACTGAATCCAGCGATTTATTCTTCAGAAAAAAAGGAGGGATTTGAAAAGCAAGTAGCGGATAATATTTGGATTCGAAACGACTACACCGATTCAATTTACAAGTCAATACTTTCAACAGCTTTAGGTCCTAAAAAATATGAGTATTCGGATTTAGGTTATTATTTCATCAAAAAAATCATTGAAAAACAAACAGGCAAATTGTTCCAAGATTACTTAATGGATGAGTTGTATTTGCCATTAGGATTGCGTTCCATGCGTTATCAGCCAAGAATGTACTTTCCTATTGGCAGAATAATACCAACTGAAAATGACCAAGCATTTAGAGGTCAATTGATTCACGGTTATGTGCACGACCCAGGAGCAGCAATGCTTGGCGGTGTTGGTGGACACGCAGGATTGTTCTCAAATGCAACTGATTTAGCAAGCTTAATGCAAGTTTTATTGAACAAAGGAAGCTATGGAAATGTTTCATACATTGATACAGCTGTTGTAGCAGAATTTACGAAAGCTCAATTTTCGGGGAATCGAAGAGGAGCAGGGTTTGATCGACCAACTGCGAGTGGTGGTGGTCCTTGTCATGAATCTGCATCCCAACAAAGTTTTGGACATTCTGGTTTTACAGGAACATTGGTTTGGGTTGATCCAAAATACAATTTAACGTACGTCTTTTTATCTAATCGCGTTTGTCCAGATCAAGACAATTGGAAAATTAGAGACATGAATATACGAACAGAAATACAGCGCGTCATTTACGAAGCAATAACAACAAGAGATAAAAAATAACACATTATCAAGGAATTACACACATGAAAATCGGAATTGTATTATACCCAACGTTTGGCGGAAGTGGAGTTGTTGGAACAGAGTTAGGAAAGGCGCTTGCAAAGAAAGGCCATGAAATTCACTTTATTACCTATTCACAACCCGTTCGACTTGGAAGCTTTAGAGAAAATATCTTTTACCATGAGGTAGCAGTGAGTGATTATCCCTTGTTTGAATATCAGCCTTATGAAACAGAATTAACCAGTAAAATGGTCGATGTTGTAAAATATGAAAAGTTGGATTTATTGCATGTTCACTATGCCATACCGCATGCTTCTGCAGCATTTATGGCAAAACAGATTTTACAATCACAAGGCATTTCAATTCCATACATTACAACACTACACGGAACAGATATTACCTTAGTTGGAAAGGATCCGTCTTTTGAACCAGTTATTACATTTTGTATCAATCAATCTGATGCTGTTACAGCTGTTTCCGAAAGTTTAAAAAAGGATACATACGCTCATTTTAATACGTCTCGTGAAATACATGTTATTCCAAATTTCATTGCGCCAAATGTGGAGCCGAGCGATATTTCAAATGAAGTAAGACGCAAATATGCATGTGATGGAGAAAAAATTCTTTGTCATGTTTCTAATTTTAGAAAAGTGAAACGCGTAGAAGATGTAGTTCGCATTTTTGCAGAAGTTAATAAAGTCCAAAAAGCAAAATTAATTCTTGCTGGCGATGGCCCTGAGCGCTACAGCGTTGAAAAATTGGTTCGTGATTTAGGAATTTGTGATCGTGTTATTTTCTTAGGAAAAGTAAGAGATACAGCGCATGTATTAGAAATTGCTGATTTGTTTTTGCTACCGTCAGAAACGGAAAGTTTTGGTCTAGCAGCTCTAGAAGCAATGGCTGTAAGTGTTCCAGTAATTTCCTCAAATACAGGTGGAATCCCAGAGGTGAACATTCATGGAGTTACTGGCTATTTATCAAATGTTGGTGATGTAGAAGATATGGCAAAAAACGCGTTGCAGATTTTAGAAGACGATGAAACATTGAATCGATTCAAGGTGAATGCTTTAAAAAGAGCGCATGATTTCGATTTGGAGAAAATTCTACCGATGTACGAGAAAATCTATTTTGATTTGGTTCCTAGCGTTGCAAAATGAGTTGGAATAGAATATTGTAAAACAAAAAAGGCATTCGTAATGAATGCCTTTTTTATTGTTTGATTATTTTGAAATTAAATATTCTCAATAATAATTGCAGAAGCGCCACCGCCACCATTACAAATAGCAGCACCACCAATTTTACCACCGTTTTGTTTCAAAACATTGATTAATGTAACAACAACGCGAGAACCTGAGTTTCCAAGTGGGTGACCTAAAGAAACAGCTCCTCCGTTTACGTCAACTTTCGCTGGATCTAATCCTAAAATCTTCGTGTTTGCCATTCCCACAACTGCGAACGCTTCGTTTAATTCCCAGAAATCAACATCAGCTGTTGTTAACCCTGCTTTATCTAATGCTTTTGGAATAGCCAAAGATGGAGCAGTTGTGAACCATTCTGGAGCATGTGCCGCATCAGCATAGCTAACAATTTTAGCTACTGGTTTTAAACCATATTTTTCAACAGCTTCTTTTGACGCTAAAATTACGGCAGAAGCACCGTCATTCAATGTAGATGCATTGGCAGCAGTAATTGTTCCTTCCTTATCAAATGCTGGACGCAATGAAGGAATTTTATCTAAGAAAACGTTTTTATATTCTTCGTCTTCAGAAACCATAATTGGATCTCCTTTTCGTTGAGGAACAGCAACTGGTACAACTTCATCATTAAATTTACCAGCTTTCCAAGCCTCAGCTGATTTCGTATAAGATCCAATTGCAAACTCATCTTGTGCCTCACGAGAAAAACCATATTCTTTCGCACAAAATTCAGCACAATTTCCCATAGGAACCTTGCTGTAAACGTCTAATAAACCATCTTTTGTGATTCCGTCCAACATTCCAATGTTTCCGAATTTAACACCATTACGTCCGTCTAAATAATGAGGAACTTGTGACATGCTTTCCATACCACCTGCAACAACGATATGATTATCACCAGCTAAGATTGACTGAGCACCAAACATAATCGCTTTCATTCCCGAAGCACACACTTTATTCACTGTTGTACAAGGAACATTGTTTCCTAATCCCGCACCAAGTGCTGCTTGACGAGCAGGAGCTTGACCAACACCAGCTTGCAATACATTCCCCATGAAAACTTCATCAATTAATTCAGCTTTCACATTTCCTTTTTCCAAGGCACCTTTGATTGCTACCGATCCAAGTTGTGTAGCAGGAATTGTTGACAATCCACCTAAAAACGCACCCATTGGCGTTCTCGCAGCAGCAACGATATATACTTCTTTAGACATTTTTTTAAAGTTTTATTAATCCGCAACGAATTTAAGAAAACAATCGAAATGAATTGATAATTGAGCACTTTCTTTCTTGAATAATTCTCTTTTATTGCTGAGATTTGTGGCCTAAATTGTAACAATGAAATCACTACTTATTTTTTGCTCATTTCTGTTCGGTTGCATGTCTCTAGCACAAACTGACTCACTTCCAGTTGCAGATTCGCTAATAAAAACAGATTCAATTCCGAAAAAATGGAAATTGAAGGCTATTTATGGCTTAAACGGCACACAAACATCATTTGTGAATTGGAACGCTGGTGGACGCAACAATGTGTCTCTTTTAGGGTCGATATCTGCCAGTGCGAATTATGAAAAAAAGACCTTGAAATGGACAAATGATTTCTCATTGGCGCTTGGAGGCTTGCAATACATCGAAAAAGGTTCAAAAGAAGGGATGCAAAAAACAGATGATCGAATTGATATTGCTTCAAACCTAGGTTATAAGCTGAAGGAACATTTTTATTTCTCTGTCATAGGTGGTTTCAAAACACAAATGTTGGACGGTTTCACTTACCCAAATGATTCAATTCGTGTATCAACGTTTCTAGCTCCAGGATATGTTAGTTCAGCCTTGGGGATCGATTACATTAAAAGTGACAATTTCTCGATATTTACTTCGCCTTTTGCTATGAAATTAACGATTGTTAATGATCAAGTTTTGGCAAATGCTGGAAGTTTTGGTGTAACTGCTGCAACGTATGATGGACTTGGGAATGTACTCAAACAAGGGGAACGTTTACGCGGTGAATTCGGAGCTTACGTTAAAATGAAATACAATTTTACCATTGCTAAAAACATCGATTTAAAATCAAAACTTGAATTGTTTAGTAATTACTTAAATAATCCACAAAACATTGATGTGAATGCTGAAGCCTTGTTTAATTTTAAAGTAAACGAATGGTTTTCTGCTTCTTTGCAATGGACACTTATTTACGATGATGACATTGATATTCGTGATGCAGACGGGAATATTGGTCCTAGAACACAATTTAAATCTGTTCTAGGATTGGGTATTTCTTACAAAATGATGAATTTCAAAGATTAAATTTTCAAAACTGAAAAACATAGTTTTAAACATACGAGTCTTTCTAGTCAATAATTCTTAATTTCACCCATCTAAAATGCGTTTTGCTTCAGACATATCAATTTGGTGGCTAATTCCATGGGCTGGAATATGTGTTTTCCTTGCTGTTTGGTTTTATAGAAATGTAAGCTGGATCAGTAGTTTATCCAAAAAATGGCAATTAACACTTAAAGTACTGCGCGGATTTAGCTTGTTTCTTCTTGGGATTTTATTGTGTGGAATTTTGTTTGAGGCAGTAAATTATCGTGAGGAAAAACCAATTATAATTACCCTTGTAGATGAATCTTCATCCATGAAGAATTACAAAGACAGTTCGAAGATAAACTCGTATTTAAACAACTTACAATCCGATTTAAAAGAACAATTGGGTGAGGAGTTTGAATTTGTTGAAATGACAGTTGGAGCTGAAGTTGAATATAAATCGAAGCCAGATTTCAAGGATGGAATTTCAGATCTTTCAGCTGGTTTCGAGAAAATCAATTCAGACTTTTATAACAGAAATATTGGAGGGATTATTTTTGTTTCAGATGGTAATTACAACAAAGGAAATAATCCAACCTATGCTGCTGAAAAGATCAATTTTACACCGGTTTTTGCGCTAACTGTTGGCGATACAATTCCCAAACGCGATCATTTTATTAAAAATGTGTTAGTCAACGATGTTACGTTTTACAAGAACAAGTTTCCCGTAGAAGTAGATGTTGAAGCGATTAAAATAGGAAAGGGTGGGGCGACAGTTTCAATTGCTTCGGAAGGAAAAACAATTGCATCACAAAAAATAACGTATAAAGATGGTAAACATGATTTCGAGCATGTTTCTTTCCTGTTGGATGCAAATAAAATTGGCTTTCAAACATATACAGTTAGTGTTTCAAATGTCAATAATGAATACAATTACAAAAACAATTCACGTGTATTCTACATTGAAGTGATTGATTCTAGAAGTAAAGTATTGATGCTCGCAGGAGCGCCACATCCAGATGTTGCTGCAATGAAACAAATCATTGAAGAAGATGAAAACTTGGAAGTGATTTCAGAACTTGCAAAAGACTGGAAGCGTGATTTGAAAAAAGTTGATTTGATTATTTGGCATGAGCCGGGGGTAAATTTCGATCCATCATTGAATAACTTATTAACTGAAAGTAAAATTCCAATTTTATACATCATTGGTCCAAATACTAGTGCAAACGTAATTTCTAAGTTGGGACTTGGAATGACCGTTTCTTCAGGGAATCAATCAGACGAAATTCAAGGAGGAATCAATGATGGATTTCAGCAGTTTGAACTTTCAGATGAATTGAAAAATGCATTTAACTATTATCCACCGTTGAGAAGTCGCTTTGGTGAATTAAAAGTTTCTGGAGGAGCTGAAGTATTGGCTTACCAGCGAATTGGACCAATTAAGAAAAAAGAGCCGTTAATTTTCTTCAATAAAAAAGGAACTGTTAAAAACGGTGTTATTTATGGAGAAGGATTATGGAAGTGGAAAATTAATGACTATACTCGATCTGGTGATTGTGTTGCTTTTAGAGATTTAATCTCCAAAACGACGCAATATTTGTTAGTGAAACAAAATACAACCGCATTGCATGTTACTTTTCCAAAACGTTTCTCAAAAGACGAAGAAGTTGAAGTCAATGCATCTTTCTACAATGAATCATTGGAGGCAATTACAACGCCTAAAATCAACTTGACGCTAACAGATGAAAAGGGTAAAACAACCAAAAGTCAATTTGGAGTTATTGGTGACAGCTATAAATCATCTTTAGGAAAATTGAAGCCCGGTAAGTACAGTTGGGTTGCGACTACAACTTTTAATGGTAAAAGTTACAAGAAATCGGGTGTTTTTGTAGTGGAAGATATTGCTTTAGAACAATTGGACACTTATTCGAACCAGGCTTTGATGAATCAATTGGCGCAAAAAACGAAAGGTAAATTCGAGTTGTTGAAAAATTATCAGAAAATCATCAATCAAATCAAAAACAGGGACGACATTACGAGTGTTTCTATTAAAGATGCATCGTTCAATGATTTAATCGACTATAAATTAATTGCCTTAATTCTATTATTATCCTTGGCAATTGAATGGTTCTTGCGCCGTTGGTTTGGTGGTTATTAATTCGAAAACAACTTTTTTTTTCATCGATATATACTAAACAAAATGCTTGTGCGTTTTTAGAGAAACAAACACACGTTCTTGCCTATGTTGAAAAAATACCCTGAAGTAATCGCTCCTGCCAATGAGTTAAAAAATGGTCCTTCAAACAATGTGATTAACGCGTTATTAAATTATAGTAAGTCGCTAGAAGTGAAAAAAGTGAAAAAGAAAAATGTTCTAATTCACCTCAATTAAAAAACTGTAGCCATCCGAAAGGGTGGCTTTTTTTGTGAATCATCTGTAACTTTTTTCTATTGATAGTTGTTTTTATTTTATGAAAAATCTAATCCTTTTAACATCTGTTCTTTCTTACAGTCTTGTTTCTTCGTCAATTCACGCCCAGCAAGAGCCAACTTTCACACAAGTAGATAATACGTACAACTTTTTTAATCCTGCAAGTTCTGGATTGAATTACCACATACAAACTACAGCGTTAGCGCGAACTCAATGGAATAATGTGAGTGGAGCTCCAGAATCGCAAT
Source organism: Bacteroidota bacterium (assembly GCA_039804825.1). Classification (GTDB taxonomy): domain Bacteria; phylum Bacteroidota; class Bacteroidia; order Flavobacteriales_D; family Crocinitomicaceae; genus M0103. The sequence goes on from JBDLVK010000121.1 coordinate 52,077, forward strand.
TGTTTAATTATTCAACGAAATTTAAACCACTTCACGGAGGCGTTGGAATTAATTATTTGCATGAAACAATTGGTGTTACAACATACAATCGCGTGAAATTAAATTATGCATATCATCTTGTGGAATTTCAAGGTGGTGAATTATCAATTGGTTTATCTGCAGGAATGAATAATTTAAAAATTACACCAACTTGGACGCCACCAACAAGTGCAACTGACCCAACATTACCAGTAAGTTCCAATGATACGCGATTCACGAGTGATTTAGGTTTGATGTATAAAAACGAAAAAATGTGCGTTGGATTAAGTGTTACGCAGTTGAATCGGGCGCGTTACTCATCAGGTAATAGAGATGCTGTGCACACTTTTGCTTATGCTGATTACCTTTTCAGCTTATCTTCTGATTGGAAATTAAAACCTCAGGTTATGATATCTACAGATTTCACGCGGTTAAGTACGGTGATGAATGTAATTGCTATTTTGAAAAACAAGTTCCAATTTGGTGCAGGCTATCGATCGTATGAATCAATCGACGCAATGATAGGCTGGGGTATATTTGAAAAATACCGAATTAGATATTCGTATGATTTATCAATACACAATTTGAGTTCAATCAGTAAAGGATCACACGAAATTTGTATTGGCTTTCTATTAAAATAATCCTATAGATAAGTAAGGATCAAATTAGAAAACTGTTGAATGCGCGGTTTGTTTGCTTGTGCTTTTGCAAATTGTAAGCCTTTAACATACCAATCAATTGCTTCTTGGTCGTTTCCTTTTTCTCCTGCTAGATTACCCATTTCTAAGTAAAACAATAAATCGTTTGATTCTTGCATAACCTGTGTGTTAGATGAAGTGTGAGTTTCAATTTTCATACTACAAAATAACTCCTACAAGGTTAATTCAATGTTAGCAAGACTTCAATTTTAGGTTATTAATTCAAAAAAAAATCCCGATTCATTTTGGAGTGAACCGGGATTTTTAAGCTAATTAGGAGCGTGATTATTTTGTCACGATATCCATTTCATCAACAATGTGTTTCGCGCCTGCGTACTTGTCAATTAACCACAATACGTAACGAATATCAACATTGATAGTACGTTGTAATTTTTTATCGAAGATAACATCACCAGCCATTGCTTCAATGTTTCCATCAAATGCCAAACCGATTAATTCACCTTTACCATTCAATACTGGTGAACCAGAGTTACCACCTGTGATATCATTATCAGTCAAGAAACAAACCGGCATGTAACCAGCTTTGTCAGAATAACGACCGAAATCTTTCGCTTTCGCCATATCTAACATTTTTTGCTCTAGGTCGAATTCTGAGTCACCTTTTTTGTATTTTTTCACTAAACCATCCATTGTAGTGTAGTAATTTACTTTTGCATCATTGCGTTTGTCTGCAGGTAACGCTTTCACTTTTCCATAAGTCAAACGTAAAGTAGAGTTTGCATCAGGATATTGAATTGGCGCCAATTTAGACTCACGTAAACCTTGAACCAACAATCTAAAAGAAGCAGTGTAATCGTTTTGAGCTTTAGCAATTTCATCTGATTTTTTACCAATGTGCGTGATTAAATCATCAGACAATTTATACATCGGATCATTTGTTACCATTCCTTCAGATGGTAAATCTAAGAAAGCCATCATTTTTTCCTCAGAAGTAAAGATACTTAACAAGAATAATGAATTAACATATTTATCATACTCGCCATTTATTGCAACCACTGATGGAGCAATTGGATAACCAACAGATTTGGTAGCATACAACGCTAATTCAGCACGTAAAATATCTTTTTCAGCAGGAATATACAATTCAGCAAAGAAACCTTTAATTGCTTCTTCTAACTCAGGACGCATTTGAGCACGCGTTGCAGCATCAGCATTGGCATAAGCAATCATTTGTTTACCCAAAGAACGAGAAATGGTACCATAAGAAGAACAACGTAACAATTGTTGTAAATAGTTATCGTGACGTGCCTTCTCATTTGTCAATTTATAATAGTTATTGATAGTTGCAACAACATTACCGTATTTTTCTTTGTTCGCTGGTTTATTAGCCCATTTGTTGAATTTCGCTTCTTGTTCAGCTTTTAATTTAGCGGTTTGGAATTTAGAAAGTGCATCAATCATTCCTTGACGGTTTTTCCAGTAGTTCGCAACACCGGCATATTTAGAAGCATAAATCAAATTCAATGCATCACTTTGATCCATGTATTTTTTCATTTGATCCATTCCAGTTTTTGAACCTTCAACCCAAGCCGGATAAGCGAATTTTACGTTTTGCTCAATTCCACCAGCTGGCATCCAACGGTTTGTTCTTCCTGGGTAACCAAGAATCATCGCGAAGTCATTTTCTTGAACTCCACCAATGTTTACTGTTAAGTGTTGTTTTGGTTTTAATGGAACATTGTTCACATTGTAGTCAGCTGGATTTCCATTTGCATCTGCATAAACACGGAACATTGAGAAATCACCAGTGTGACGTGGCCATTCCCAGTTGTCTGTGTCTCCACCGAATTTACCAACATTTTCAGGAGGAGTACCAACTAAACGAACATCTTTGTAATCTTGGTAAACGAAGTAGTAATACTCGTTACCTTGGAAGAATGAACGAACAGAAACAGTGTATTTTCCACCTTCGTTGTTTTCTTTTTCAATCAAAGCAACTTCTGCAGCAATCGCTTTTTCACGCTCTGCTTCAGTCATGCCTGGATTTACTTTCGCCAAAATACGCTGAGAAACATCGTCCATACGAACGAAGAAACGAACGTACAATGATTTTGGCTTTAACTCGTCTTTTTTAGTGGCTGCCCAATAACCATTTTTCAAATAGTTTGACTCAGCTGTCGATAATTCAGCAATTGCATCATATCCACAGTGGTGATTTGTAAGCAATAAACCATCTTTCGAAATTACTTCCGCTGTACAACCACCATTGAACTGAACGATTGCATCTTTTAATGAGTGATTATTGATGGAATAAATTTCCTCAGCTGTTAGCTGAAGCCCCATTTTTTCCATGTCTCGGTGATTCAAGCGATCAATGAACATCAAGAACCACATACCTTCATCAGCACGAGCAAACGACCCGAACATCAAAACAAAGGCAAGTAATGTAATTTTAAATTGTTTCATATGTTTTTATTTGTTTTTAATTGCCTGCGTATTTCAACGTTGATATTGAAGATTCCAACTACCGTCTATTTACAACAGGTTATTTTCCTTTTTGTTTTTGGTAAAAACTTGCGGCGTAAAAATACGCAACTTTCGTTAAAAAAAGCTTCCTTTTGGCTAAGGATTAATGCCGTTTATCTAAAAATTAATTCATCTGCGAAAAGCCATGTGTCATTTCCTGCTCCCAAATGCCAACCAGGACATTTTCCAAAATTCTTCGCTACAATTCGAATTGCTTTTATCGGAGTTGAAGTATTAGTTGAGCGATAAAAATCCGCTATTGTTGGCCCAACATAATCAGAAAAGGCTGGAATTAACGTTGGCGTATTTGCATTAGATGCAAATGAGATGTTTGTTCCAATGGATTCTAATTTTTGATACGAAACGCCATCAAATGAAATTTCAATTTCAATGGAAGAAGGATAAAAAATCCATGATTTCATATCTTGTAAACAGGAAATTCCAACTTCTTTTAAGATTCTTGGAGTTTCAAATGTAACCTCCGTCACAACATCTTTTGCATAAAACCCTTGCCAATCGCCAGTTCTGAATTCTTTTGTTCCTTCAACACCATCAATTAGTGTATTGGGTCCAGAAGCAGCATATTGGTTTGCGTATTCAGATTTCAAGTTCAGACTGACATTTTTATCACGTCTAATGAAACTTGCTTTTACCCAAGGACTGAATGAATAGTCAATTGATGGCATTGTTCCAATTTCTGCTTTTGGAGTAACAATAGAAACTTGTCGTGTTTCAATTTCTGTTGATTCAGTGATTGAGATTGGTGCTTTGTACTCCAATACCTTTGTTGTATCTTTCGTAAAACGGTAATCTATTCGAACCGTTTCCCAATTAAATGGAGCTTGATGTCCAATTTCAACATTCATTTGATCATCAAAAATGCGATTTTCAACTCTAAAAAATGGGGAAGGAGCAAAACGCATATTCATGGCGATTTCTTTTGTTACAGGACTACCAATCGAAGTTCTACCGTTGTTATTCGGTTTCGATCCCATTTCGAATATCAATTCACCATTCTTTTGCATCAAGTTTGAATGAGCACATCCGTTCATTGTCCAATTTTGCCCATTCAATTTGATTGATTGAACATATTTATTATTTGAAGAGTTGTTTATCGATTTAATTTTCAAAGTTTTACCATCTCCTAATTGAATTGTTGCTTCATCAATTAATGGTCTTCCGAAATCGTACCAAGGATGTCCTGGAGCAACTTGATACAAACCTAATGCACTCATGACATACCAAGCGGACATTTGTCCACAATCTTCATTTCCTGCATATCCATCCGGTGTAGGCGAATACATTTCTTTCATGATTTGATCTACGTAATCCGCAGTTTTATGAGGAGCATTTGTGTAATTGTATAAATAAGCCATGTGATGAGAAGGTTCATTTCCATGAGCATATTGTCCAATTAATCCCGTGATATCAGCTTGATCACGTCCAGAAAGTTCAGATGTAGTTGTAAACAATCGATCCAACCAGGTTTCAAGAGAATCTTTTCCACCCATCATTTGCCCTAATAAATCTACCGCATGTGGAGCATACAAAGAATATTGCCAACTATTCGCTTCTGTGTAATTGAAATTTACTTCAGAAGGCTCAAAAGGCGAGTACCAAGCTCCATCGCGTCTTGCGCGCATGAATTTTGTTTTTGGATCATATAGATTAATAAAATTCAACGAACTTTTGTAATAAGCTTGATAAATATCCATTTTTCCCATTCGTGTGGCCATACTTGCAATGCAAAAATCATCGTAAGCATATTCCAATGTTTTTGAAACTGATTCTGGTTCATCACCTGAACTGATAAATCCTTTATCGTGGAATTGTTTTTTACCTAATTCATCAATTTTAGAAGTAAATATCATGGCTGCTAATGCTTTCTCGGCATCAAATTCATTGATTCCTTTTAAATAGGCGTCTGCAATAATCGAAGCACTGTGATAGCCAATCATACATTCGGTTTCATTTCCAGCCAATTCCCAAACTGGCAAATCGCCACCTTGTTCATACTGACGTAAAAATGTAGTAATAAAATCATTGGTTCGTTTTGGTTGAATCAAGGTGTACAAAGGATTGGCTGCGCGATACGTGTCCCAAATACTAAAAACCGAATACTGAGGAATATTATCGGTGATCATGTGGATTTGATTGTCACGACCTCGATAACGGCCATCAACATCACTCCATAAATTAGGTTGAATAAAGGTGTGATAAAGAGCAGAGTAGAAGTTCACCATCACTTTTGTATCCTTTGTTTGAATAGCGATTTTGTTCAATTCTTCATTCCATTTCCGAACGGTTTCTGCTCGCAACATATCAAAATTCCAATCGACGATTTCTTTTTCCAAGTTTAATTTTGCTCCGGCCTCATCAACACCCGACATACCAACTTTAATTAAGATTTTTTGCGTTTTTTCATTGAACGTGAGTAATAACTTATGTTGACCGTTTTTTGTAAATAATTTAGCCTTTTCGTAGGGAACATTGGTTTTTAAATAAAAATAAAAATGCTGTTCATTTGCCCAAGCTTGACTAATACGCGAACCAGAAATCGTGTATTTATCCTTAATGTTCAACGTATAATTCAATAATTTATCTCTGTGATCTAAATCAATTAAAATAAATCGTTTTCCTTTTTGTGTGCCATAGGAATATTCATGCATACCAGCACGTTCGGAAACTGTCAAGCGGACATTGATATTTTGATCCAACAATTTTACTTCGTAATAGCCGGGAGATGCATTTTCCTGTTCATGCGAAAAACGTGATCCGTATCCTTTTGGGTCTTTGTAACCAGGATTCATTTTCGGGTATCCAACTTGCGGAATAATCAATAAATCACCATAATCAGGAACACCTGTCCCGCTTAAGTGCGTATGACTAAACCCATAAATAATAGAATCAGAATAATGATATCCTGAACAACCGTCCCAACCTTCGTAACGCGTATCTGGACTCAATTGCATCATTCCAAATGGCGCTGTGGCTCCTGGAAAAGTATGTCCGTGTCCACCAGTTCCAATAAATGGATCAACGAATAAACTTTTTGAAGTTGCATTCGATGGTGGTGTTGAAAAATCGATGTATTTTTTGCGAATATCTTGCGATGCTTTTACGGCATCAACACTTTTGTCTTGCCCGAAAATGGAAAAGCCAAGCCCAAAACACAAAGTACTTATCAAATACGTTTTCATGATTTATTTTTTTAAGTCCCAAAAAACATGTGCAGCTGTGCCTAAAACAGCAGCGTTACGGTCGTGAAGTGAAGAAACGCGAATATCAATTTTGTTTTTATAAATCACCAGCATGTTTTCTTCCATGTACAATTTGACTTTTTTGGCAAAATCGCCACTATGCTGCGCAATTCCACCAAAAAGAATATATGCTTTTGGACTAGAAAAACATGCATAATCGGCTAGGGCAGACCCTAACAACTTCGCTGTAAAATCAACAATTTCTTTTGCAAATAAATCTCCTTGATCTGCTTCGTCAAATACATTTTTTGCACTTGGATTTTCCATGGCCATTAAGGATGAAAATGCTTTGTTTTCAGAATCCAACTCCTTGATGCTACGAACAACACCCGTTGAAGAACAATAAGTTTCCAAACAACCACGACGAGTGCATCCACACAAACGACCATCTGGAATTACACGAATATGACCATATTCTCCTGCAAAACCGTCATGACCGTAAACTAGTGAACCATTAACAATTACACCACTTCCAACACCTGTTCCAAGGGTAATCGTCACAAAATCCTTTACATCTTTTGCATTTCCAAAAAGCATTTCGCCCATCGCAGCTGCATTTGCATCATTCGTTAACAACGCAGGAATTCCAAAGGTATGTTCGAACATTTTTGCAAGTGGCACAATTCCTTTCCACGTTAAGTTAGGAGCATATTCAATGTTTCCTGTAAAATAATTTCCATTTGGAGCACCAACACCAATTCCAATTAATTGCGTCAAATACCCTTTATCTTCTAGGTCTTTGTAAATGGCATCCACTAATTCTTGTGGCTCATTGAATGATTTTGTTGGAAAGTCAAATTCATAAATTACCTCTCCAATTTTATTCACCACACCATATTCGGTAGATGTTCCACCTATATCAATTCCTAAAGCGTATTGATTCTCCATTTTTAATTCAATTTAGAATTCCATTCATTATAAAACTGTTCAAGGAATTGCTCCATAAACGTATGACGTTCTTTTCCGATTTGTTTCGCCGTTTCTGTATGTAGGCGTGCTTCAAGCAACAACAATTTTTCGTAAAAGTGATTTATTGTGTGACTTTTTGACGATGCATATTCTTCAAAAGAAGCATGCATTGTTGGTGTTAAATCGGGAATGTACATCGGTCGATTTTTACTTCCTCCATAAGCAAATGCTCGTGCAACACCGATAGCGCCAATCGCATCTAATCGATCAGCATCTTGCACAATTTTTCCTTCTAATGTTTTCATTGCATCTTGAACGTGCGCTCCTTTGTATGAAACACCATCAACAATTTCCTTTATTAGTTGTGATTTTGCCGAATCGTAATTTAAATCATTCAACAATTCTAAAGCTACTTGTCCTCCAGCATTTAATTTCCCACCATTCATTTTATGGTCTGAAATATCATGTAGAAGCGCTGCCAATTGAATAATTTCAAGATCACCACCTTCTTTTGATTGAAGATATTCTGCCATTTTCAAGACACGCTCAATGTGAAACCAGTCGTGACCAGTTGTATCTTTTGCAAAAAGAGCAGTGACCTTACTTTTAATTATTTCAACAATTGAACTCATTTTTGCAATCGGATTAAATCCATAATTTTAAAACTTCCATTTGGAATAGTTGCGTATAATTTAGAATTATCGGCACACATAGAGAAAAAATTACCATTTGCAAACGGTATCCAAGTTTTACCCATATCAAGCGAGTAATCAATTCCATTTGTGCCGCACGCATAAAACACGCCATTCGCTTCGATGACACAAGAACGATAACCACGTGTTTGTTCTGTTGCATTTATCCAGAATTCACCGCCATCATCCGTGTAAAAACAAGTGTTTAAACATAAATCTGGATTTGAATAATCGCCACCAACAATGACACCAATAGAATCATTCATCATACACAATGAAAATGCACCACTTGATTCACTTGTCATGTAAGGAAGAGAAGTTGATTTCCACGACTTTCCTTGATCGGTAGATTTGAAAAAACGACTCTTTTTCCCTCCTGAAACAAATAGAAAAGTTGAATCATTCATTACTTGAACATTCGTTCCACTTGCTGCAAATCCTGCTTCACCTTCAAATGCTTCGAGTTTACCTTGACATTCTTTCCATTTTAACCCACCATCCACGGATTTAAAAAGTGAAAAGTATCCGTTTTTAGGATCTCCCATAATGAAACCAACCTTGTTGTAGAAATCCATTCCATCGAGAAATGTCCCAATCCAAATACTTGTACTTGGAGTAATGTAATCTAAAAATTTTTGACCATCTGTTTGAGCGAGAAGCCCATACGTTCCGCTTTGCATTCCATATAAATAATTCCCACAAAACGCGATATCACGCATTTCTTCAAAGCGCTTATTTGCTAATAAATTTGTCGATTTCGATGTAGAAAGATTCGTTGCATACATAGAACCATTTGAATTTGCAGTGTATACAATGCTATCTTTCACAACAATACTTCTAGAATAACAACCTTTTTCCGCTGAATATTGGATAGTTGGTGCAGTTTTATTTTTACGAGTGTATTTATTTTCTTGCCCAAAAAGCACCGTAACACTGTATATAAAGATACTACTTAGTAAAACGTTGTTCAAATTTCGTCTTTTGCTCATTCCTTAATTTTTCAATATCCGAAGGAAGTTCTCTTTTCCAACGTTTGTGTGACCAAATCCAATAAGCTGGATTTTTAATAATTTCTTTTTCTAACAAATGTGTATGTGCTTCAGTAATTTCTCCCCATTCGGTTGAAGAAGCATTTTCTGTAATCAAAAACAATTCCATTTCGTAATAGCCTCGTTTAATTTTACGGGTTGCAAAATAAACAACTGCAAAATCAAATTGGTGAGCCATTAGTTCTGTTCCAAAAGCAACTGCTGTTTTTTGATGCAAGAAATCCATCCAGTAACTTTTGCTAGTATCGCCAGGAGACTGATCTCCAAGTGTTAAAACAGCAACCGGGTGATGCAAGTTCTTTTCTATTTCCTCTTTGAAATTTTTAGAATGAATAACACTCATACCGAAGCGCATTCTGCGTTCATTGATTTTTTTATCCCAGAACTTGCTTGTCATCGGCATCCCAATTCCCATCGCTTTATGAGGAAACAAAAAGTTTTGTGCTGTAATTAACCATTCCCAATTGTTATAATGACCTGAAACCAATACAACACTTTTCTTCTGATTGTACAATTGGTACATTACTTCAGGGTTTTTAACTACAAAACGTTTTGTTAAGGAACTTTTAGAAATGGTCAGATTTTTTATTCCTTCCGCCAACAAATCACAGAAATGACGGTAAAATTGGCGTTTAATTTTTGCACGTTCGCTTTTTGAACCATTCGGAAATGAACGTTCAATGTTTCTTTCAATAACTTTTCTTCGATATGGAACGACTGTAATTAAAAGCAAATAGAAAAAGTCGGTAAACAGGTATAAAATCCTTAGCGGTAGATAGGAGATCGGAATAACCAAACAATGATATGCGAATTTTGCCACCATTACTGATACTTATCCCCCCACAATTGATGAATAATCTCTTGAATTTCTTGTTCTTTTTTTGAACTTCCGGCTTGAAAGAATTGAGTTCCTTTAACTTCATCTGGCAAAAATTCCTGTTGAATAAAATTCCCAGGAAAATCGTGTGAATACAAATAGTCTTTTCCATAACCCAGTTCTTTCATCAAGGCTGTTGGTGCATTTCGCAAGGGTAGAGGAACACCTAAGTTTCCACTCGAACGAACTTCTTCTTGGGCTCGATTGATCGCCATGTAAGCACCATTTCCTTTTGGTGAAGAAGCGAGGTAAATCGTGCATTGCGCTAAAATAATTCTTGATTCTGGCCAACCAACCGCTTGCACAGCTTGAAAACAATTATTCGCCATTAATAAGGCATTTGGATTTGCCAAACCAATATCTTCAGCCGCAGAAATCAATAAACGACGTGCAATGAACTTTGGATCTTCACCACCTTCAACCATTCGAGCCAACCAATAAACTGCTGCATTTGGATCGGAACCGCGAATTGACTTTATAAATGCAGAAATAATATCATAATGCTGCTCACCATCTTTGTCATACATGGCCAAACTTTGTTGAGCTGATGACATTACAACTTCGTCCGTTATATGTATGATTTTAGCTTCACGAAAAGTTCCAACGATGATTTCAAAAATGTTCAATAGTTTACGCGCATCACCACCTGAAATGGCTAAAAGCGCATTTGTTTCATCAAGAATAATTGACTTTTCTTTTAGCACAACATCTTCCTTGATAGCGCGATTTAGTAAATTCAATAAATCCGCCTTGGTGTGCGATTGAAGCGTGTAAACTTGACAGCGCGACAAAAGAGCTGATATTACTTCGAACGATGGGTTTTCTGTCGTTGCACCAATCAAGGTTACAATTCCTTTTTCAACAGCTCCAAGTAATGAATCTTGTTGCGCTTTCGAAAAACGATGAATTTCATCGATGAACAAAATTGTGCCTTGTTGCTGAAACATTCCTCCTTGTTCAACGCGCGTAATGATATCTCGAACATCTTTCACACCAGATGAAATCGCCGAAAGTGTGTGAAAGGGTCTTTTCAAATGATTGGAAATCAATTGCGCCAAGGTTGTTTTACCAACTCCTGGAGGCCCCCAAAATATCATGGAAGGAATCAAACCTGAATCCAATGCTCTGCGCAAGGATGCACCTTCTTTCAAAAGATGTTCCTGACCAATGTATTCATCCAGTGATTTGGGACGCATACGTTCTGCAAGAGGCGCAAGGAATGACATGAATTCTCAAATTTTTAAGAACTCAAAGATACGGAATTGACCTTACGAAAAAGTGCGCTTTTCTATGATTTATCAACAGAATCGGGAAGTATTGAACAAGAAAGATTTAATTATCTTGAGGATTAATAGGGAATTTTGAAATCGTTTTAAATCGCTCTCCCTGTTTTTCAAGACAATGATTCCAAAATTGATCATCAGATGTTGAAAGGATTTCTTTGCTCGTAATATTATCGGCAACAATCCATGCATTTTCTTTCAATTCACCAGTTAGTTGCTTTTCTGCCCATCCTGAATAACCAAGAAAAAAACGGATTTTTTCACCTTGCGTTTTGTCAGCTTCAATGATTGCTTGAATTTGTTCATAATCACCTCCAAAACTCAACTCATCATTAATCGGAATGCCACCTTCAACTTCTTCGCCGAATGAATGTACGAAAAACAAGCTTTGCGTTTCAACAGGTCCACCAACACTTATTCTAGCTTTTATATCAGGAAAACTTTCGTCAACCTCATGTAAATCAATATCCAAATAGTTATTTAAAACGAAGCCGAACGAACCTTCTGAATTGTGATCGCACAACAAAACAACCGACCTTCTGAAATAGTCTTCATCCAAAAAAGGATCAGAAATGAGCACATTTCCAACTTTTGGTTTTTTATTGTTCTTAAATGCTAAATCAATCACAGATTGTGTTTTAAACGTTTGTGTAAAATTAGAATTATTTCATTAATTCATTTCAAAAAACAAAAACGGTTCTCAATAACTTGAGAACCGTTTTACACACATGAATAAACCTAACTTAAAGTAGAGTGGTAGGACAAACATATTCTGTTTTTGGAACGGATGTTTTTACTATCGCACTCATTCCACCTTCAACGTCAACAAAATCTTCCCATCCTCGAGATTTTAAGATGGATGCGGCAATCATACTTCTGTAACCGCCTGCACAATGTAAAATGAATGGCTTATCTTTTGGGAACTCCGCCAAATGATTATTAATTTCATTCAAAGGAATATTGATTGCATCCACAACATGCTCAGAATCAAACTCACTTTTCTTTCTAACGTCAAAAACCAATGGTTTTGAATTGTACGTTGATTCAAACGCTTCCGCTGAGATGCGATTTACCGTATCAACTTCCTTCGCTGCATCTTTCCAAGCATTAAATCCTCCATTCAAGAAACCAATTGCATAATCATAACCAACACGAGATAAACGAATTATCGCTTCTTCTTCACGACCTGGTTCTGCAATAAGTAATATTTCTTGTTTAATATCGGCAATCATTTCGCCAACCCACATTGCGAAATTGCTATCAATTCCAATGTTGATGCTGTTTGGTATAAATCCTTTAGCAAACACTTCTGGATTACGCGTATCTAAAATCAAAGCATGCGTTTCATTTGCAACGAATTCAAACTCATCAACTGAAAGTGCTTTATTTCCACGTTCCATTACTGTATCTAAACTTTCATATCCTTGAATGTTCATCAATACATTTTTAGGGAAATATCCGGGAGGATTCGTTAAACCTGTCAATAATTCTTTCACGAATTCTTCACGCGTCATATCCGCACGCAAAGCGTAATTTGTACGTTTTTGATTCCCCAAGCTATCCGTTGTTTCTTTGCTCATTTTTTTACCACAAGGACTTCCTGCACCATGGTTTGGATAAACAATTAAATCATCACTCAACGGCATGATTTTATTTCGTAATGAGTCAAACAAATGATTCGCTAGTTTTTCTTGTGTTAAATCAGCAATCACATGTTGCGCTAAATCCGGACGACCAACATCACCAATGAACAAGGTATCACCGGAAATAATTCCGTGCTCTTTTCCTTTTTCATCGATCAATAAATAGGTTGTACTTTCCATTGTGTGTCCAGGTGTATGAATCGCACGAACTGTATAATTTCCAATTTTAAATTCTTGATTGTCCTCAGCAACGATTGCCTCAAACCCAGGTTTCGCTGTTGGGCCATAAACAATATGAGCGCCAGTCTTCTTTGCTAAATCTAAATGTCCACTCACGAAATCTGCGTGAAAGTGTGTTTCAAATACGTATTTGATTTTTGCATTATCTGCGTTTGAACGATCAATATATGGTTGTACTTCGCGCAACGGGTCAAAAATAGCTGCTTCTCCGTTGTTTTCTAAGTAGTACGCTGCGTGTGCAATACATCCCGTGTAAATTTGTTCAATTTTCATGACTACGAATTTGTAAAGTTATGAGGCAAATGTAAAATCTCAGTCGTAAAAAAAGTGTAACCGATGTTACCTTAAAACATGATAAAAATCAGGTTTTCACGCAGTACTTTAGAAAAAGAAATTGAATGGTAATGCTTATAAGAAAACTGGTGGTTTTCGGATATCGATTTTAGCACTTTGGAACATCGACGATGTGTTTTTAATACTTAACAGGAAACTTTTGTTATTACCAATTGGTGTCCAGTTGAACGAAAGTGCCCAGCAATGCATATTGCGCGATAAGGTTAAGCGCGTATTTGTGATTCGCTTCGTTTCAAGATCAAAATTTGTTGTTGTGGCAATCTTCCAGCGCTTCGTAAAACTAATGTCGCCGGTAGCCATCAATGTTTGAATTGTTTTAAAATTCGCTTGATCATTAGTCGTTTTAGATTGATTTGCATAAATTGAATAAACATGCGAAAATGAAACCTTCCAAGGAATATTGAAATTCAATAAATATTCTGGATGCAAGGCAAAATAGTTGAAATCTGCGTTCCAATTATTTGCTACAAAGTCTTTTGTTTTCTCTAGTTCTTTTCGACCTTCTTTAGACGTTAAAGTAAGTGTAGTTGTGAAATTTGTTGAAGTAAAACGTCCAAGAACTTTTTTATCTATTAAAGCGTAATCACCCGTTGTTTTCCCAGTTGAATCAATCCAAGAATAAGGACTAAATGTTGCGTTGGAAACAAAATTCAACCACTGAAAAGGACTTATTCTTAAATTCAATGTGATATCAGATAAATTCATCGAATCCTTCATGAAATCGTAACTTCCATTCAACGAAAGCTGATCAACAATTCGTGTTTTTCTGTAACCTGTAATTGTATCTTTTTCTGATTTTTGTTTTAATTCGAAGGTGTTATTAAATGCAAAAGTCAGCATTGAAGCTGTTTTTCCATAACTTGTTGAATACAAACTTCGTTCGAAAGGAGAATAGGTAAGTGGTGCTTGATTTTGACCAACAGAATCTGTAATCATTGAATTAAGTTGCGGTACATAACGGTAACCAAATGAAGGAGTTAATACATGACGTAATTTTGTGTCTCGCTTTCCAACAAAACGATAATAGCTGTATAGTACAGTTGTAAATTGAGCATTAAATGTTAACTCGTGAATCAAACCAACTTTTTGAATTGTATCTGTTATTGTCGAGTCATTTAGCGCATCATATGACTTTTGAATTTGTTGGAAATTCAATTTATTGGCATAGGTTAATGATGGATTAAATTTCAAGGTGTTCTTAAAAAATCCACCAGTTGTCTGAATAGTTACATTTTGATTGTATCCATTCATAAAGCTTTTATTGATTTGATTAAATTGACTTTTGGTTAAAAGACTGTCTGCAAACGTTGCTTTGTTTTGAATTTCGAGTCCGTAAGTTACCCCGATGCGAGAAATCATTTTTACTAACTCATACTTTGATGAAGCGTCCACAACTTTTTTGAATGGAAAAAAGCGAGTGACATTTAAATTGTACACTGGAGCTGTTAATGCGAAGTTGTGTGACAGGGAATTTTGGCGAACGGAAAGTTTTAATCCCATAGTCACTGGTTTCGAAGGAAATAAACGATTGATATTGATATCAGAATTAAAGTTATTGTTGAAATACTGAGGATTCAGTGGATCTAAATTATTCTTTGAATTGTTATCCGAAATAAAGTTTACACTTGAAGAGAATACCCAATACGGATTAGACTTCGGCTCCTTGCGATGATTCCAAACAACTGAAAATTTGTTTGACGGTTGATTATTTGGAAATGGAGCACGGAATTGTTGAAATCCAAGATTTAAATTACCTCGATAACCATATTTCTTTACGTATTCTAAATTATTTGAAATCCCCCAACTTCCTCGCGAGTAAAGGTTAATATATGCCGACGTTTGTAATCGATCATTGATTGGAAAATAGTATCCTAAATTTTGAACACCGAATCCATAAATTGATTGAGGGACCATTTCAGGAAACAAAATACCGTGTGTTCGCTTTTGTTGTTGTGGAATAACGCTGAACGGTAAACCAAGCGGCGTTGGCACTCCTTTTACCCAAAGATTCATCGGGCCTGTAACGATTCTTTTCTCTGGAATTAATACAGCTTTCGATAACTGAAAATGATAATGCGGATCCTCTAAATCGCAAGTCGTAAATCTACCTTGCTTGAAATGAATCTCGTCATTTGATTGACGTTTAGCAACACCCATGTACAAATATGCTTCTCCCTGTTGAATAGCCAATTCTTCTATGTAACCTTTCTCAGTATCAAAATTATAGCGAATACTTGAAGCTTTTACATCTTCGGCACCATCTGAAAATTTTGGAAACTCAACTTTTGTCGAATCTTTTGAATAGGCGTAGGTAGCGAAAACTTCATTTTTATTCAAGTCGATTAAAATGTACCCAGCCGACATTTTAACATCTGCATTTTCGACTTTAGCATCACCGTACAAATGAACTTGTTTGTTCTTTAAATCTGTATAAATAGAATCCCTTGCACTATAATAAATGATTTCTTCAAATGAATCATCATTTAAAACCAAGGTGTCGCGAAAACGATTTTCTTGACTGTAACCATAAAAACTTCCAAACATTATTAACAATGAATGGAAGATAAGTATCGATATGGAACGCTTTTTGGTCAAAAATGTCAAGTAAATTTGTTAACAAGTCGTATTTCGGCTGCAAAACTATTAAAATTAGCTCTTCGCAATGGAAAAAATATTGACATATAACAGAATGAGATACATTTTATTGTTTGCTCTTCTATATGTTGGAGGTAAATCATTTGCTCAAACTACTACAACCACAACCGAGCGTCCAACAATCAAAACAGTTGTCATTGATGCTGGTCATGGAGGAAAAGATCCTGGTTGCCATGGAGCTGTTGATAACGAAAAACATGTTTGTTTAAACATTGCTCTAAAATTGGGCGATATGATTAAAAAGAAATATCCCGGAATTAAAGTTGTTTACACACGTGACAAGGATGTTTTTGTTGAGTTGGATGAACGCGCGAACATTGCAAACAAGGCAAAAGCTGACTTGTTTATTTGTATTCATGCCAATTCTGCAAGTCCAGCCGCTTATGGAGCAGAAACGTACGTCTTAGGTTTACATAGAACTGAATCTCAAAAAGCCATTGCGGAACGCGAAAACTCTACAATTTATTTAGAGGATGATAAAGGAGAAAAATACAAAGATTTTGACATGAGTCCTGACGCAATCATTGCACGTCAATTGCAATTAGCTGTTTTCTTAGATCAATCGATTTTATTTGCTGATAATCTCCAAAAAGAATTTAAAAAATTAGGTCGTTACGATCGCGGTGTAAAACAAGCTGGATTTTTAGTTTTGTACAAAACGACCATGCCAAGTGTGTTGATTGAAACTGGATTTTTAACGAATCCATCAGAGGAAAAATTCCTTGCAGACACAACTGGTCAGCGAAAAATGGCCGCTTCAATGTTTGCCGCTTTTGAGACGTATAAAAACGAGTTAGAAGGAATTGATGGAAAAACAACAGAAAGTTCTTCACAATCTACAAACACTACTACCAATCCAACGGTAAGTGAAACAGTTGAAAGTAGTTTAAACAAGGATAAAGTAATTTTTAGAGTTCAGATTGAAACTTCAGAAACAAAAATCGCCTCTACATCCCCAAAATTCAAAGGTTTATCGGTATTTGAATACAAGCAGGATAATCTTTATAAATATACCGTCGGTAGTTTTGAAAGTGATTTTAAAGCCGCTAATAACTATAAAAATGAACTCAGGGAACAAGGTTTTCAACATGCTTTTGTTGTAGCCTTTCAAAATGGAGAACGAATTAATTTAGAAAAAGCTATTAAATTAGCAGAAAAATAAAGCCTTGAAAATCTCAAAAGAAATTAAAACTGGTGTAATTGCTATTGTAGCAATCGGACTGTTGGTAGCTGGAGTCAATTTTTTGAAAGGAAACAGCTTCTTTGGTGGAGACGAAGTTTACTATGCCTATTTCCCTAATTCTGGCGGAGTTGCTGTTGCAGGTTCTGTTATGGTTAACGGAGTACCGGTTGGTAAAATCACCAATATCGAATTGACAAACAGTAAAGATTCGTTGAAAAAAGTACTAATCACGTTCAACATTCAAGAACCAAACTTTAAAATCCCAAAAGGCTCAACAATTGAAGCTGGATCAATCGACTTATTTAGTAAAGGTTTGTTACTTGACATTTCAAATGACATTACCAAAGGATTTTATAAACCTGGCGACCACATTCAAGGACGAGTAACTGTTGATATCACAACTCAAGTTAAGGCTTACGCTGATCCGTTGGTCCAAAAAGTTCAAACAGCACTTGGATCTGTAGATAAAATGGTGAATTCATTATCCGCATTCTGGGATACAACAGCTACTTCTGAAATTAAAGGAAGTATGAAAGAGCTAAAAATTGCTATCCAAAAATTGGGCAATGTAGCTGGTGAAGTTGAGTCATTGGTAGGAGAGGAGAAAGTGAAATTCGGTCGAATAATGTCTAATGTTGAAGGCATTACAGCTAACTTGAAGAAAAGCAATGATCAAGTAACTGCAATTATTGGGAACACGAAAAAAGTGACGGACGATTTAGTTACAGCTGATTTCAAATCAGTAATAAGCAATGCCTCATCCACTCTGAAAAATTTAAATTCTGTCCTCGATCAAGCCCAAAAAGGTGAAGGGACCTTGGGTAAATTAATTGGCGACGAGAAATTGTACAATGAACTTGTCAATACCAATAAGGAACTTCAAAATCTTGTAAATGATCTTCAATTGCATCCTGAACGCTATATACATTTCTCGGTTCTTGGTGCTAAAACAAAAGGTGTTCCTTTGACAACTTCTGAAGAGAAAAAATTAAGACAACTTTTAGATTCAACTAATAATTAATAAAATGATTTCAAGTATCCTATTTGGAGTTTTATTGGTCGGTGGATTTACTTTCTTCACCTTAAATATTTTTAAAATCAGGGCTAACATTTTGTTAGGAAGAGAAATTGATCGCACTGATAATAAATCAGAACGATGGAAAACAATGATTTTAGTCGCTTTAGGCCAAAAGAAAATGTTTACTCGACCAATTCCAGCTTTGTTGCACTTAGCTCTTTATGCGGCGTTTATTATCACACAAATTGAATTGATTGAAATTTTCGTTGACGGAATTGCTGGCACGCATCGTGTTTTTAAAGATTCATTGGGCGGATTCTACACATTCATGGTAAACTTTATTGAAGTGCTTTCTGTTCTAGCATTGATCGCAACCATCTTTTTCTTGTCGAGAAGAAATCTATTAAAACTTCCTCGATTGAATATGAAAGAATTAGCAGGTTGGCCAAAAAAAGACGCTAACTTGATTTTAATCATGGAAATCGTATTGGTTACCTGCATCTTTACCATGAACGGCGCAGATGAAGCATTGTTCAGACAAGGAATGTCACATTACGGAGAAGGTATGACTGGATCATTTGGCTTCACAATTTCTAGTTTCTTAGGTGATTCTGTTTTTGGTTCAATGAGCCATGAAACGTTGCATTTATTGGAGAGAATAGGATGGTGGGGACATATCATTATGGTTTTCGCGTTTCTAAATTATTTACCATATTCAAAACACTTCCATATTGTTTTAGCTTTCCCAAATACATACTACTCAAATCTTGAGAAAAAAGGAAAGTTTACAAATATGGAATCAGTAACAGCTGAAGTTAAATTAATGCTCGACCCAACAGCTGATCCATTTGCTGCACCTGCGGAAGGAGCTGCTGAACCACAACGATTCGGTGCAAAGGATGTAACGGATTTAACTTGGAAAAACTTGTTAGATGCTTATACATGTACAGAATGTGGTCGTTGTACATCTTCTTGTCCAGCAAACATCACAGGAAAAAAATTATCTCCACGTAAAATCATGATGGACACACGTGATCGATTAACAGAAGTTGGAGAGGGAATTCGCAAAAATGGAAAAGATTACACAGATGGTAAAAGCTTGTTAGGCGACTACATTACTGAAGAGGAAATTTGGGCATGTACATCTTGTAACGCTTGTGTTCAAGAATGTCCGGTTAACATTGATCCACTTTCAATCATTGTTGATTTACGTCGCTATTTAGTAATGGAAGAGTCTAAAGTTCCAACTGAATTAACAGGTATGTTGACAAATATTGAAAACAACGGAGCACCTTGGCAATTTTCGCCAAATGACCGCTTAAACTGGGCAAATGAAGACTAATAAAGATTTTGAATTGGTTGAATTAGTCGAAAATGGTAAACATCTTTCGCCAGTTCTACCTGAACATATTAAAAATTATTTAGTTGATATCGATGGAACTGTTTGTGATGATATTCCTAATGAGGAACCTGAACGAATGGCAACAGCAGAATTATTTCCCGATGCATTGGTTACCATTAACAAATGGTTTGAAGAAGGACATGTTATAACATTTTTCACATCGCGTGTTGAAGAACACCGCGTGGTAACAGAAAAATGGTTGAAAGACAATGGCTTTAATTACCACGGATTGCTAATGGGGAAACCAAGAGGAGGGAACTATCATTGGATTGACAACCATATTGTGCGAGCAACACGATACGAAGGAAAATTCTCTGATTTGATTGAAAAAAATGTAAATATTCAAGTTTTTGAACAATAAGATATGAGTTTGAATGTACCAACAATGGCGTCAATGATGGCGCAAGGAGAAACACCAGATATTTTATTTTGGGTAGGTTGTTCTGGAAGTTTTGACGATCGAGCAAAGAAAATCACAAAAGCAGTTGTTAAAATTTTAAATGCTTGTAATGTGAAATTTGCTGTTTTAGGAACGGAAGAATCATGTACAGGAGATCCTGCAAAACGCGCTGGAAATGAATTCACTTTTCAAATGCAAGCAATGATGAACATTCAAGTATTGGATGGATATGAAATTAAACGCATTGTGACGGCTTGTCCACATTGTTTCAATACTTTGAAAAATGAATATCCAGAACTTGGTGGAAATTATGAAGTTATTCATCATACACAATTAATTCAAGACTTAATTAATACAGGAAAATTGGCCCTAAAAGGTGGTTCAACTTTCAAAGGCAAGAAAATCACGTTCCATGATCCTTGTTATTTAGGTCGTGCGAATGATGTTTATGAAGCACCGCGTGAATTGATCGAAAAATTGGATGCTGAATTAGTTGAGATGAAACGATGCAAGACAAACGGTTTGTGCTGTGGTGCTGGTGGAGCTCAAATGTTTAAAGAAGCAGAAAAAGGTAACAAAGAGATAAACGTTGAACGCACTGAGCAGGCCTTGGAAACAAATGCTGAGATCATTGCTACTGGTTGTCCCTTCTGCAATACAATGATGACGGATGGTGTTAAAAACTTTGAAAAAGAAGATTCAATTCAAGTTTTAGACGTAGCTGAATTAATTGCTAACGCCGCAGATTTATAATGGAACTTTTTCCAACATTCCCTGATTCAAGTCAAGTTTGGATATATGGTGCAAATCGCTTTTTCACTAGCGAGGAAGAAGATTTAGTCCAGCAAGCTTTGAATGAATTTACAGCAGATTGGGCCGCACATGGATCGGAGTTAAGAGCAACATCAGCTATTTTGTTCAAAAATTTTATCGTAATCGTAGCAGATGAAAATATAGCGAAGGCTTCTGGTTGCTCAATTGATAGCAGTGTAAGATTCATTAAAGAGATTGGTAGTAAATTAAAAATTGACTTTTTCAATCGACTTTATATGCTCATTGAAAAAGATGGTGAATTAAAGCGAGTTCATTTTAGTGATTTATCGGGTCATGCAGATTGGAATGTCTTTAATCCATTGGTGAAAACACTAGGTGAAATGAAATTAAACTGGATAGTACCTGTAAACGAATCAGATTTAATTTAATTTAATTTGTTTTCATCAGCTTTTTTTCTTTCACATCTAATCTCCATCCGCCAACCAATTTAACGGAATAAAAGGATTGTCGGTAAACGAAATCTGAAAATCGAATGGACTTATTATCAAAGTCTGTAACAATGAACAAGAAATAGTTTGGCTTGCTATAACCACCTATTAGTTTAATGTCATAGCGAGGGGCAAGGCCTAAAAATCCTCTGGTTACATTATCAACATTGTAAAATTTACCTTGAATAGCTGCACCAAGTCCTGCAATTGCGGAAAATTGCCAATTATCTATCTTATTGACATATGCATAGCCAGGAATAAAACCCAAATCAACTGAGGAAATTACATTAGTACCCGTTTTAGTATTAAGTGAATCCACTAATTCAACCGGAACTAAAGAATTGTTTCCATTGCCAACACCAAAAATATTCAATGAACTTTTAATGTACCATGTTTTTACCTCTCGATTGTAATGAGCTGTTTTTCCTTTCAAAGCAGTCATTTTGAAATTGTGATCATGGAAATACCAAACATTTGCAGAAAAACTAACGGCATTGGTGGCAGGACGAATATCATTTGGATGCAAATCATTCAATGTATCATTCCAAGAAGTCGCATTTTTTATCGCGTAACCTTTGTAATTACGAATATCAATATCACAAAATGTTTTTTTAATTGTGAAGTCAACTCCTAAATCGTAATGAGTAGTACTTCCAAAGCGACTGATTGGACGCACATTTCCAGGTAATGGAATCCCTAAGCGCAAGGCAAACCATTTATATGAAATACCAATTCCTAAAACCGTTCGAAAATTATTGCGGTATTTTAACTTATCTACTTCAGGGCTAAACTTATAATGAACTGAAAAAGGAGCAGTGGTATAACCCAAATCGGCATACAAAACAACCTTGTTTTTAAACGAGGTATAGGCACTTGTATCTGACTGTCCAAAAATTAAAGTTGAAC
>JBDLVK010000122.1:0-19662 GCA_039804825.1 Bacteroidota bacterium
TCGAACAATAATCGAACTATCTGGGTCAATAAATTGACCATTTACGATGTAAACAACATCATATGGTTTTTTTACGCTTAAAAGGTATTCTTTTTTCGAACCAACATTCTTTACAACAATATCAACAAAATGATCGTCATACGGCTCTAAATCGCCAAAATCGTGCTTTGTTGTTTCGAATTGAATTTGAGAAACAGCATTGAATCCTAAAAATGCGACAAAAAAGAGAAGGAGTGTTTTCATAAGGTCAAATATATCAAAAAACGAAGCGACAATTAATGGTTACAGAAAGACAAAAAAAAAGCCCCGAACATGCGGGGCTTTCTTCAAGTTTTATAGTGTATTAGTGCTTGCAGGCACCATCACATTTCTTTTTATCTTTGCATTTTGATGGATCTTTACATGCTTTTTTATCAGCACAACAAGCTCCTTCTTTTTCGCATTTACCACCACCGATGAATTTACCATCTTTACCGTAGTGAGCTAAACACATTTCTTTTTCTTCCGGAGTACAACCTAAAGAATCACACATTGCTGCGCACTCATCTTTAGTCATTTTAGCGCATTTTGACATGTCGCATTTCCCGATCATTGTTTCGCCTTTTTTGTGCGCTTCACATGTTGCTCCACCATGGTGACAATCTTTCATGTCTTTGTGACATTCCATTTTACCGTGACATTGCTCCATTCCGCATCCTTCTTTACCAGCTTTATCCGTTCCGTGACCGTTTCCTAAGATTGGAGCGATAACCAAACCAATTAAACATGTTAATTTGATTAAGA
This sequence comes from Bacteroidota bacterium, assembly GCA_039804825.1. Taxonomy (GTDB): domain Bacteria; phylum Bacteroidota; class Bacteroidia; order Flavobacteriales_D; family Crocinitomicaceae; genus M0103. The sequence continues at coordinate 784 of JBDLVK010000122.1, forward strand.
TGTTCATAGAAGGACCTGAAGTATCTTTGAAAGGATCTCCAACTGTATCTCCAGTTACAGCAGCTTTGTGAGCGTCAGAACCTTTGTATGTCATTTCACCATTAATTTCAACACCTGCCTCGAATGATTTTTTAGCGTTATCCCAAGCACCACCAGCATTGTTCTGGAACACCGCCCAAAGAACACCTGATACTGTTACACCTGCCATATATCCACCTAACATCTCAGCAATCAATTGATTGTCTGAACTGTAAACTAATTTACCTAACAATACAATTGCAATTGGGAAACCGATTGTTAAGATTCCTGGCAACATCATTTCACGTAAAGCAGCTTTCGTAGAAATCTCCACACATTTACCGTATTCTGGTTTACCAGTTCCTTCCATAATTCCTGGAATTTCTTTGAACTGACGACGAACCTCATATACCATGTCCATTGCAGCTTTACCAACAGAATTCATTGCTAATGCAGAGAATACAACTGGAATCATACCACCAACAAATAACATTGCTAATACTGGAGCTTTAAAGATGTTAATTCCATCAATTCCTGTAAATGTTACATAAGCAGCAAACAATGCTAAAGATGTCAAGGCAGCAGAAGCGATTGCGAATCCTTTACCTGTTGCAGCAGTTGTGTTACCAACTGAATCCAAAATATCTGTACGTGTACGAACTTCTTTTGGTAATTCACTCATTTCAGCAATACCACCAGCGTTATCAGATATTGGTCCAAAAGCATCAATTGCTAATTGCATAGCTGTTGTAGCCATCATTGCAGAAGCAGCCAAAGCAACACCGTAGAATCCTGCTAATGCATACGATCCCCAGATTGCACCAGCAAACAAAATAACAGTTGGGAATGTAGAAATCATACCTGTTGCTAAACCAGCGATAACGTTAGTTCCAGCACCAGTTGACGATTTTTGAACGATTTTCAAAACTGGTTTAGTTCCCAATCCTGTGTAGTACTCAGTAACAGATGAAATAGCTCCACCAACGATCAAACCGATAATCGTAGCATAGAATACACGCATTGATGAAATATCTTTTGCCTCTTCACCGAAGAAGTTCATTTTCATTGAATCTGGTAACATGAATTTTACCAACACAAAACAAGAAATAGCAGTTAATATGATAGATACCCAGTTACCGATATTTAATGCTTTTTGAACTTGTGCTTCTTTAGCATCATTACTTGAAATTTTCACCAACATTGTTCCAACGATCGAGAATAAAATTCCGAAACCTGCAATTGCCATTGGCAACAAGATTGGCCCGATTCCATTGAAAATATCAGCAATAGCACCGCCATTGTCTTTAATCACATAGTTACCAAGAACCATTGCTGCTAATACCGTTGCAACATACGAACCGAATAAATCCGCTCCCATACCTGCAACGTCACCAACGTTATCTCCAACGTTATCTGCAATTGTAGCAGGATTACGTGGATCATCTTCTGGAATTCCAGCTTCAACTTTACCAACTAAGTCAGCACCAACGTCAGCAGCTTTTGTATAAATACCACCACCAACACGCGCAAACAATGCAATTGACTCAGCTCCTAAAGAGAACCCAGCCAATGTTTCAAGAACGATTGTCATGTCTTCTGTTGAAGTCCATTGTCCTTTCATGAAAATTTGGAAGAAGATAATGAAGAAAGCTGTTAAACCTAAAACTGCTAAACCAGCAACTCCTAATCCCATTACAGTACCACCACCGAAAGAAACTTTCAATGCTTGTGGCAAACTTGTACGAGCAGCTTGCGTTGTTCTAACATTTGTTTTAGTAGCAATTTTCATTCCCATGTTTCCAGCCAATGCTGAAAAGAATGCTCCGAAAATAAATGCAACTACAATTAAGATGTGCGTAGTTGGTACGATAAACGAAATACCAGCTAAAACAGCACTCGCTCCAACAACGAAAATTGCTAATAAGCGATACTCAGCTTTCAAAAATGCAAGCGCACCTTCATAGATGTAATCTGAAATTTCTTTCATTTTTCCATCACCTGCGTCTTGTTTTAAAACCCAAGATCTTTTAATCCACATAAAAAGTAGACCAATTATTGCCATTACTATTGGCACATAAATCATCATTGACCCCATAAAAGTTAAATTTTTGTATTGTTTTTAGTCGCGCCAAAAGTAGAAGATTTAACACACTTCTGCAAATTTGAACACGAATTTGTAATTGGCCTATCCTACGGAACTTACTCACATAAGTTACACAACTACAATCATTTCAATACTAAACCGTTTTATGTTTCAACAATATCCCAAACGATAAATGCTTAAAATGCTTGCTTTACCTTGTTTTTTAAGGTATTAATATCCATTCCGCCACTTTGACGCCAGACAATTTCACCTTTTTTGAAGAGAATAAACGTAGGAACACCTCTAATTTTGAATTTGTCGGCTACATCTGGATTTTTGTCAACATCAATTTTCAACACACGCACCTGTGATCCCATTTCATCTTTCAATCGATCTAAAACAGGATGCATCATTTTACAGGGTCCGCACCAAGTGGCATAAAAATCAACTAAAGTTGGCGTCTCTGATTTAACGATATCACTGAACTTGCCCATTTTCTATTTTTTTTGACAAAGATAATACGGTGGTAGAATTAAAACTGTAACCTACGTTTCATTCGGCTGATTTAAAACCGTTTTTAGCCAAAAAATAAAAGAAGCTCATGACCAAATGATTTCTAGCTATCTTTGTGCCGTGAGACTGTTAAAATCGACCGGTAGTTCTATCATTAAATTACTCATATTTTGGGTTATCATTTTTGATATTGAACGCATTCTATTTTCAATTCATAATTGGAGTAAATTCTCTGACATTGGCTTTGGTGAATGGTTGTTGGCCTTCGTCTATTCCCTGCGACTAGATTTAGCAACGGGTGCACTTCTTAGCTTGCTTCCAGTCGTATTGCTAGTCTTCTATTTTGTTTATCCAAACAAATGGTTCAAACGCTCTTTTTATGGGGTTGTTTTTATTGAGTTTTTGCTATGTGCCATGATTCATGGAGGCGAAATCAATGCTTATCCAGAATGGAATACAAAACTGACAACGCGCGTTTTCACACATTTATTGAATCCTGATGAAGTCGTTCGAACTGCTGATTACAGCATGACCATCTGGTTCATCATCTATGCCTCGATTGAAGTCTTTTTGAGTTATAAACTTATGCGTTGGATGTTCAAATTCTCCGAAGTAAATCAATCTTTTTCATGGATCGTTCGCCTTCCTATAGCCATTGTTACCTTGGCTATTTCGGTTGTTGGATTTATCATTATTGGACGAGGTGGTTTACAACCAATTCCAATCAATTACGATTCTGCTTATTACACCAAAGGATATGTTCCTAATGACCTTTCCGTAAATTCAGTTTACTTTTTTGCAAAGAGCTTTTTACAATACAACCGAAGTGAAATTGGTGCTTCTTTCCCACTTATTTCGGAAAAAGAGGCTAAACAAGAACTGAACGATTTCTACACTTACCCATTGGAACATGAGCGCAAAATTTTTACAACAGACCGACCGAACATTGTGTTTATTATCATGGAAAGTTGGACAGCAAATGCCATAAGTTCTATTTCCGGCCAACCCGGCGCTACACCCTATTTTGATCGATTAGCAAGAAAAGGACTTTTGTTCACAAACATTTACGCAACAGGAGGAACGTCAGAAATTGGCAATTCAAGTATTTTCAGTGGTTATCCAGCATTGCCTGAGATTTCAATTTCCATGCAACCGGATAAACACCGAAAAATTCCATCGTTCAATCAGGACTTAAAAAAATGGGGCTATACCTCACATTATATTTTTAGTGGAGATTTAAAATACGGCAATATAGGCAGCTTTTTTACAGACCATGGATTTGATGTGGTTGAAGATGAAAATGATTTTCCGAGCAACCTGCAACGTGGAAAATTAAATTATTACGATGAAGATTTGTACGAATTGTTGATACAAAAAATCAATAAAACAAAAGGTCCATTTATGCATTGCGCTTTCACTGGAAGTACACATTCTCCGTATGATTATCCGGACAGAGGTACTCAAAAATGGAAAGGTTCGGAAGCAGATTTCATGAATTCATTGTTTTATGCAGACAAATGTTTGGATGACTTCATGGCGAAATGTAAGAAACAGAAATGGTACAAAAACACCATTTTCGTTTTGGTTGCCGACCACGGACACGCATCACCAGCTGTTACGGACCCCAATCTAGGTGCCTATTTCCATGTTCCACTTTTGATTTTTGGTGAACCTTTGAAAAAAGAATACCGTGGTGAAACGATTGAAACATTGGGTTCACAAGCTGATATTGTTCGAACCCTTCTTTACCAGATGGGTGGTGATTACAAACGATATACTTGGTCAAAAGATTTGCTGAATCCAAATTGTCCTCAATTCGCTTTGCACACAATCAATAGAGGATTTGGGTGGATTACTGATAAAGGAAATTTCAGTTACCACATGGATGGCAAGAATTATCCAGATCAAACATTTAGCAAAAAAGCACTAAAACAAGAGGAAAAACGTTGTCATTCGTTTATGTCTCTGATTTATAAAGAATATAAGAACCTCTAATATGTTGCAAACAGATCGTTTTCAATCGTATAAACTTATCCTTTTTGTCGCGCTTTTTGTGCGCTTAATCGCGACAATTTTCTCACAAGGTTATGGCATGCACGATGATCACTACCTCATCATTGAAGCATCTGCCTCTTGGGTTGACGGTTACGATTACAACCATTGGTTGCCTTGGACGAAAGGAAGCTTGGGAACACCTGAAGGGCATAGTTTCACCTATGTTGGATTAAATTATTTGTATTTCGCATTCATGAAATTTTTAGGTGTTGTTGATCCAAAAATTCTAATGCTCATCAATCGATTGATTCATGCTTTAGCTTCAATGGTTGTTGTAATTTATGGAATAAAAATCACTGAAAAACTATCCAACAAAGAAACAGCAACGAAGGTAGGTTGGATTTTGGCTTTGCTATGGATTATGCCCTTTCTTTCCGTTCGAAATTTAGTTGAAGTAGCTGCTTTACCTTTTTTAGTATATGGAGTTTGGTTGTTGATCAAAAATGAAAAATTACTCAATTTCTTAATGTCAGGATTGTTCATTGGAATGGCTGTATCCTTCCGATATCAAATTGGTGTATTTGCATTAGGAATTGCTGGCTACTACTTTTTCAAACGACAATACTACCCATTCTTACTTTTTTCAACGGGTGTTGTAATCATTTTTGGACTTACTCAAGGTCTGGTTGATTATTTCATTTGGGGATATCCATTCGCAGAATTCATTGGGTACGTGACCTATAATATGAAAGAAGGAACGACCTATTTACCAAACCATAATTACTTCATGTATTTCTTGGTTTTAACAGGTTCTTTATTCGTTCCATTGGGCCTAATTGTCTTGGCAGGATTTTTCAAAAGTTATAAAAAATATGCTTTGCTTTTTATACCAACAATTGCATTTATCCTTTTCCATACAATTTATCCGAATCGTCAAGAACGTTTCGTTTTATCGGTACTTCCTTTCTTTATTATTCTTGGGGTTATGGGGTATCAACTTTTTAAAGAAAGTAAACGACGTGATAAAATTTGGAAACTATCAATTATCGCTTTTTGGATATTGAATATTCCATTTTTGTTATTCGCAACTACGATGTATTCCAAAAAGTCGCGTGTAGAAGCAATGTATCATTTGTATGATAAACATTTAGACAATGAAGCAATTTTGCTTGAAGGGTCTGCTGGTCAACGAACGTCAATGATGCCAAAATTCTATGCAAAAAGTTGGCATTGTTCTTTTGTTGAAAGAACAGATGTGAGTCAGCATTTGCTCGTTAATCCGATTAGTAATTTTGATTATATTTTCTTTTTCGACGAAAAAGATTTGCCCAAACGTATTTCACAATACAAAACAATTTATCCGTTGATGTCTTTGGAGAAAAAATGTCATCCTAGTTTGGTTGACAAGCTATTGCGTGACTTGAATCCAAGAAATGCAAATGAGTATATTGAGGTTTGGAAAACGAATAGAACAAGAAGGTAGAAGTTAGAAATAGAATTTAGAGTTGTCGAAATGAAAGTATTAGTGGTACGTTTTAGTTCAATAGGTGATATCGTTTTAACGACACCTGTTGTTCGTGCACTAAAAAATCAATTGAATTGTGAAGTTCATTTCATCACTAAAAATTCGTTCAAGGAGATATTAGCAAACAACCCTTCAATTGATAAATTATTTACCATAGAAAAATCAATCCATGAAGTAATTTCAGAACTAAAAACTGAAAAATATGATTGTATAATCGATTTGCATAAAAATGTTCGAACATTGGCGTTAAAACGTAAACTGGGTTGTAAATCTTACTCTTTTCCAAAACTGAATTTTCAAAAATGGCTCTTAGTAAATTTTAAAAGGAATGTGATGCCGAACATACACATTGTTGAGCGCTATTTGGAAACTGTTAAACCGCTTGGTGTTAAAAATGACTATTTACCATGTGACTATTTCATTGATGCGAAAGAAGAAATTAACACCACTCAATCATTCGGTCTTGAGCCTAAATCTTTTGTTGCAATTGCAATTGGTGCACAGTTCGCGACGAAACGAATGCCCGACAACAAGCTGAATGACATAATTCATAAAATTCAAAAACCGATTGTATTGGTCGGTGGACCTACCGATAAAGATTTGGCAGAAGAACTTATCGCTTCGAACCCAGAACTTGCCATTTTTTCTGCTTGCGGAAACTTTACATTATCCCAATCAGCGAGCATTGTGAAACAAGCAAGTGTTCTTTTAACAAATGATACTGGGATGATGCATATTGCATCTTGCTTTTCAATTCCAACCGTTAGTGTTTGGGGAAATACCGTCCCTGAATTGGGTATGTATCCGTATTTTCCAAAAACAAAAGACAACTTCTCCATTCACGAAGTGAAAGGTTTAAAGTGCCGACCATGCTCCAAAATTGGATATAAAGAATGTCCTAAAAAACACTTTGATTGTATGCAATTACAAGATGAAGCGGCAATTGCAAACGATGTAAACAAACGTTCTTAATTATTCTTCCAAGAACAATTTTTTCAATTCGGACGCATCACTTGGCTTCATTTTGCCTGCCAAAATCAAACTCAATTGTTTTCTGCGTAATGCTCCTTCGAAACGCGCTTTTTCTTCCTTTGTTTCTGGAATCAATTCAGGAACTTGAATAGGTCCACCATTTTGATCAACAGCAACAAAGGTGTAAATTGCCTCATTACATTTTTCACGTTTACCAGTTACATGATCCTCAACAAAAACATCTACAAATACTTCCATAGAAGAACTAAATGCACGTGAAACTTTTGCCTCTAAAGTAACGATCGATCCGTGATTAATTGGTTTTTGAAAAGCCACATTATTAACCGAAGCTGTAACAACAACACGCTTTGAATGACGGTGAGCAGAAACACTTGCAATCACATCCATCCATGCGAGTAATTGACCACCGAATAAATTTCCTAGTGTGTTCGTGTCGTTTGGAAGTACAACTTTTGTAGTAATAGATAAGGTTTCAGCTGCTCTTCTTGATTTCATGCGTTTTTTTGGTAAAATTACGATTAACAGAAACAAAACTCTCTATTTCTTCATTGAAATTTATAACTTTTTGTGAAATTCGTAGAGAGTGGAATAATTTATTGAATTTCTAATGCCAATCATTATCTTTACAAACGATTAGATTAAAATTATGGAAAAACTTATCACCGCATTTCCTCAGAACATGTTAGATGCTCTTGCAATCGCTGAGGCACACAGTTTCAAACAACCAAAAGCTGACATTCATAATATTGTAATTTGTGGAATGGGAGGCTCAGGAATTGGAGGAAAAATTGTCTCTCAATGGGTACAAAAAGAAGCAAAAATTCCAGTGTTGCTATTACAAGATTATGATTTACCAAATTTTGTGAACGAACATTCCTTAGTTATTGGTTCATCTTACTCAGGAAACACCGAGGAGACATTAGCAGGTGTGAAGGAAGCAAAAGAAAGAGGAGCGCATATTATTGGCATTACTTCTGGTGGAGAAATGCATTCATTTTGTTTGGAAAACAATTATGACGTTGTGATTGTACCTGGTGGTAATCCGCCACGTTCAGCAACTGCATTTTCTATTGTTCAATTGATCAATATTTTTGTGCAATTGGGAATTATTGGAGCATCAAATTTAGCTGAAATTCGTACTTCACATGATTTATTAATCAATGAATCATCATCAATTCATACGCTTGGAAAAGAAGTCGCTAATTTCTTATTCGGAAAGGTTGGTGTTATATATGCAAGTCCGCAATACGAAGCTGTAGCTATTCGTGCCCGTCAACAATTCAATGAAAATTCAAAATACTTATCTTGGCATCATACCATTCCTGAAATGAACCACAATGAACTTGTTGGCTGGGGTGGCGGTGACGAGCGTTTTAAAGTGTTGATGTTACATACTAATGACATGAATCCGCGCAATCAGAAACGCTACGAAATCACTAAAAGCATTATCGAAAAGAAAGCGGCCGGCGTAATGGAAATTGAAGCACTTGGAAAAAGTCAAATCGAAAAGTCTTTTTACCTTATCCACCTTGTCGATTGGGCATCCTATTATTTGTGTGATTTAAACAAAGCTGACATTATGGATATCAAGGTGATTGATTTCTTAAAAGACGAACTTTCTAAATTTTAATAATGCTTCCTGAGGTTAAGTTTCGTGATCTTGGTCTAATTGACTATAAAGAAGCCTGGGACTTACAGGAAGTATTATTCAATGAAGCAATTCAAAAAAAAATTAGGATTCGTAATGGTGAAGATGAGTTAAAAACGGAAAATCACCTACTTTTTTGCGAGCATCCTCACGTTTATACCTTAGGTAAAAGTGGAAGTGAAAGTAATTTATTACTGAATGAAACCGAACTAGTGGAAAACGATGCTACGTATTACAAGATTAATCGCGGTGGCGATATAACATACCATGGTCCTGGCCAATTGGTCGCTTATCCAATCTTTGATTTGGACTATTTCTTTACTGATATCCATAAATACATGCGATATTTGGAGGAAGCAGTCATTTTAACTTTAGCACATTTCGGAATTATTGGTGGACGCGTCGACGGTCTAACTGGTGTTTGGATTGAAGGTGATACTCCTCACGCACGAAAAATCTGTGCGATGGGCGTAAAAAGTTCACGTTGGGTTACCATGCATGGTATAGGCTTTAACGTAAATTCAGATTTATCCTATTTTTCTCACATTATTCCTTGTGGAATTGATGACAAAGCCGTAACTTCCATGCAACAAGAGTTGGGATACGCGCTTTCTATGGCTGATGTTTCAACCATCTTGAAACAAAAGTTAGCTGATCAATTCCACTACGCGTATGTCGAAAAAACCGAATAATATCGCCCGAAAAATAAAAAAAGCTCTCCGTTTTTTCTTTTTCTTTATTCTCGGATTATTGATCCTAGTAAATTTATTTATTGTTCTTTCTGGACGCTTTTATATCTATAAAGGTATTCGTCACACTTATTTCGAAGGAAGAATTGGTCCGAGCATCTATGATTTAAGCATTTTCCCATATAGTACCATCGAAAAAGCTGATACATCTCAAGAATGGATGAAAGCAAAACCATTCAATTTGTATAAAATGGCTTCGAAAGATCAGCAATTTTTAAACAATCTTGATACAAAAGCCTTTTTAGTCTTTAAGAATGATTCGTTGCTCTATGAGAAGTACTTTGATGAACAATCGGTTTCAACCGTTTCAAATTCCTTTTCTGCCGCAAAAACTGTTGTTGCTTTGCTCATAGGTATTGCAATTGAAGAAGGAAAAATTAAAAGCTTGGATGAACCCGTTGGGAATTATTTACCAGCTTATACCTCAAACGGCAAAGAGAAAATTACCATTCGACACTTATTAATGATGTCTTCTGGTTTAGATTGGGAAGAAAGTGGGGCAAATCCTTTATCTGAAAATGCAGAATCGTATTATGGAACAGATTTATATGGCCTTGTAACGCGTCAAAAAGCAATTGAAGCACCAGGAAAGAAATTCAATTATCAAAGTGGCAATTCCCAATTATTGGGTTTTATCATCGAAAAAGCAACTGGTAAAACAGTTTCAGAATATACTCAAGAGAAAATCTGGAAGCAGATCGGAACGGAACATGAAGCGTATTGGAGTTTGGATAAAGAAAATGGAGATGAAAAATCGTTTTGCTGTATTTATGCCACCGCTCGTGATTTTGGACGTTTAGGTAAATTAATTCTTCATAATGGAAAATGGAAGGATAAACAAATTGTTCCTCTTTGGTTTATGAAAGAAATGGTTAAAACGCCAAAATTAAGCACCGAAGAAGGGATTTCTAATATGCGATATGGCTTACACATTTGGACTTATCAAGGTGATAAAACACCGATATACTATTGTCGCGGAATAAAAGGCCAATATATTATTTCAATTCCTTCAGAAAATTTGGTGATCGTGCGCCTCGGAATGAAACGAAACGATAACTTTGTCATCCCGGAAGATAAAAAAGGTGATAAAGCATATTGTAAAGCCAATAATGCGAAAGTTGGACATCCATCAGACTTTTTCACCATTCTTCGACTGGGCAGAGAAATAGCAGCTCAAACGGAATAACAAAAATATGAAAGAAGGATTATTAGGGCCGAAAGTAGAAAATGTAGGTGTAGCGGTTGTGCTAGAAAAAGGAGAAGATAATGCAGATATTTATAATGTTTATTTGCTCAATCTTCGCGATGATATTATGGAAGGTATTATTATCACGAGCACGGGTTATGGTGAAAATGTTACAACAGGTGAACGCATTAAAACTTCAACATTACGAAGATGTATAGAGCTTTTACTCCCTAATGAATCTGGAAAAATTGAACCGATTATGGAAGATGTGTTTGGCTTAGCAAATGAATATTGGGTCAGTTTTTGGGTAAACGATGACATGTACGATAAAAAATTCGTTTTCTTACCCGAGACAATCTCTAAAGATAAAATGAAAGCTATTCCCGAGTTAGGTCCTGGAGTTAAAGGAATATTATTGATTTAATTTTTCCACCATTTCCTCAACAGAATTCACTTCACTTATGAATTGGTGAATTTGCTCTCTATTCGCATTTATTTGGTACCCTCCCGCATAAACGGGTAACCCATTTGAATCTTTATGGAGTTGTTTGAAGAAATTCAACATGTAATTTGAATCAACGGAAGTAAGCCATGATGTCACCAAAGCTCTCGGCTTAAAGCGTTCGATACATTCAAGAAGTGCATCATAAGGTAAACTTTGGCCTAGGTAAATTGTATATAAACCACTGCGTCTTATTGAATAGTGATAAAACAACAAGCTTATTTCGTGCCATTCATGTTCTGGTAAAAACAACATCACAGGAAGATCTTTACCTTGCGGCACTTCTAATTTATCAATAGCAGCAATAATTTTTTGACGAATTAAATTCGAAATAAAATGTTCTTGTGCCGGGTTAATAGTTCCAACCATCCACATTACTCCAATTCGATCTAAAAAAGGTATCAAATTTTCCTTGAACGTAGATTCAAGTCCTTTTTCATCAATCAACAATTGAAGTGTATCCTTGAACAAATTTTCGTCAAGATTCAATAGCGCCAAAATAAATTTTTCAGTGCTACTATCTGTTGATTTTTCACCCATTAAATCCCAAACTTGAGAAGAAATTTGCTCTGGTTTCATTTGGGCGATTTTCGAAATCTTAACCCCATGCTTATTTAGCATAGCAATGTTTAATAACATCGTAAGTTCTTCATCGGAATAGGTGCGAATCAATGTTTCAGTTCGCTCAGGAGAAATCAAACCATAACGTTTTTCCCAAATACGAATTGTATGTGCTTTAATTCCTGTTAAGGTTTCTAAATCTTTTATTTTATATTCTGCCATTTCTTTTGAATGCTCAAAACCAGAGCAAGTATATACTCTGGGACGCCTAACAAAACTAAAACAAAGATACCGTCAAATTGTTTTAAACATAGTAGTAAAAAACTTATATATTTGTATATCTGAAAGAAAAAACTCTTTCAAAAAGAATTAGTTCATGAAAAAAAGATCTTTAAACCAATTTCTTTCTTACGGGCTGTTTAGCATTTTGTTGATGAGCGCTTTATTTTCTTCTTGTGGTAACGATAATCAACCATTGAAAGAAGAAGGCGTTACACTGGACGATGATTATTACGAATTTAAAGGTATTAATCTGAAAGAAAATGGAATTCCTGCAATGATCATGTTACCAGATGAAACTGCAAATATTGGTGCATCAACAAAACCTGAGATTATCCACACAGACGGAGATTTTATTTGGGATATTAATGTTGGCTCAAATTTCAATTTACACATTGAAGATTATGGAGATTATACCGACATGGTAGAATACAAGAAAAAAGAGCTAAAAGAACAAGAAGTATTCGATATCAACTACTTAGTTGATGAGAAAGATTTAATTGTTTATGAACGTAAATTGATTGTTAAAGGATCTAAAAAAGCTTCACCTAAGGTGGGAGTTGAGCATAAATCCTATCACGTTTATGGGCAAAAAATAATTGATGGCATTACGTATGAATTAAGAAGTCGTGACGAAGGTTATGAAGCCAAAAACATAATTGAATTAATGGCGAAATCGATAAAGTCGTTTAAACCGATTAAATAAATAAATCACAAATAAGATTAAGGTTGTCCAAGCGTGACAACCTTTTTTTTTGATTAATTTTGTACCATGGAATTGAATCGTGAAAATTGTTTGGAGGTACTTGGTAATATTCAAGAACCAGATTTAAAAAAAGACATAGTTTCGTTGAACCTTGTTGATGATTTGCATATTTCAAGCAATGAAATCAATTTGGTGGTACATGTTTCAAACCCTGCATTGCATGCAAGAAAACGCATGCAGGAAGCTGTTGAGTTTAATTTGAAACGTGTGTTCGGTCAAGATACAACTATCAATTGCCAAGTTAAGCCGATACCTACAGAAGCAAGTAAGGTTCGTCGTAAAATTTTACCAGATGTAAAACACATCATTGCGATTTCTTCAGGAAAAGGTGGTGTTGGAAAATCTACAGTTACAGCAAATTTAGCAGGTGGTTTAGCAAAAGCAGGTTACCGAGTTGGTATTGTTGATGCAGATATTTATGGTCCTTCAATGCCAACTATGTTTGATGTTGTGAATGAACGTCCTACCATGATTGATGTTGAAGGAACACCAATGATTAATCCAGTGATTTCATATGGAATAAAATTGCTGTCAATTGGTTTCTTTACAGAACAAGACAATGCAGTAGTATGGCGTGGCCCAATGGCTGCCAAAGCCATGACACAAATGTTTACCGATGCATATTGGGGAGAATTGGATTTCTTACTCATTGATTTACCTCCGGGTACTGGGGATATTCATTTATCCTTGGTGCAAACTGTTCCATTGGATGGTGCAATAATCGTTTCTACCCCTCAAGAAGTTGCTTTGGCTGATGCTAGACGTGGAGTTTACATGTTCCAAATGGATACAGTAAATGTACCTGTAGTTGGAATAGTGGAAAATATGGCTTGGTTCACTCCAGCTGAATTACCTGAAAACAAGTACTACATTTTTGGGCGTGATGGCGCAAAAAATTTGGCAGAAGGAATGAACGTACCATTTTTAGGTCATATTCCATTGGTTCAAAGTGTACGTGAGGCTGGCGATGCAGGTAGACCTGCTGTTTTTCAAGAAAATACACCATCAGCAAATGCTTTTGATGAATTAGTTCGTACTTTTGTTGCGAACGTTCAATTAGTTAAAGAACGTAAAACGGCTAAGGTATAACTCATGGAATTAAATAAAGAAGAGATTAGTGGGAAAGTAAACGAGGCAATTGAGCAATTACGCCCTTTTTTACACGCTGACGGAGGCGATATGGAATTGGTAGAAATTACGGATGACGCTGTTGCTAGAGTTCGTTTACTTGGAGCTTGTAGCGATTGTTCAATGAGCGTTATGACTCTGAAAGCTGGATTGGAAGAAGCTGTTAAAATTATGGCTCCTGAAATCGTTTCCATTGAAGCAGTTAATTAAAGTTTTGATAACAAAAAAAGCCTAGAATTTCTTCTAGGCTTCTATCATAAAAAATTAGATTTCTTATTTCGCAGCAGCATATTTTGCAGCTACAACATCCCAATTAATTACGTTAAAAAATGCATTAATATAATCAGGACGACGATTTTGATAATGCAAGTAATAAGCATGCTCCCAAACATCCATTGCTAAAATTGGCGTTCCGTTACAACCTTCTCCCATTAATGGATTGTCTTGATTTGGAGTAGAACAAACTACTAATTTTCCTCCTTCAACGCATAACCATGCCCAACCTGATCCAAAACGAGTTGCTCCTGCTTTTGCAAATTCTTCTTTAAATGCTGTAAAAGATCCAAACGCACTGTTGATTGCTTGCGCTAATTCACCTGTTGGCTCACCACCAGCATTCGGTGCCATCACTTCCCAGAATAAATTGTGGTTCCAAAATCCTCCACCGTTATTTCGAACGGCCGGTTTATCTTTACATACTTTTAAAATCTCTTCGATTGATTGTCCTTCCAATTCAGTACCAGCGATTGCAGCATTTAAATTTGTAATATATGCTTGGTGGTGTTTTGAATGGTGGATTTCCATTGTTCGTGCATCAATATGCGGCTCTAAAGCATCATACGCATACGGTAAATTTGGTAATTCGAAAGCCATATTTGTAATTTTTAAATTTATACTTGTTATTTTGAATCATTCAAAATTAGAAAAATTCATTGAAAACTTCTGCTTTTTTCAACATATTCTCAATTATACAACTTGCCAAATTTTCATAATAAGATATTGAATAATGTTGTACATTTAATCCGTAAAACTAAAGACTATGCTTAAAATATTAACTACGCTACTTGTATTGATTTCGTTGTATGGGCACAGCCAAATTTGTACGATTGACAATACCCAAACACAAACAGGAATTTATCCTGACACCTTGCCAACTGGTTATGTAGGTCAAGCCTACAGTACAGATATCACTTTCTTTATGCCGTTGGATACAATGGGTTATGATTTTACCAATTTTCATATTTATTCAGTTTCGTTGCCTGTCGGATTATCTTGGCAATGCAACAACGCGGCAACTAATTGCGATTACAATCCTCAAGTGAATCAATTAGGTTGTGTAAATATTTATGGAACACCACTTCTAGCTGGAAGTTATACAATTGACGTAACGGTTTTGGCCGATTTAACAGTAATAAGTGGTTATCCATTTACATTCCAAATTTATATGGAAATATTACCGAATAATGTGAGTGTTTCAAATAACGGTTTCTCAATGGTTGGCGCTTCTGGATGTTCTCCAATTACAGTTGATTTCACAAATAACAATCCAGGTGAATTAGCTTATTGGTGGGATTTTGGTAACGGAAATATTTCTACTGTAGAAAATCCAGTTCCTCAAGTTTACACTACTCCAGGTGACTATGTTGTTCAATATAAAGCTTGGGACAATTTAGACACAATTGATGTTTATACTTTGACAGGTGTTGGGATATCAGCTATGAGTAATTATGGTGGTGGTTTCCCATCATATGACAATGCTGATGCCTATTTCATTATTAAGGAAAATGGAAATCCAATCTATCAATCAACCATTATTGGAGATCAAAACCCACCTGTTAGTTGGACGACAAGTATTGTATTAAATGCAGCAAATACTTACACAATTTGGGTTTACGAAGCCGATGATAGCTTTGGAGAAGTAATTCTCGGAGCAGATGATTACATGGGTAATGCTGTTCTAAGTTTAAATGGATGTGGCGGATGCACTGCTGGTACTTCTACAGTAAATTATACAGTTAATCATCAGATTATTTATCCAAATCCAATTGTAATATCACAAGACACAATTCACGTTTATGGCTATCCGAATGATCCAACAATTGCTTATGATGCGCCAAATCATACACTTTCAACTCCTGATTTGGGATATGCTTATCAATGGTATTTTAATGGAAGTCCAATTAGCAATGCAACTACGACCTCATATGTTGTTACGCAGAGTGGAATTTATCATGTTATTGCAATCAATTCAACGGGTTGTGTTGCATTTTCTGATACAATGACAGCTGTTTATTGTAATCCATCCATTGTGCCAACAATTTCATTAGGAGCAAACGGCGTTTTGATTGCAGGAAATGTTCCAAATGGCTACACGATCCAATGGTTATTGAATGATTTTGCAATCAGTGGACAAACAAACGATACTATTAATGCCATGATGACTGGAGTTTACAAAGTAGAAATTGTTGATTCTTTTGGTTGTGTTCATGTTTCAAATCCGTTTAATGTCAATCTTGGAATTACTGAAAATTCATTCATATCATGGAATATTTATCCGAATCCAGCAGATGCGTTCGTAACTGTAGAGGTAAGTGATGACAGTGCAATTGAAACAGTGCAATTGGTGGATTTAACAGGTAGAATTGTGAAAGAATGGACTTGGTCAAGTGGTTCAAAAATGAACCTTGAAATCAATGACGTTCCAACGGGTTATTTCATTCTTCAACTGTTGAGTGGCAATCAAAAGTGGACAAAAAAACTCTCAATAAATTAACGATTCTTTAAACACAAAAAAGCCATTCAACTATTAGCTGAATGGCTTTTTTTATTTTTGTGTTTTCCTATTTTTTGTATTTTTTCTGGTATTTAGAATACAATTCTTTTTGAGAATTATCCAGCGACATAAATTGCCCACGAATTAAGGCTAAGGTAATTTGATTTGTGCGCATATCCAAAGCGTTCCCTTCAGATACAAACAAGGTTGCCGATTTCCCGACTTCAAGGGTTCCATATTCTTTATCAATTCCCATTATTTTACATGCATTCAATGATATTGACTGAATCGCTTGTTCTTCTGTCAAACCATATGCCATAGCTGTTCCAGCTTGAAAAGGAAGATTTCTAGCATTCATTGCTTCCATATCTCCTTCATTCTGCAAACAAAACAAAACACCACCTTCTTGCAATAAGGCCGGAATGCGATAAGGTAAATCAACTGGATCTTCTTCATTCCTAGGTAAACTATGTGTTCTACCCAACATCACAGGAATTTTTGCATCCTTCAACAAGCGCGTAATTAAATAACTATCATAACCACCAACTATCACTGGGAAATTCAATTCAAAGTGTTTTGCAAAGTCAATGATGTCGTTTAATTGCTGTAAATCATCTGCGTGCAAATAAACACGTTTATTACCCTTAAAACAGTCAATCATAGCTTCCAAACGAAGGTCTATCTTATCGTTTTCTCCTTTTGAGTAGGCTTTAGATAACTCAAAGAAGTCATATATTACTTTTTTGGCCGCTACATACCCATCATTCTTTGTTAAATCCTTTCCTGGTTCAGAGTAATTCACCGCACTAGAAGGCCAATTTACATGAATGCCATCATCTGCTAATATGGTAGCATCTTCCCAATTCCATCCATCCATCGCCATGACAGAAGATGTTCCTGAAATTTCACCTCCACGAGGAGTGGCCTGAGAAAACAAAACGCCATTGGTACGAACCGTACTTATTACTTTTGATTCAACATTGTAGGCTATTTGGGTGCGCACATGTGGATTAAAAGCACCTACCTCATTGAAGTCTCTTGTCGCTCGAACAGCATCTATTTCGGTTAAACCTAACGTTGAATTCGTTGCAATAAATCCGGGATAAATATGTTTCCCTTCCAAATCAATTATTGTATCCCATTCCTCTTTCTTATAACTCGTTGCCAAAGAATTCAATACAACATCAATTTTATTATCACGTATT
This sequence comes from Bacteroidota bacterium, assembly GCA_039804825.1. GTDB lineage: Bacteria > Bacteroidota > Bacteroidia > Flavobacteriales_D > Crocinitomicaceae > M0103. The sequence goes on from JBDLVK010000122.1 coordinate 18,708, forward strand.
CCAACTAATGCACTTTCAATGACATCGCCATTTCCAATGTGCAAATATCCATTTAGTAATAAAATAGATTTAGGATTTTGACTAAAACTCAAGGTCATCAAAACACTAAAAAGGACTGTTAACTTCAATTTCATCATGTTCTCAATTAATGGCTGTTTTCTCCTTCTGATCCTTCTTCTCCAATTGTATCACAATGGTAGTGGCGATGTTTACGTTTAAAGAAGGGTTTCGTAGTTTCACCCTTTTCGTTTGAAGCAAGCATTTTACTTACAAGTCGTGACTTTTCACGTTGGTTTTCTAGACGCATCTGATAATCCCTAACGCTATCAAATAAAACCTCTCCATCAACCAATGTCATTTCAACTTTTGCTTCAATACTCAATGGATTTGCTGTCCACAAAACAATATCAGCATCTTTACCCACTTTTAAACTTCCCATACGATCATCTAAATGCAATAATTTAGCAGGATTTAAAGTGACCATTTTCCAAGCTTCTTCTTCAGACATCCCACCATATTTCACTGATTTCGCAGCTTCTTGATTCAAACGACGACCCATTTCCGCATCATCAGAGTTGATTGCAACGATTAACCCTTGATCGGCCATTAATTTCGCATTGTATGGAATCGCATCATTCACTTCAAATTTGTAAGCCCACCAATCAGAAAATGTAGAAGCTCCTACTCCATGTTCTTTCATTTTATCAGCAACCTTGTATCCTTCAAGAATATGGGTAAATGTATTGATTTTGAATCCCATTGAATCAGCCATATGCATCAACATATTTATCTCTGATTGAACATAGGAATGACAAGTTATAAATCGTTGTCCATGCAGAATCTCCAATAATACTTCCAATTCCAGGTCTTTGCGTGGTGCGGTAGTTAAACTACTCTTTCCTGAATTGTATAATTTCCATTCCTCTTCGTATGCTTTTGCACGTAAAAATCCGTC
>JBDLVK010000123.1:0-8276 GCA_039804825.1 Bacteroidota bacterium
TGCCATAAAAACTGGTGCTGAAAACAAAGAGAAAATTGGCGATGGTTTGACAACAACCAAAAAAGAGGAAGGAAAGAAAGAAGGAGAAGGTGAGGGTGAAACTACTACTGCGCCTATGGAATTCCCACCTGTTGAAGCACATTATGTTGGAGGTCAACCAAAAATGGCTGGATTTATTCAAGGAGAATTGGAATATCCAACAATTGCACAAGTAGAAAATATCCAAGGAGTTTGTTACTTGAAATTCATTGTCAATGCAGATGGAACAATAAGCTCTGTCAAAGTATTACGAGGAATTCCAGGATGTCCTGAATGTGATAAAGAAGCGATTCGCGTATTAAAAGCAATGCCACCATGGGTTCCTGCTGAGGCGGGCGGTAAAAAAGTACCATCGTATTTTAATCTGTCAATCAACTTTGCGCTTGATTAATGATGTTTTAATAGCAATTTAATAATTTAATAACACAAGAAATAGGTTGAAAATGTGTTCGTTTTAACAGATAAAATGCTAAAACGAACACATTAAATAAAAAGGCTAACAATTAAATAAAAACGTCATGTGTATTTGTGGTACTATTGAAAGTTTTTTGTTATGTTTGGCACCTAAATCGTAAAATAAAGGATAAAATAAAATTTAGAATTATGAGCAACAATCAAAAAACATCGGGTGGTTTTTCATCTTTAATGGCGGCAATCGCTATTGTTATTGCATTGGTAATTGGTGTACTTATTTACAAATTAGTATTTGGTAACCCAGCAAACTTCGTTAACGGTCTTAAAGATGCTAAGGCAAACTTACCGTATTGGGAAAACGAACCAGTAGAAGAAGGCGTTGGTCACATTTTTGGTTTGATCCACAAAGGAGGATTCATCGTACCAATTCTTGTAGCGATTAACATCATCATTATTACTTTCTCTGTTGAGCGTTTCATTACATTAACAAGAGCGAAAGGAAAAGGAAGCATCGATAAATTCATTTCAAAAATCAAAGGTTTATTAGAAACGAAAGAAGTTGCAACTGCAATTGAAGAGTGTGATGCACAAAGAGGTTCATTAGCAAACGTTGTTCGCGCAGGTTTGGAGAAATATTCTCACGTTGCAGAAGATAATTCAATGGACAAAGAGCAAAAAATTGAATCTTTGAAAAAAGAGTTAGAAGAAGCTACAGCATTAGAATTGCCAATGTTGTCTAAAAACTTGGTTGTACTTTCAACTTGTGCTTCTATCGCAACATTAGTTGGTTTGATTGGAACGGTATTAGGGATGATTTCTTCGTTCGCTGCGATGTCATCAGGTACTCCTGACCCAGCAAAACTTTCTGCAGGTATCTCTGAGGCCTTGATCAACACGGCATTCGGTATTACAGGTTCAACTATTGCGATCGTTATGTACAACTTCTTCTCTACGAAAGTTGATACAATGACTTACAGCATTGATGAGGCAGCATTTACAATCGTTCAAGATTTCTCTGCTTCAAACAAATAATTAAGAAGAAAAAGTAACTAATTAAATTGAAGGGAAATGCCTAAAATTAAAATGCCCAAAAGCAGCCCGTCCATAGACATGACCCCTATGGTGGATTTGGCTTTCTTGCTTGTTACTTTCTTCATGCTTGCTGCAAGTATTCGTCCGAGTGATCCAGTTGATGTTGATATTCCAACAAGTATCAGTGATATGGCTATTCCAGCTAATGTTGTACTTGTAACTGTTGATGCTGGTGGTCGTGTTTTCTTTAAAATGTCTGATCCAGAAGCGAAAAGAGAATTGATCAACAGTATGATGGGGAAATACCAATCGTTAAAATTAACTGAGAAACAAGTTGAAGAATTTACATTGATGGAAACGTTCGGTTGTACTGTAGGTGAATTACCACAATACATTGACTTAAGTACGGACGAAAGACGTCAGTTTAATACTTCAGGAATTCCGTATTTAGATTCAACTAAAAATCAATTGAAAGATTGGATTGATTTCGGAAATCGTGCAGCAGTAAACTCAGGAAGAACAGCATATGAAGTAGCACAAATGGATGGATTAAATCCAGATCCAAAAGATTTTGTGCCGAAGTTTATTCTAAGAGTTGATAGTAAAACATTGTATGCGAATGCGCAAAAAGTAATCGATGTTTTCAGAGAGTTGGAATTGAATAACTTGAATTTTATAACTTCTTTGGAGATGGCTCCATTGTAATACAGAAGAACTATGGCAGAAATAGCAGAAGGCGGCGGCGGTGGCGGCCACGATAAAGGAAAGAAAAGAGCCAAGAAGAGTTCTACGAAAGTAGACATGACTCCAATGGTGGATTTGGCTTTCTTGTTGTTGACTTTCTTCGTATTGACAACGACTTTCGCAAAGCCTAAAGTAATGAGTTTGGTGTATCCAGCAAAGTTGACAGACGAAGAGTTAAAGGATATCGAGCCAACAAAGATTAATAACGCGATTACATTTTTGTTAACTGAGGATAAAATTTATTACTACGAAGATGAGTTTTTTCCAAAAGGAAATCCACAAGGTGAACCACCAACAGAATTGAAAGAAACAAATTTCAGTCCTGACGGTGTGAGAGCTTTGTTAGCAAAAGGTAACAAATACGTTATTCAAGAAAGAGAGCGTCTTGAAAAGTTAGTGGAAAGCAAACAAATGGTAGATTCAGTGTTTACCAAAAAAATGATTGAAGCGAAACAAAATAAGAAAGCCTTGAAAGTCTTGATTAAAACAGACGATAAAGCAACGTGTAAAAACTTCATCGATTTAGTGGATGAGTTGAAAATTGCTGACATCGGGATGATTGCTCCGGTTGACATCTTGAAATCGGAATTAGATTTATTAAAAGCTAAAGCAAAATAGTATGACACTCATATTAATATTAATTGCACTTGTAGCTGGAGTAACATTGTATGATTACTTCTCACAAGGTGCTTGGGCTCAAGTAACTTCTGACCAACGTAATGATGTCGTTTTCGAGCAACGTAACCAAGAATACGGTGCGTATGTCTTAAGAAAAGATTACAGTAAATTGATCCTAATCATTATGGGAAGCTTTATTTTAATCTTAGGATTGACTTTTGGAACTGTTGCGTACTACCAAAGTCGTCCAGAAGACGAGAAAATTACAGCGAAAAAAGACGATAGTCAGTTTGTTGAAGTAGCTCCTCCTATGGAAGAAGAAGTTCCACCACCACCAAAAGAGTTAGTTCCACCTCCACCACCATTGGAAGAGCGTGTTGCGTTTACTCCACCGGTAGTTACGAACTTACCAGTTGAAGATCCTCCCTTCATTCAAACGGATGATGCGCCTAAAACAGGTAAAGAAGATCAAAAAGGAAATGGTGACCCATTCGTGGTTACTCCAGATCCAGGACCAGATCCAGTTCCAGATCCTCCGAAACCAGATGAGCCTGCAATGTTCGTAGATGAAGAGGCAGTGTTCCCTGGTGGAGTTGCAGCGATGCAAAAGTACATTAACGATAACATTGTTTTCCCTGAGGTTGCAAAAGAAAACAACATTCAAGGTAAATGTTATTTGAAATTCGTCGTTTCAGTTGATGGTTCAATTTCACAAGTATCGATTGTTCGTGGTGTTCCAGGTTGTCCAGAGTGTGACAAAGCAGCGATTAAAGTTGTTAAAAGCATGCCACCTTGGAAACCGGGTAAACTAAATGGTCGTAGTACGGCATCTTATTTCCAGTTGCCAATTAACTTCGCATTGGAATAATTATTCTTTGATTTTATAATCCCCGATTGACGTGTCTTTCGGGGATTTTTTTTATATTTTTGTTTAATGGAATCAGTTAATAAAGTTATATCGCTGTTTGCAATAGTGATGTGTTTAGTACTTGCTTATTATATAAAATTTGAAGATTTGACTGCAGGATCAATGACGGAATCTAGAAAGAACATACTTTTTACGATTTTGATTTTATATGCAATCTTCAGAGGTTATCGCTTTTATAAAATGGTTAAAAAATAAAGATCATGAAAAAGAACATAAAATATATTGTAGTTGGTATCGTGGGTATTGTGCTTGCGGCATGTACAAATTATGGAAGTGGAACAGCCGGTGATGGCAAAAATGAAACCGAAATTTTAATTGAGGAATCGTTTAAACCTTTGTTCGAAACAAGTATTGATACTTTCGAAGGACAATTTCCAAAATATAACATAGTTCCAAATTATTTACCCGAGGGAGAAATTATCGAAAAATTCTATTCAGGAGATTATAAAACGATTTGTATTTCGCGTCAACTAAATGCAAAAGAACTGAGTGACTTAAAAAAGAAACAGATTGAAGTTCGAAGCGACAAAGTGGCTATTGAAGGAATTGCTTTGATTACAAATCCAGAAAATAAAGATAGTTTAATTACTATCGACCAATTGAAGCGCATCTTAACAGGAAAAGATACTGTTTGGCCACAGTTAAAAACACGCATCAATGTAGTATTTGATCAGGAAAATTCAGCTAATTTTTATTATTTGAAAAACTTGTGCAAATTGAAAAAATTGCCTGTAAACGTATTTGCTGTTAAAGGAAATAAAGAGGTGATTAATTATGTAAAGAAAAACAAAAGTGCACTTGGTGTGATAGGTGTAAATTGGATTTCAGATGCGGATGACTTTGATGCATTGGCGTTTTTAGATGGTATTACAGTGATGTCTGTTTCTGTTGATGGTAAGAAAGATTATTTAAAACCCTATGCTAGTTATTTATTCTCTCAAGATTATCCACTTTCTCGAGAAATTTGGATGATCAATTTTGCAGGTAGAAGCAGCGTTTTTTCAAGTTTTGTGAATTTCATGATTGGTGAAAAAGGACAGTTGATTGTGCAAAAATCAGCTTTGGTCCCTGCGAATGCGCCAATTCGTTTAATTCAACTTGACGAAGAATAAAAGGTTTCTTTGCGATTTATAGGCACTTTGAAGAAAGAATTCTATTTTTGGCAAGACAATTGATAAAGGACAATTACAAATAAGAAAAATAAACTCATGAACACAAAAAACCTAGTTGCATTAGCGTTATTAGTTAGTTCAACATCTTTCGCGCAAACATTGAAAGAGGCAATTCAAAAGACAGACAATGAGCGATTTGCTGATGCGGATTCTGATTTTAGAAAATTAATCGCGGCTGAACCGGCAAATGGATGTTACCAATTTTACTTTGGAGAAAATTTTTATGAGCGTGGTGAACTTGATTCTGCAAAAGTTCATTGGTCTCAAGCACTAAAAGTTGATCAAGCTGCGCCGTTATCGTATGTTGGTGCAGGTAAAACACTTTGGATCAATGGTGACGCAGCAGGAGCGAAGGCACAATTCGCAAAAGCAACATCAATGACAAAAAACAAAAATGCTGAAGTGTTGCGCGCTATCGCTGAAACGTACATCACATCTGAAACAAAAAGTCTTGATGAAGCAATTACCTTATTGGAACTTGCCATCAAATTGGATCCACGAAATGAGGATGGACATTTATTAATGGGAGACGCCCTATATTTGAAAACTCCAACAGATGGTTCTCCAGCAATTAAAAGTTACAACAAGGTATTGGAAATCAATCCAAAATCTCCACGTGGAATTGTTCGTACGGCAAAATTGTACCAACGTGCGAAAAACTTTGAATTAGCAGATCAAAAATACAAAGAAGCACAATCAATTGATCCAACGTATGCTCCTGCTTACCGCGAAAATGCTGAATTGTATATGATGTTCAAACAATCTGATAAAGCGATTGCAAACTGGAAAAAATACTTAGAATTGAACAATAGTACGGAGTCTCGCTTCCGTTATGCAACAGCAATGTTTGTTGGAAAACAATACTGTGATGCAATTACAGAATTCGAAAATGTAGAAAAAGCTGGTTTAACAAATTTCTACCTTGAAAGAATGAAGGCATATTCATTGATCGAATGTGCTACAATTGCTGATGGGCCAACAAAAGGTATTGAATTGTTGAACCATTACTTCACTATTGTTCCTTCTGATAAAATTTTATATACTGATTACAAATACAAAGGAACTGCGTATTCTAAATTAGGACAAGATTCTTTGGCAATTTTGGAATTGGAAAAAGCATCTGCATTGGACAGTAAAGTTGCTGTTGATTTGGCTCCTGAAATTGCTAAATTGTATATGAAAGCTAAAAAGTATGACAAAGCAATTGAATATTACACGTTGAAAGAGAAAAGTACAGCTTTGACTCCAGGTGAATATTTAGACTTAGGAAAAGCATATTTTGTTGGACCTAAAAACTACGCCTTAGCTGATAGTGCATTCGCTAAATTAAACGCTATTTCATCAACGTATGCTGCAGGATATTTCTGGAGAGCACGCTCATCTTACCAATTAGACAACAACAAAACATATGCGGCAAAACCATATTATGAAAAAGTTGTTGAATTAGTGAAAGTTGAAGAAAGAGCATCAAATAGCTATAAAGCAATTTTTGTCGAAGCTGCTAAATACCTAGGTGATTACTATGTAACTTCTCCAGCTAAAGATCCAGTGAAAGCTAAAGAATATTGGACAATGGTAAATACTGTTGATCCTACAGACAAACAAGCTAAAGATTATTTAGGAATTAAATAATTGATGAATATTTCTTTTGAAAGCCCTGTCCTAATTGTAGGACGGGGCTTTTTTTATTATTAACACTTTTGAATGCTACGGATTAAGTTTTTAGTCTTTATAGTTTAAATTGGAGTCCATTTCGAAGGAAATACCTTCCTTTTGTTTATACAGAAGACTAAATATTTAGACTTTTAAAATTCTGGTCATTTGGGTAGATTGATTCCTCAATTACAAATCATCAATCATGAATCCCGAATCGTAAGCGCATAAAAAAAGCGGTGAATAGTTCACCGCTTTCTAAATTCTATCTACTCAGAATTACCAGATACGAGCAACTTTCTCTTGAGGATTTCTCATTTTGTCTCCTTCTTTCACATTAAACGCTTCGAAGAATTCTGGACAATTCATCAATGGTCCGTTCACACGATACATCCCTGGCGAATGAGGATCGTTTGCAATTCTATTTTTTAATTCTTCTTCAGTATAGTTGATTTTCCACAATTGTGCATACGATATAAAGAAACGTTGAGCAGGAGTGAAGCCATTTACTTCTTTTCCTGATTTAAATTCCTCTGTTCGTTTGTAGGCATAATAAGCCATTGTTAAACCACCTAAATCGGCAATGTTTTCTCCCATTGTCAAATCAGGATTTACGCAATTTCCTTCAATAGGACAAAATGCCGCAAACGTCTCACCAAGAATTCCAGTTTTTTCTTCGAATAACTTACGATCACTTTCAGTCCACCAATTTTTAAACGATCCATCCGCAGCGAATTTAGATCCCATGTCATCAAATCCGTGTGTAAACTCGTGACCAATTACCATTCCGATACGTCCGTAATTCACAGCGTCTTCAGCATTTTCATCGAAGAAAGGTGCTTGCATGATTCCAGCAGGGAAAGCAATTTCATTTAACAAAGGATGGTAATAAGCATTCACCATGTGTGCTGGCATACCCCATTTTTCTTTATCTACAGGTTTCGTTAAATCATTCATATTTTTCAGATGAGAGAATTTGCTTTCTAGTTTTAGATTTGAAATGTACTCGTCCGAAGAAAAAGTCAATGCTGAAAAATCTTCCCATTTACTTGGGAAACCTAATTTACGTCCAATCGAATTTAATTTGTTGGTTGCTTCTTTTTTCGTTTCATCTGACATCCATTCTAAACCTGCAATTCGCTCTTTAAAAACAATCAATAAATTGTCAACCATCGTATTAACGCGTTCTTGGGCCTTTTTTGAATAGTATTTTTCAACGAAAGCTTTACCTAAAATTTCCCCAAATTCTTTATTTGTAATTTCATCTATTACTCTGTCCTCTAAGGGTTTCATTTCGGATTTACCACTTAGAACTTTTCCATAAAAGGCAAAGTTCGCTTCAACGAATTTCTCATTTAAATGTCCTGCGTAATGATTAATTGTAGTCCATAATAAATAATCTTTCCAAACTTCGATTGATTCTTCAATCATCAAATTGTTGATTGATTTCAAGAATTCAGGTTGACTTACAACAATTGAATCAAACGACTTACTGCCAACAGCTGATAGATAAGAATCTAAATTAAATGAGCCTGTTGCTGCCATAGCATCTTTTCTCGACATTAAATTGTACGTTTTTTCAGGAATACGCAATTCAGCAGGAGCCATACTTGCAGCTGCAAGTTTAGATTCAAAAGCTATTACGTTCTGAGCTTTTTTATCCGCTAAGTCCCTTG